>DATJWM010000143.1:0-4194 GCA_035501255.1 Mycobacteriales bacterium | reverse complement strand
TGTGACGCTAGCGCCGTCGCGATGGTTGCGCGGCTCCGGAACGATAGCGTTGTTGATCAACAGCAACTCGTCCCTGGTCAGGTCCATAGACCGAACGGTAGCGCCGGCTCGACGGCGCCAGGCATGTTCTTCTCGATCGAGAGAGAGCACTTCAGTTCGGATCGCTCACTTGCCGTGGGGCCCTGCCTGTCGTCGGGCGTTCATGCTCACGTGCGACGACATGTCCGTTGGCGTCGTATGCAACGAGTTGGCTGGCGTGCGTGGTCCGGTCGGGCGGTACGACTCCGATAGCCCAGCCGGTACGTGCGTTGTAGCTGAGCGGGGTCGTGATCCCGTCGTCAAACACCAAGACGATTCGCTGGACACTCGCGAGGGTCGTGTGAGCGGTGACGATGTAGGTCAGCGAGGGCAGTGGCCTGCCTGCTGCCTCCAACCCGCCGACGAACGAGGGACGCGGCCGGCTGGGCTCGGCCCCGCTGAAGCAACCGACGCCGCCATCTTCGCTGCCGTTCGGCGCGACCACACGGGTGTACTCGCAGGCCCCACCCTGGGAGTTGTGCCCGACCCAGACCTGCGCCCTGATCCCGGTGGGCAGCGTCGTCTGTGCGACAACGTGCGCGTCCGTGACACCCTTGCCCGCGCTTCCCAGCGAATCGAAGGCGCGGGTCACACCGGCTGGGATGAGACCGGCAGCGGCAGCGACCCCGGTCAGCGTCGCGACACCCACGGCGGCAGCGTCGATGATCAGGGCTGGGCGACGGCGATGGTTCCGAGGAGCGGTCTGCATGATCCGCACGCGTAGCGCGTCGTCGCCGTCGACCTCGACCACTGATGGCACTGGGTTCACTGCCCGCACCAGTGCGAACTCGGGTGCTTCAAGCAGATCGGTCATCGGATCGCCTCCACTCTCTGGCCCTGGCCGATCTGTTCCGGACCGTTCAGGTGCGCTGCAAGACGTCGGCGGGCGCGATGCAGCCGCACCTTCAGGGCGACCTCGCTGCACCGCATCACTGAGGCAGCCTCAGTTAGTGACAGGCCTTCCCAGCAGATGAGCCGAACCGCCTCCTGATCGACGGGCGACAGACGTCGCAGCGCCTCTGTCGCCACGTCTGTCGCGATGGTGCTGTCGGCCGGATCCCGGGCCAGCGGGTCGGTCGATGCTTCATTGGCGAGTCGACCGAGAAGGAGGTGACGACGCTGGGCGGCGCGTTGCCGATTCCGGACCACGTGCCAGGCAGTTGGCGTCGCCGTCACACCCCTTCTAGTGTCGTGGCTCATTAGTTCCTTTACTTAGGTGATGGATCGCGCGATGATCAGGCATGGCGCTGTCTACTGGACTGGTGCAGCTTCGTGATGGGGATCGCTCGACGCTGCTGAGTTGGACGAGGTCATCCTCGCAGCGGGCTGGTTTGGCTCAGCGGGCGAAGATCGTGCTTGCGGCCGCTGATGGCGAGGGCACGAACTCGATCTGTCGGCGGCTGGGTGTCACGCGGCCGACGGTGAGCCGGTGGAAGCGGCGTTATGACGCGGACGGTCTCGAGGGGCTGGTTGACGCACCGCGGTCGGGACGACCGAAGACGATCGATGACGCGGCGATCATCGCCGCGACGTTGGACCCGCCGCCGCCACGGCTCGGGGTGACGCACTGGTCGAGCCGGCTGCTCGCTGATGAGCTCGAGATCGGGCACGCGACGGTGTCTCGGGCATGGAAGCGGTACGGGGTGCAGCCGTGGCGGGCCGAGACGTTCAAGTTCTCCACCGACCCGCAGTTGGAGGCAAAGGTTCGTGACGTGGTCGGGCTCTATCTCGACCCGCCGCAGAAAGCGATCGTGCTCTGCATCGATGAGAAGTCCCAGATCCAAGCGTTGGACCGCACCGCACCGATGCTGCCGATGCGACCAGGGTTACCGGCACGCGCCACCCACGACTACAAGCGCCACGGCACCACGACGTTGTTCGCAGCGTTGGAGATCGCGACCGGAAAGGTCACCGACGCCTGCTACGACCGACACGGCAAAGCCGAGTTCCTGGCCTTCATGAAACAGGTCGCGAAGGCCTACCCGCGCCGTGAACTGCACGTCGTGCTCGACAACTACCACACCCACAAGCACGCCGAGATCACCGCGTGGCTTGAGAAGAACCCGAGAGTCACGCTGCACTTCACCCCGACCAGCGGCTCCTGGATGAACATGGTCGAGATCTTCTTCGGGATCATCACCCGCCAGGCCATCCGCCGGGGGAGCTTCACCAGCGTCAAAGAACTCGTCGACGCCATCAACCGATTCATCACCGGCTGGAACGAACGCTGCCAACCATTCGTATGGACCAAAACCGCCGACGAAATCCTGCCCCACGCGACAAGGCAAGGAACTTCAGAGGCGCGACACTAGGTCGCGAACATGCCTAGGGTTACATCTGACCGGTGATCGATAACCGGCTCTGCGCCTTATCGCCGCCGGTCAGCTCGACATTGGTCTTAAGCTGGTGCAGATCAGCGGTGGCGAGCATCGAGGTCTCGTCCACGATCACGACCGCACCCAGCGACAGCCGATACCGCGACGCACCGGGATGCTTCGTGTTCTCGTGCAGGTACTTCGCGACGGTGTCGGCGGGTAGCCCGGTCGCGGCGGCGAGCTCTTTCGCGGCCCGCGCCGACGGGGCGAGCGCGAGGATGTGTCGGCCGGTGAAGCGCCAGGCGTCGACCATCGCCGCGACCGTGGTGGTCTTCCCGGTCCCGGCTGGTGCGCCCAGCACCGAGACCTGGTCCCGCCGAGCAGGATCTGCGTGACGGCCGCGGTCTGAGTCTGATCCAACCCGCCCCGCCGGCAAGTGTCAGCGACCACGGGTGCGCGGCAGGTCGCCACCCCAGCTGCTCGCCCGGCGTCGGCGAACTGCAGGATCGCGAGTTCCTGGTTCAGGGTGGTCGCGGAGGCCTACCGGGCATCAGCGACGCGGACCGGCCCATCATGGTCAGGCAGCAAGGTGACCGTCTGCTCGAGGGCAACAGCGCGGTCGGTGAGCCGCTGCACCCAGTCCAGGACCGTGCCCGCGTCCACCTTCGCCTCAGCGGGGGTCCGCGCCGCAACCTCCGCGGCCAAGTCACTGCGGGTGAAGACCGTCCTGCGGGCGCCCGCCGCGAGCACCGCGTCGAACACCAACCGGTCGACGTCCGGCACCACCGGCCGCGCGCCGACTGCGGCGTCCCGCCGGAAATGATCTTGTGGAGACGAGGGGAATCGAACCCCTAACCCCCGCCTTGCAAAGGCGGTGCTCTGCCAATTGAGCTACGTCCCCGAGGGGGCTTCGGGTGGGCCTGGATGGACTTGAACCATCGACCTCTTCCTTATCAGGGAAGCGCTCTAACCGAGCTGAGCTACAGGCCCTTGCAGAGGAGCGAGCCTACCGTAGGCCGCGAACGCGGCGGATCTAGTCGCGCTCCGCGAGTGTGACCTCGATGCCGCCGACAATGTCGGTGCAAACGTTGTAGATGAACGCTGTCAAGGTCGCAAACGCCGTGAACAGTACGACGTTGATCGCCCCCACCACGAGTGCGACGAGCAGGACCCGGTCGAAGCCCAACCAGGCGCCGAGCCCGCCGGTGCTGTTGCCGCTGCTGCTGACATCGCCGAGGAACGACCGGATCGAGTCGATCACTCCCATCGCGTCCACGACGCCGTACAGCACGATCACCGTGACCAGCAGAACGACCGTGCCGGCGAGACCGTAGACGAAGGCGAACTTCAATGTGGTCCACGGGTCGATCCGCTTCACCGTCAGTTTCGCGCGCCGACCCTTCGGGCGGGCGGCGGCCGCCGTACCGACCGTCACCGGTCGGCGCTTGACCCCGTCCGGGGAAGCAACGGTCGCCGCATCCTGCGGGCGAGCACCCGGCGGCATGACCGCGGAGGCGCGCTGCGCCGGAGCGGAACGCTCGCCGAACGTCGGCGTTCCTCCCAGCCTGCGCGAATCCCCCGGACCACTCGTCACGAGCGTTAGCCCTCCTCTTCTTCTGCCTCGGCGTTCAGCGCGACCGCTACTACGGTCTGCTCCTCCGGCAGATTGATGAGGCGGACCCCCATCGTCTGTCGCCCGGCGCGGCGAACTTCCTTGACCCTGGTGCGGATCACACCGCCGCCCGAGGTGATCGCGAAGATCTCCTCATCGACCTTCACCGCCAAGGCTCCCACGAGAGCG
>DATJWM010000142.1:0-9540 GCA_035501255.1 Mycobacteriales bacterium | reverse complement strand
CGGGCTCGTGCCGCTTCGCGGGACGATAACGTTGTCTCAGGCGGGTCAGGTCGTCGCGACCTTCGATGCGCCCGCTGCCGGGCCATCGGGGAGCTATGAGTTCATCGTTGCCCCCGGGTCCTACACCCTCACCGGATCGAGCCCGGACTTCGAAAACGGTACGACCTGCGTCGGCCAGCACACAGCGAAGGTCCGTCAGGCCCATACGACGAGAGACGACGTCCGCTGCAGCAAGTGACCGCGGACTGTGGCGGGTGAAGGGTGCGGTGACTGGCAAGGAGACCCTCGAGTCCGGCTCGCAACGACGCAGGTCGTGGTCCGTCGCCCTCCCGTGGATCCTGGCTGTTGTCGTCGCGGTCCTGTGCATTCGTGCCATCACGACCGACCGGACTGCACTGCCCAACCGGCCGGCCGGCACGGACGTGTCTACGGCGCATCCCGCCCGTTCGCTGGCGCCGCGTTGCGAAGGCGCGTCGTGTGCCGGATCGCCCCAACCCGGTCAGCGGCTGATAGCTGCCTTCGCCAACCACATACCGGGGTCGGTCGTCTTGTTCGAGCACACGGCCAGCCAACAGGTCGGGGGCGCAGTCTTCGTTCAGCGCAGGCTGGTCCGTGCCGTCACCGGAAACGTCGTGATGACGCTCGCCATCACGAAGGCCGGGGTGGCGAGCCATCGTCTTCGGTCGGCACGGCGGGTCAGGCGGCGCGGTTACGACTTCGACTTTCGCTTTCACGGCTTCTACCCACCCCCGACGAGGCGACTTCGTGCGTTGGCTGACGATCCACGCCTGACCTCGCTGGACTCTTGACGAGTCGCGACACCCGAACGTCCCCGGTCGCCCGCCGATCAGCGCCCGTCGAACCCGGTGAGGTCCTTGTCCTCCATCTCCCAGGCGTGGTCCATGGTGTGGTAGGCGCTGTGGCGGATCAGGAACGGTAGGTTCCACGTCCGCATACGTTTGCCCTCGCCGGTGTTATAGGCACGCATCGCGTTGACGTAGTCCTCCCGATACTCGCGCAGACCCTTTGGGCTCAACGCGCCTTCCTCGGGAATCCGTAAGCCCAGGCGCTTGGCGAACTCCTCGCTCTCGACCCGGATGGTGTGGCGGATGATCCGATCGCGGTCCCGACCGCCGCCGCGCGGACCTTTGCGCATCTCCGCCGAAACGCGGTCGGCGACGCCGTCGAAGTAGGCCCAGCAGGCCCGCAGCAGGGCGATCTTGCGGTCGAGCTCGGCGTCACCTAATGGCTCGTCTTCGAGCCCGGAAGGTACGAAGGAGATGCCCCAGAAGTCGGTCGAGCCGGCCCCGACGACGTCCTCAACCACGTCCAGCGCACCGGAGACGTCGTACTCCGTTGCGAAGCCGGCATCGGCGGCGATGGGTCGATAGCGGTCGCGATACGACTCGAGCACCTCGACGGCCAGATCAGGTGTCTTCGCTCCGCGGCTCCACCCCGGCCAGTCGACGGCGAACGCGACCGACTTGTTGTTCTTCGGTCCCCGTTGGATGACGCAGCGGACCGCCATGAGCGGATGGTACGCAGCCCCGTGGCCGCCTGCCACCGCTCCGGTACGGCAGTGGCGCCACTCTGGACCGAGACTGAGGACCGCACACGAGGAGCGGTTGGGCCGAGCGTCGACGGGGCTCTAGGATCTGCCCGACGGTCGTGGGCTCTACGACCTCGAGACCGCGCATGGTACGGCCGGCGGTCAGCCTCTGAGGAGGTCCCGATGGGGGAGGCCCGGATGGGTGTTCGCCGGCTCGGTTGCGCGCTCGCAGCAGTGCTCTGCGTTCTGGCACTGCCGCCGCTGGCAGCCCACGCCACGAGTGGCACCACCTACACGTGGGTCGGCAACTCGCAGGGCTCGGGCGGGGACAACCACTCGTGGAGCGATTCGGAAAACTGGAATCCGGTCGGAGTGCCGGGTGACGGCGACTCGGTGATCATTGAGCAGCCGTCGGCCGGTGACTGCTTCGCCCATGTCGATTCCACGCCCACCGTGGAGCTGGTCGATTTCACCCTCGAGGAGAACCCGGCGTTGTGCACGACGAGCGTGTCGGGAGGCGCTCTTTCGATCTCCGGGTCCTTCTCGTGGAACGGTGGAACACTGAGCTCGCCGACAACGATCGAGTCCAGCGCAAGTGGCCAAATCAGCGGATCCAACCAGCGCCTGAACGCGCTGACACAGGAGTTGGACGTCGCCGGACGGTTGACGTTGGACGGACTGAGCAGCCCGGGAGAGCTGCAGATCCTGCACGGACAGGAACTGCATCTGGAGGACGGCGCCGTGCTGTCGTCGTCCGGCTCGAACGAGGTTGACGGAAGTGCGTGTTGCACCGACCCGGCGAAGGTGGTCAACGATGGCACGATCTCGATCGGTGGGAACACGCTGACCCTCGGCACGCTGGAGCTGGACCAGAACGCGGTGCTGGCGACGTCGGCGAACGGGGAGCTGCTCACGTCGGCCGGACCGGTCACGACCGGCACGACGGGCGCCTACACCGGTGACGGCCGCTGGCTGCTCACTGGTGCCTCGCAAGCACGGTTCAGCGGCACCCAGACGCTCGGGAGCGGCTTCCACCTGGAGCTCGGCGGAGTGACGTCGACGTCGTCTTCGTCGCTTGCGGGGACGGTGACATTTGCGGGCACGGGAACCTTCGACTGGACGGGCGGCGTCATCCAGGCGGGGCTCACGATTGCGCACGGCGTAACGGTGGAGGTGGCTGGTGCGCACACCGGTGGCGGAGGTCGCGTGCTCTCGGGGCATGACTACTCGGCCGGAGGTGCGGGTGTACCGGTCACTCTGACCAATCACGGCATCGTCACGCTGACCGATGGCGCGACCGTCTCCACCGCCTCGCAGGCGCATCTGGTGAACGCCTCTGATGGCGTCGTCAACATCGCGCCGGGAACTTCGTTTGCCAGCGAGGAGTGCTGCGCCGCCCCCGACCGGCTCACGAATTCCGGTTCGGTTCACGTCGGGTCCGGGGGCGGTTCGGACCCGGCCGTTGTTTCCGGGGTCGCGTACGAGTCGTCCGGCACAACGACGATTGCGAGCGGGAAGGTGCTGCGACTGACCGGAGGTGCGCCGAACAAGCTAGCCGCGGGTACCGTCGGCGGCGGCGGAAACCTCTCGGTCACAGGGCCGACCGCAGTCAGCGGCACGCTCGACGTCAAGGCGAACACGCGGCTGGTCCTCGGCGACCACGGCTCGCTCGACGGGACCGCCGTTCTCAGCGGCGCGGGCGCGATGAACTGGACCGGTGGGTCGGTGTCAGGTGCGGTCACCGTGTCGCTCGCCGGAGGTCTCGCAGTCTCGGGGCAGAACACCAAGGCCATCGCCAACATTGGCGGCGGCAGCACCCCGAGCAAGCTGACGCTCAAGGTAGCGACGACGGTCGCTGCCGGCACCGCGTCCGCGCACGACGAGATCGACGTCGGCTCGTCCGTTCTCGTCAACACGTCGGTGCTCGACGCGGGTGCCTTCAGCGAGTTCGCCAACGGGACAGTCAGCAATCGCGGCACGTTCTCCATCCACAGCGGAAAGGTGTTCGCCAGATCGTTCGAGCAGCCAAAGGGCCACAAGATTGCGCTCGACATCGCCAAGACGAAGAGTGGTTCGATCACGTCGATCGGCTCGGTTGTGTTGCACGGAGCGCTGGCGGTGCGCAACGCCTTCGTGCCGCACGTCGGCGACAAGGTGACCGTGGTCAAAGCGCCCACCCTCACCGACTCGTTGAACTGCGTCGACTCGACCGGCAAGGGAACCAGTGGCTCGTCGGCCGGTCACTGGGTGAACACGCACACGGGCACGAAGGTCGTTCTCGTGTGGCACCGCGGTGCCGCGGCTTCCTGCTGATGGCTGCGATCACCCTGCGCCAGCGGCGGTCGCGGCCCTCGCGTGCGTTGACGAACTGCGTGTTCTGCGAATTGCCGATCAGTTCTAGTGGCGAAACACCACGTATCGCCACTTGCCGTGGGCAGCGGTCGAGGTTGCGTCCCCGGCCCACACGGCACGGATGCGGTAGTGGGCGCCAAGGACGTGCGTGCCGGTGAAGCGGTACGACGCCGTGCCCGACGAATCAGTCCGCACGCAGTTCCTCTTGTGGATGGTCTTCCACACTTCGTAGCTTCGATGCTGCGCAACGAATTGGATGCAGGCGTCAGGCTGTACAGGCTTGACCGTTGACTCCAGCAACGGGACGTCTGTTGGCCCGTACCGGAAAACACCGTGAGACCTGTGGTTTGCGCCCTCCATGGCCTCGGACACCTTGCCACTCACGGTCACGTCGACTCTCGCGCTCGCGGCTGCTCGTTCGAGGTCACCGTTGAACTGTGCCAGGAACGTCGTCGATCGTTTGACGCGGTAGCTCGCGGTCAGCATTCCATTGCTGTCCACCTTCTTGGTGCTGACCAGCGTCTCGCCGTCACCGCGCGGCTCCGCGATTATCGATACGGTTTCGGCGCCGCTCGTCGGGCCCAGCTGCGCCGTGAGGTGGACTCGCGAGTCGTACTCATAGTGCCTCGCGTCCGTGGTGAGAGTGAGCGTCGTCGGGTCTCCGCTCACGTCGACCTGCGCGCTCTCGGCGACGGGCGCGTGGGTCGAGTCACCGGCGGCGATCGGGTCGTAACTCACCGTGTAGGTCGCGGTGCCCGCCACAGGCGGAGTGTCATCGAAGGAGAAGTTTCCCGAATCGTCGGTTGTCACCGACCCCAGAACCTGAACGCCATTGGCATCCTGACGCGAAATGCCAAGCGTCAAGGGGTAGGTCAACGACGGTGCAGAAGTTATTTGGCCACTGACCGAGATCTGCGAACCACGCTGATCCGTCGATGGTGCGTTGACCGTGAGGATCGGCACCGGCAAGGCCGGATCCGGTATGACAAAGAGGTCGAAGTCGTTGTCGTAGACGCTGGTTGGCACGACCGCGTAGAGGCTGCCACTTGCTCCGAATCGAAGGTCGTCTCGGGTGAGGGTGCCCTGTCCGCCGACGTCGAGGTCCTCGCCGAGGATAGTGCTGCTCGGATCGCCCGAGGGATAGATGACCACGTTCGGGTCGTCGTACCCCGAGTAGCCGGCCGCCAACTGGCTGTCGTCCGCCGAGAACGCAACCGCAGCGGGATACGGTGAGTCGCCACCGTAGGTGTCGATGCCGGACAAATCCGCGGTGTTGTAGGTCGAGACGTGGTACGGCGATCCGCAGGCGACCGCAACCTCGGCTCCGTCCGTCGTTACCGCCATGCTCTCGAGGTTCTCGCAGGAGTCGCTATCATTTTGCGCGAGCTTGACCGGTGAGCCATCGGCCACGTCATAGCTGATGATGGTTGCCGGTTCCATGTCTTGCTGCCCCGCGACGAGGACGTTCGAAGACGGCGGGGTGTCGGCGAAGTACGGCGGCGAATACCAGTAGTCGTTCACCAGGTCCGTGCTCACCGTCGGTGATGAGTTGGCGACGTCGATGCTGCCGATGTTGCTCTCGCCGACAGCGCAGCCGTAGGAGAAGTAGAGCTTGCCGCCGGCAAAGGCCAACGAGCTCGGGCAGCTCAGCCCGGTGAATGGCTTGGTCACGGCGAGACTCGTGGTGTCGATCGAGGCGATGGTGTTGGCGCTGGTGGCAGCGACGTAGATTGTCGATCCATCCGGAGATAGGGCCAGGCCGGACGATCCGGCGAGACCGTTGATCGTCTGCGCATCGACACCGCTCAGATCGGTGACTGTCACCGTCGACGTGTTAGAAGTGAAGAAGATGTGGCCAGCGGCTTCGTCCACCACCATGTCGGTGTACTGACTGAACGGCAGATGCGTCCCACCGCTGGAAACCGCTCCAGCCGGTGTGGCGGCGAACAGCCCGCCGAGCAGCAGCGCGGCCGCGTAGGCACCCCGAATCAGCCGACGCTTGGCGCGCTGCCCGCCCCGTGATGCTTCCACCTCGAAACATTCGACTCATTGGGCAGCTCACTTAAGGCGGCAAACCTGCCGAAATCGAACCCGTAGATGACCAGCTTGGAAGCGGCCAGATCGTTGCTCACCGTGTGACCGCTGCGCTCGGAAGCGCCGTCGATCATGTCAATCCATCTCCTTCGGGGGTCGGTTTGCCAAGCCGAGTATCGCTCGCGAATGGCACGACGTGAAGGTCCTGGGTACGTCGGGGATTACGTCTCTGGGTACGTCGGCGTGCTAGCGGCGTCGTCGAACAACTGCCGGCGCGCCTCAGCTTCGAGTTCCGGTGTCCACACTGGCTGCGCTGCGTCGCCCACTCCGCGTTCAGGCCTTCGAGAGTTGCCCATATCGCTGTCGCGCCGCCTCTCCGGAGGTTCCAAGCATCGCGCCGATTGTCGACCACGAGTGGCCCTCGGCCCGCGCGACCGCTACGGCCTCGTTGATTTCGCGCTCGGCCTCGGCTCGCCGGACGAAGGCGTGTCGGATCTCGCGGAGCGCGTGGGCATCGACGCCGTCGTCGGTGGGCTCGAAGTCCTCGAAGCGCTTCGCCAGCTCGTCGGCCTGGGCAAGGATCTCTTCGGTCGATCGCGGCATGTCAGTTCACCGCTCGCGTGAGGAATTGGGGTCGGGCGCGCATCGCGTGAACGATGACGGATCCGTCGGTCCCGGACACGACGCCGATCTCGAGGAGATCACCGTCAGTGGCCGGCCCGATCGGCATGGTGAACCCGTCGTCGAGGTCGTACGCGCGCATGGGATTGCGGTAGCCGTGCAGGATGTCCTCGGCCGCGACGCCGTGCTTGGGGGCGCTCGCCGCGACGAGGGGGTCATCCGCCACTTTTTACAAGTTATCTTGCCGCGCGCGCTCTTGGCAAGTTAACTTGTTCGTTCGCGGGGATGATTGAGCCATGAGGAAATGGCTCCGGGCGCGACGCGATCGCCGTCTTCGTCGCACGCGGCGTCACCTATTGGACCGTGTTCTCCACACGCAGCTTCCGCGCTATGCCGAGGCGCTTCGCCGGCTCGGCGAGTGACCGCTCGACGCGACACCACTTCAAGATCAATCAAGCCATACACAGTTAGCTGATACGAGCGACAACTCGCGTTGTCGAACGCTCGATGAGAACGAACCTAGCCGTTCCAGTGCACTTGATCCGGCCTTCCGGCGACTGGTGATGAGGCACGATTGACCGGTGACCGATCTGGGCGGGCAGGATCTCGTCGACGCCCCTTCGGACCATGTCCGACTCGTCTTCCGGCGGCGACGGCGGTGGATTGGTATGGGCGGCCTCCTGGGTTTTGCCTTCGTGTGCTTTTCCTTGGTCCTTACGAACTTTCAGGGAACTGGACCGGCCCCGTTTCCTCAGCGGATCGTCTTTGCCGTCCTGACCATTGCCTGCGTCGTCCTTGCGATGCAGGTCGTTCGGCTCAAGGTCGTCCTCGACGGCGAACACGTATGGATTCATAACTATTGGCATACATACCAGGTGCCGCTGGAGGACATTGAGCGAGTCGACGAACCGCCTCCCTACAGCACATTCCGCCCGCGAAACAACGGGATTCTCATTCACGTGCGCGACGGACGAATCATCTCTGCCTCCGCATACACACGGACACAGTGGGAGAACTCTGACGCGGACACAGTGGTCGACGCCCTCCGTGTGGCCGTAAGACACATTTCAACGGTGGGCGACCGACCGCCGGGCATCGTGTAGCTGATGATGCAGAGCGTTCGACTCGCGCCCCATGGCACACTCAGACGATGCGAGAGAGATGGGCGGTCCTGCCTCGTGCAGATCGATTCGTCGCGGCCCTAGGGCTCGGCCTCGCTGTCCTCGCGTGCGTACTGATGTTCACAGGCCACCAAGGGGGCGCGGTGCTAGTTATTCCGTCTCTCCTTTGCACAATCTTCATCGTCTCCAGGCGCAAAGGACGGGAGCGCTCTGCGGCGGGGTAGGTCAATCTGCCAGCCGACCAGATGTGCCGATCCAGCGCACGCAGTCTGGCGATACAGCACGCCGTGTCATCATGCGCCGGTGAGTGATGCGCAGGTTGTCGACCAGGGCATCACCCCCGAGGCCGCGCCTCCTCGACGGCGCAGCCGCGCGAGCATGTTTGCGTTGGTGTTGGCCGCGCTGAGTCTCGTCCTCGTTGCCCCGGCCACGACCTCGATGTGGTCGACAGTGCGTCACTGGCACGAGACAACCACCGGTGGTGCGGCAGACATCGGTCAGGTGACCGTGACTCACTGTTCGCGACGGCCCTTGCTGGTCAGCTGGTCATGTCGAGGGACGTTCCGCGTCGATGATCCGATGGGCCAGCCGGGCGGACCCGTCCGCAACGTGAGCGTCCCGAACGACTTTCAGCATCATCCGTTTGGCGGTCAGGTGCCGGTGACTCTGGTCAGGCACGATCGCACGGCGTACCTGTGGGGCGATGGCCACGACGCTGAGGTCTTGGCGGGCACGATCGGGGTGCTGCTCTGCCTCAGCGGGATCGTTGGCATCATTGCCGCGCGGCGTCGTCGGGTCGAATGGTTCACGACCGCGATTGCGCTGCTGGGCGTCGTTTTGGTTCTCCCGATTATTCTTCACGTTGTCGGGCTGAGGTCATCGCAGTCCTTGGACGACGAGGGGCCGACCCCGCCGCCACCTTCCACTGCTCCCGGTTGATAGCTGCCGATAGCATGAGGCCGATCCGAGGTGGGATTCTCGACGCCATGCCAAACACCCCCGGCCCCGCCGACGAGACTGCCTGGGTCCCTGACGACATCCCCGTCCACGACGAAGTGGTCCCGATACCCACTTACGATCCAGCGTGGGGTGTTCGAGGGTGGTGCGACCATGCCGACGTTGTCGCGGTCTCCGTCGCATCAAACGGCGAAGTCGTCCTCCAGGCGAATGAGCTCGGTCTCCGCAGCCTCGCTCGTGACCTCCTCGCGCTGGCACAACAAGGCGTCCCAGACGGCAGCGAGGTCTTTCGGATCGCGAAGGGTCAAGCCCCAACACTCGCCGCAGGATCACCCTCACTTCGACTGGTTCGTCGAGGGACCGTGGCCTAAGGCGCGTGCTCTGGAAGTGCCGATCCAGAGCGCTCGATCCGGCGCTACTGGACGCTCCACTCGGCGCCGCGCGCAACCGACAATGAGCGTGTGAACATGCAGAGTGGTGAGCCTCGACGGGATGGTCTCGTCCGACTCGTCGCGTGGTTCTCGGCGTTCGCGGTTGTCGCGGTGCTGCTGGGGCGGTTCGCCGCTTTCCCCTGGAAGGCAAGCGGCCTTCTGCTCATACCCCTCGAACTCGCGACGCTCTGTGCGGTCATGGTTGAGGATGACTGGGAGCACGATTTCCGAGGCGACCGCCGCGTCTTCGTAAGGGGCACCGCCGCGAACCTCCTGGTTGTCGCTGGCTTCACCGCCATTGGGGTCGCGCTGCGCGGACTGTATGTGCCGCTCGCTCGATCGAGAAGAACATGCCTGGCGCCGTCGAGCCGGCGCTACCGTTCGGTCTATGGACCTGACCAGGGACGAGTTGCTGTTGATCAACAACGCTATCGTTCCGGAGCCGCGCAACCATCGCGACGGCGCTAGCGTCACA
>DATJWM010000141.1:0-9437 GCA_035501255.1 Mycobacteriales bacterium | reverse complement strand
AGCCATTCGAGGCTGTCGGGCCCGACCGTTGATCATGCGCTGAAACGGTTACTTGGCCTTGTTGGCCAAGCCCCACTGCTCCGCGTTCCACGAAGCACCCGTGCTGGACGCGTTGGGCTCAACGTTCGCGTAGTTGTTGTCCCAAGCGAAGTAGACCGGGTACTGGTAGATCGGCAGTGTCGCCATGTCGGCCCACAACTGCTTGTCCGCGGCGTTGAAGTCCGCAGCCTCCTGGTCCGCACTCGGTGCCGTGGCACCGTTCGCCATATCGGTGTCCACCGACTTGTTGGCGTAATGGATCCAGTTCTGGCCGCAGTTCGCGGCGTTGGTGTACGAGCAGTAGATCGACTGGTTGCTCGACACGAAGGGAGTGGCGACCCAGGCGAACTCGCCGATGTCGTACTGACCCTTCGGCAGGCTGGTCCCGAAGTAGGTCTCGGCATCCTCGTTGTGGATGTTGATCTTGATGCCGATCGCCTTCATCTGGCTCTGGAACAGCTGCTCGGTCTGCGACCGCGTCGGGTTACCCGTCGTTGTCGTGATCGTCAGGCTGAGGTCCTTGCCCTTCTCCGGACCGTAGTTGGGCTGGTAGTAGCCATCCGAACCCATCGTGAATCCCAGTCCCGACAACAACGACTTTGCCTTCGCAACGTTGACGGTGTCGTAGGCCGCACCGTTGTCGACGTACTGCGGCTGGCTGTTCACGAACATCCGGTTGCCCAACGGCACGATCGAAGGATCGATCTCCCCCGCCGTCCGCTGGATGATCTGCTTACGGTCAGTGCCGTAAGCGATGGCTTGTCGCACTTGGACCTTCGCCAGGTAAGGGTTGGCCTCGTTGAAGTCCAAGTGCTCGAACTCGAGCCCTGGCTCGACCTTTACCGTGGTGTTCGGAATCTTCGCGACCTGCTGGACGAAGGCCGTCGTCACCGCCTCCGGGGTGAGGAAGTTGACGTCGCCGTTGGCCAGCGCCGGTGGCTCGGAGTCATCCGAGCTCAAGATCCGGAAGACGATCCGATCCAGGTTGCCCGGGGTGCCCCAGTAACGCGGGTTCTTGGTCAGCACGACGGACTGGTTCGGGGTGTACCGGCTGATCTGGTACCAGCTGCCCGAGATGGCGTTCTTGTAGTTGTTGAAGCCGGTGTTCCAGCCGACCTTCTGCGCGATGTGCGCCGGCACGATGTCACCGAACAGCGCCTTGTAGTCGGGGAACGGCTTGGCGAAGACCACCGTCACCGTCTTGCCGTTGGGGCACAGGCCCTTGGTGTAGGTCGACGCGCTGCCGGGATTGCAGGTGCCGCCGGTGGGGTCTGACCCGGTGACGGACTTGATCTGGTTGTAGCCCGTGGAGGACGCGGCGTCGAACGGCTTGCCTCCGACGTCCTTGTACTTCGAGCTCCCGCTCTGGGCCTGCCAGTTGTAGATGTAGTCGGCTGCGTCGATCGACACACCGTCGGACCACACGGCCTTCGGGTTGATCTTGTACACCAGCGTCTGCGGGTCGGTGCTGGTCTCGGTCACGCTGTCCAGCAACTCGGTGTTGAGCTGCGGCACGAAGCCCGGATCGATGATGTAGGACTGCGGCCAGACGACGTTCATGATCTCCTGGAGCACGAACTCGCTCGCCGCGGATGTGTTGACATTGAAGCCGACGAGGTTCTCGTCGAGCGCGTAAGTCATCGTGCCGCCGGATTGAACCGTCGTCGCGGCCGTGGCAGACGGCGAGGTGGTACCGCCGCCGCTGCTGCCGCCACCGCAAGCGGCGAGCACGATGCCCGCGACGCTCGCGAGAGCGGCAAGTCCAACGATCCGTCGCTTGCGGAGCATGATCCTCCTTCGGGCCGCGCATCGCACGGCAACTCGATACGGCAGCGGCACCGCCGCATGCTGGGTAAACAATGCCACAACCACACCACCCCGAGGGGGGCAAACGCGCCGAGTTGTGACCTAACGGTTATCTTGCGCGACCGGAGGAGACTATCCCTGGAATCGCGCGATCCGCACGAAGTCTTCCGGAATGAGGCTGGCGCCGCCCACAAGTGCTCCGTCGACATCGGGCTGCGCCATGATGCCGTCGATGTTGTCAGGCTTCACCGAGCCGCCGTACAACACCCGGATCCCGCCGGCCAGACCGGTCGTATAGAGGGAGCCCAGGGTGGTGCGCAGCGCGGCACAGACCTCCTGGGCATCTTCGGGGGTCGCGACCTCGCCGGTGCCAATCGCCCAGATCGGCTCATAAGCGACAACCACCGCCCCGGCCTGAGCGGCGGTGACGCCGCTCAGCGCCGCACGCAGTTGGCCCGTCGCGTGCTCCACCTGTGCGCCGGCCTGGCGCACCTCGAGCGATTCGCCGACACACACGATCGGGACGAGCCCATTGCGGTAGGCCGCGAGCACCTTCGCGTTGACCACCTCGTCGGTCTCGTGGTGGTGCTCGCGACGCTCCGAGTGACCCACGGTGACGTAGGTGCACCCCAGCTTGGCCAGCATGACGCCGCTCACGTCGCCGGTGTGCGCACCGGAGTCGAACGGACAGAGATCCTGGGCGCCGTACCGGATCCGAAGGTGGTCGCCGTCGACCATCGTCTGCACGCTGCGAATGTCGGTAAACGGCGGGAGCACCGCGATCTCAACGGCGTCGAAATCCTTGTCACTGAGGGAGAAGGCCAACTTCTGGACAAGGGCGATGGCCTCGAGGTGGTTGAGGTTCATCTTCCAATTGCCCGCCATCAGCGGGGTCCTGCCGGCCATCGGTCCTCCGCGGGTCATCGAACGCGCTCAGTTCCGGTCGCCCAGCGCGACCAGTCCGGGAAGGGCGCGGCCCTCGAGGAACTCGAGGCTGGCACCCCCACCCGTCGAGATGTGGCTGAAGCTGCCCTCGTCGATTCCGAGCGAGCGAATCGCCGCGGCCGAATCACCGCCCCCGACGACGGTAAACGCGTCGGTGAGGTCGGCGATGGCCTGCGCCACGCCGCGAGTACCCGCGGAGAACGGCGCCATCTCGAATGCCCCCATCGGTCCGTTCCAGAAGACCGTGCGGGATCCGACGAGCCGATCGGCGAAGAGCTCGACGGTCGCGGGTCCGATATCCAGGCCCATCCAGCCGACCGGAATGTGCCCCGCCGGGACCACCGCCGTCTGCGCGTCCGCGGCGAACGCGCTCGCGGCCACGACGTCGACCGGCAACACGACCTTGCCTGCCTCGAGGAACCCGCGGCAGGCATCGAGCTGGTCCGGTTCGAGCAGCGACGCGCCGACCTCGGCTCCCTGCGCGGCCAGGAAGGTGAAGCACATCCCGCCGCCGATCAAGAGCCGGTCCACGATCGGCAGGAGCCGGTCGATGACGGCAAGCTTGTCCGAGACCTTCGAGCCACCCAGCACGACCGTGAACGGCCGGCGCGGATCAACCGTGAGACGACGCAACACCTCGACCTCGCGCTGCACCAGATCGCCGGCAGCGCTGGGCAACCGCCTGGCGAGCTCGTCAACACTCGCATGCGTTCGGTGCACCGCACCGAACGCATCGTCGACATAGGCACTGCCAAGCGCCGCGAGGCGAGCAGCGAGCGCGTCCCGATCCGCCGGGACCTTCGACGTCTCGGCCGCCTCGAATCTGATGTTCTCGACCACAACGATGTCCGCGTCGCCGGGCACGTCATCGATGTCGGGGGCAAAAGTCACTGCACGCCCAAGGAGCTCGCCCATCCGGACTGCCACTGGCGCGAGCGACAACGCCGGGTCTGGCGTCCCCTTCGGTCGGCCGAGATGAGCGAGGACGACGACGCTGGCGCCGGCGTCGAGAAGGCGTGTCAGGGTCGGGATGCTCGCCCGGATCCGACCATCGTCGGTGATCCGCCCCGCGTCCAATGGCACGTTGAGATCGCAGCGAACGACCACCCGTCGGCCGCGGAGATCCCCCAGTGACTCGATCCCGGGAAGCGCGGACGTCACGCCGACAGACGGCTTCCGACCAGCACCGTGAGGTCGGCGAGCCGGTTGGAGTATCCCCACTCGTTGTCGTACCAGCCGACCACCTTCGCCTGGTCGCCGATCACCTTGGTGAGACCGGCGTCGAAGATGCAGGAGGCCGGGTCCGTCACGATGTCGCTCGAGACGATCTCGTCCTCGGTGTAGCGCAGGATCCCCGCTAGCGCTCCGTCGGCGGCGGACTTCATGGCGGCGTTGATCTCCGCGGCGCTCGCCGGGGTCCGGAGGTTGACCGTCAGGTCGGTTGCCGACCCGGTCGGGATCGGGATCCGCAACGCGTAGCCGTCGAGCTTGCCCTGAAGCTCGGGCAGGACCAGACCGATCGCCTTGGCTGCGCCGGTCGAGGTCGGCACCATGTTCAACGCGGCCGCACGGGCACGGCGGAGATCCTTGTGCGGGCCGTCCTGAAGGTTCTGGTCCTGGGTATAGGCGTGGACGGTCGTCATCAACCCGCGCTCGATGCCGAACGCGTCGTTGAGCACCTTTGCCATCGGGCCGAGACAGTTGGTTGTGCAGGACGCGTTGGAGATCACGGTCTGGCTGCCGTCGAGGAGATCGTCGTTGACACCGAGAACGACCGTGATGTCCTCACCGCTTGCCGGTGCGGAGATGATCACCTTCTTCGCGCCACCGACGTCGACGTGCTTGCGTGCCTCCTCGGCCTTGGTGAAGTGGCCGGTCGACTCGATGACCACGTCGACCCCGAGGTCCTTCCACGGCAGCGCGCCAGGGCCTCCGCGCTCGGCGAGCGCCACGATCGTGGCACCGTCCACCACGAGACCCTCACCGGTCACGTTCACCTCGACCGGCAGCCGCCCGAGGATGCTGTCGTACTTGAGCAGATGAGCGATCGTGTCGATGTCGGCAAGGTCGTTGTACGCGACGACCTCGATGTCGTGTCCTCCGGCCAGGATCGCCCGGAAATAGTTGCGTCCGATCCGGCCGAAGCCGTTGATTCCCACCCGAGTTGCCACGCTGTCTCCTCGCCGACTCACGCTAGGTCCTTCGACCGGCAGGCTAACAACTCACCCTGTCCGCTCGAGCGCTGCGTACCCCGCCACACGCATGACCGCGACCGGAGCCGCCAGGCCGGTCATCAGCTCCACCTGAAACGCGGCCTGCTCGATCAGTAGCTCTAAGCCGCCGACGACGTCACCACCGGCCGACTCCCACGCGTCCGCGAGCGCAGTGGGCCACGGGGAGTAGATCACGTCGAACAGCACGCCGGTGGCGCCTTCCTGGTGCACCGCGTCGACGAGCGCCGGGCTTGCTCCCGCCGGCACGGTCGAGACCAGCAACGCACTGTGACGAGCCTCTCCAACCTCGTCCCACGACCGGACCGTCACGCTGAGATCGTGCGCCGCGCCGAGCGACACGAGCGCCTCGGCCGCGCGCGCACGGCGGGCAAAAACCTCGACCGCCGCAAAGCCGCACCGCCCGATCGCCGCGACCGCCGAGGCCGCCGTCGCTCCCGCACCGAGCACGGCCGCCCCCCGGGTCAGGTCGACCGCCCCAAGAGCAGGGCGGAGCGCCGCAACGAGTCCCGGGATGTCGGTGTTGTCTGCGTGCCAGATGCCGGGCGCGGGCCCGAACAGGACAGTGTTAGCCGCCCGGACCTCGGCGGCGGCGTCCGTGGCGGATTCGACGAGGGAGATCGCCGCCCGTTTCAGCGGCATGGTCAGACTCACCCCGGCGAGGCCCTCGGCATCCAACTCGGCGAGCGCGGTCCGCAGCGAGTGCTCCCGGCACTCGATGGCGCGGTAGGTCCAGCCGGTGAGACCGAGCGCATCGTAGGCCGCCCGGTGCAGCACCGGAGAGAGCGAGTGCGCGATGGGCGAGCCGAGGACGGCGGCACCGCGCCGGCCGTCCGTCACGAGATCACTGGACGCCGTTGGCCCGGGACTGCGCGACCAGCTGGTTGAACTCGCCGAGCGTGCGTGCGTACGCCGTGTGGCCTTGCTTGTCGATGGTGACGAAGTACAAGTCCTGGGTGTGGGCGGGGTGCAACACGGCCGTGAGCGCCGCCTCCCCCGGAGAATTGATCGGAGTCGGGGGAAATCCGGTCTTGTACCGGGTGTTGTAGGGCGAGTTGCTCGCCAGGTCGTTGCTCGTCAGCGGCGCATGACCGACCGCGTACACCAGGGTCGCGTCGGAGCCGAACGGCATCCCCGCCTTGAGCCGGTTGAGGAAAACCGACGCGATCTTCGGGTAGTCCTGGATCAAGCGTCCCTCGGCTTGGACCATCGACGCCAGGATCAACACTTGGTACTCGGTCAGGCCGAGCCGCTTCGCGCCCGCCGCGAGATGAACGTCGGTCGCAGCCTGGTCGTAGGCCTGCACCATGGCGCGCAGGACCGAATCGGCGGATTCTCCGGGCTCCACGTCGTAGGTGGCCGGGAAGAGGAACCCCTCGGCCTTGCCGCCGGAGTAGGGAGGGAGTCCGAGCGAGGACGGCTCGCTGACCGCGGCGGTCAGCGAGGCCTTGGAGATCGAGGTTTCGGCGGCGAGGCGGTCGACGATCTCGGAGGCCGTGAATCCCTCGGGGATCGTCACCCGATCTCCCACTCGCGCGGACGGGTTCAGCAGCAGTGAGACCGCGAGCGAGGCCCGCATATGCTCCCGTAGCCGGTAGGTGCCCGGACCAATCAGCCGCGCCTTCGGGTTCATGCTGGCCGCGCTGGTGAACGCCGAGGAACTACGGACGACACCCGCCGATGCGAGCGTGTGCCCGATCGTCGACACGCTGTCGCCATCGTGGATGACGACGGTGACCGAACCGGACCCGGCACCGGAGTAGTCGCCACCGGAGCCGAACAGGTGCCTGACCGGGCCGGCGAGCAGGACCAAGAGCACGACCACGACCGTGATGAACCCCATCACCGCGAGCGCGAATCCACGGCGACCGTTCGACGTGTCGACGTCGTCGTCGAGGTCGAATCGCAGCCCGCTCACAGCGCGGCCTGCCCGGGAATGGCACCGGTCGCCCGCTCGGTGTCGAGCGCGTGCTGGAGGATGACCACCGCGGCGGCCGAGTCGATCACCCCACGCGAAGCCCGCGAGCTCCTGCCGGCCGCGCGCAACCCCCGGGCGGCCTCTGCCGTGCTCAAGCGCTCGTCGACCAGCCGCACCGGGACGGGAGCCACCTGCGTCGCCAGTCGAGCCGCGTAGTCGTGCGCCGCGCGCGCTGCGGGACCGTCCGACCCCGACAGCGACCGCGGCAGTCCGACGACCACCTCGACCACCTCTCGCTCGATCACCAACGCGGCGATGTCGTCGAGATCCCCACCACGCTTACGGTCGCGCGCCAGCACCGTCAACGGCGTCGCCAGCACCCCTGCCGGATCACTGACCGCGACGCCAACCCGGACATCTCCGACATCAACTGCAAGCCGTACCCCGGGCCTCATCGCCCAGAAACAGCGTAGCGACCCACCGTGCCGGGCAGGTCACGCAACACCACATCGAGCGCGGCCGGGTCGGTGCCGCCTCCCTGGGCGAGGTCGTCGCGACCACCGCCGCCGCCGCCGAGATCCTTGGCGGCGGCCCGCACCAGGTCTCCCGCGCGCACACCCCGCCCGCGAGCGGCGTCATTGACCGCCACCACCACGAGGGGCCGGCCGTCGGTCACTGCGGCGGTGACCACAACCGCGGGCCGCGCGGCGTCAATCCGGCCGCGCACGTCGAGGGCCAACTTGCGCAGGTCGTCCGCATCCGCGCCGTCGGGCACCCGGTGGGCCACCACCGCAACGCCGTTCTCCTCGGTCGCGGTCGCCGCCAGGTCTGCGGCCCCCGCGAGGACCGCGGCACCGCGCTGCTTGTCGAGCTCCTTCTCCAGCTCCCGCACGCGGGCGACCACGCCCGACACCCGGTCGACCAGCTCCTCCGGACTGGCGCTCAGGATGGTCGACAGCTGCGAAACGAGAATGTGCTCACGGGCCAGGTGGCGATGGGCGTCCGCGCCGACCAAGCCCTCGATCCGCCGCTTGCCCGCGCCGATCGATGCCTCCGACAACAGCTTGACCATGCCGAGCTGGGACGAGCGCAGCGCGTGCGTCCCGCCACAGAGTTCGCGGGCGTACTCCCCCACCTCAACCACCCGAACGGCCTCGCCGTACTTCTCCCCGAACAAGGCGAGCGCACCGATCTTGCGGGCCTCGTCCTGGGTGGTGACGAAAGCACGCACGGCGAGGTCCGCCAGCAGGATGTCGTTCACCTCGGCCTCGACGTCGGCGAGCACGCTGTCCGGTACGGCCGCGGGCGAGGCGAAGTCGAACCGGAAGCGGCCGGCGTCGTTCTGCGAACCCGCTTGCGTGGCGTTCTCGCCCAGGGCCCGTCGGATCGCCTCGTGGACGAGATGGGTGGCGGTATGCGCCCGTGACACCGCCTTGCGTCGTTCGACGTCGACGTTGCTGTGCACGGCGTCACCGACACGGACATCCCCGGTCAGGACCTTGCCGCGATGGACGATGAGGTCCGACAGCGGTCGCTGGGCGTCGTAGATCTCGACCACCGCACCGTTCGCCAGTGTGATCCGGCCATGGTCGGCGAGCTGCCCGCCGGCCTCGGCGTAGAACGGTGTGCGGTCGAGCGCGATCTCAACGTCCATGCCCTCATGGGCCGAGTCCGCTCGCTCGCCGTCGACGAGCAGACCTTTGAGGGTGCCTTCCGCCTCAACCTCGGTGTACCCGGTGAACGTTGACTGGCCGCCGCTTTCGAGCAACGAGCGGTACGCCGCTGCGTCGGTCCGCGCGCTCTTGCGCTCTGCGGTGTCGCGCTTGGCCCGCTGCCGCTGTTCCTCCATCAGGCGCCGGAAGCCCGCCTCGTCCACGGCGAGACCCTGCTCGCGGGCCATCTCGAGGGTCAGATCGATCGGGAAGCCGTAGGTGTCGTGCAGCAGGAACGCCTGCTCACCGGGTACCGTCGTCGACCCCTCGCTGCGCAGGTCGCCGGAGATCCGGTCGAACAGCGTCGACCCGGTACGCAGGGTGGACAGGAACGCTTCTTCTTCCTGTGCGGCGACGGCCTCGACCCGCGCCGCGCCTTCGGCCATCGCGGGGAAGGACGGCGTCATGATCTCGCACGCGAGAGCGACGAGCTCGCCCATCGCCGGCTGGTCGACCCCGAGCAGGCGCAGCGTGCGCACCGTACGACGGATCATCCGGCGCAGCACGTAACCGCGGCCCTCGTTGCCGGGCACGACGCCGTCCGCGATCAGCATCGTCGACGTGCGCGCGTGATCGGCCACCACCCGCAGCCGAACGTCGGTGTCCTCGGCCGCACCGTAGTCGACGCCGGACAACCTCGTCCCGGCGTCGAGCAGCGGGCGGAGCAGGTCGGTCTCGAACACGTTGTCCACGCCCTGAAGCAGAGCCGCCATCCGCTCGACACCCATCCCGGTGTCGATGTTCTTTCGGGGTAGCTCACCGATCAGGTGGTCGACGTAGTCGTAA
>DATJWM010000140.1:0-28875 GCA_035501255.1 Mycobacteriales bacterium | reverse complement strand
GGCGCCCGCAGACTCTCGCCCTCTTTGGTCCGGACACCGACGACCCGCCCGCAGCGCTCGTCGCGGATCGGATCGGTCACGGTCGTCAGCTCCCGGATCCGGGCGCCCGCCTTCTGCGCCGTACGCGCCAGGATCTCGTCGAAGTCCTGGCGAGCGCGGACCAGGCCGTAGGACGGGAAGCTCGCGAGATCCGGCCAGGGGACCTCGAGACGCATCCCGCCGCCGATGATCCGCAGACCGTGGTTCGCGATCCAGCCGTTCTCGCGGCTGGTGTCGATCCCCATCGCGACGAGCTGCTTGACCGCGCGCGGCGTCAGGCCGTCCCCGCAGACCTTCTCGCGCGGGAACTGTGCCTTTTCGGCGACGACGACCTCGAGGCCGGCCTGGGCCAGCCAGTACGCCGTCGTCGACCCCCCAGGTCCGGCACCGACGATCACCACGTCGGCGTCGTAGTTCGGCCCGTGGGTCATGGTCTCCTGCTCGTGAAAGCCTTCACATGAAACGCTGCCCGATCCTATCGCCACCCGGGCAGCGGCAATCAGGTGCCTGCGCGCACTGCCCGGTGCATCGCCACCGCGCCGAACAGCATCTGTTGCCAGGTGACCCGCGACCACCCGCACGCGCCGATTCGGTGAGCGAGCTCGGTCGGGCCGGGCCACTGCCCGACCGACTCGGCGAGGTAGCGGTAAGCCTCGTCGTTGCTGGCGACGACCTTGGCCAGACGGGGAAGGACCTGGCTGACGTAGGTCAGGTGGACGGTGCGCATCGGCTCGCGCTGGGGAGCGCTCGTCTCAAGGACCACGAGCCGCCCCCCCGGCCGGGTCACCCGGGCCAGCTCGCCGAGGGCGGCGTCGATGGCCGCCACGTTCCGCAGACCGAAGGAGATCGTCACGGCATCGAAGGAGGCGTCGCGGAAGGGCAACCTGAGCGCGTCCCCCGCCACCATCTGCAGGCCGGGATGTCGCGTCCGTCCGACCCCGAGCATGCCCTGGGAAAAGTCACAGGCGACAACCCTCGCTCCACTCGACTCGATCGCGACCGAACTCGCTCCGGTGCCGGCGGCAAGGTCGAGCACGCGCTCTCCCGGCCCCACCGCGAGCTCGCGGGCGACGACCGCCCGCCAGCGCCGCTCCTGGCCCAAAGTCATGACCGCGTTCATCCGGTCGTAGCGCTGGGCGACCGCGTCGAACATCGCGGCAACCTCACGCGGCTGCCGATCGAGATGGGCGCGGGTCACCGGCGGTTCAGTGGGTGAGGTGAGTGGTCGATGCCTGGTCGACCGCGCGCGCTCGCGCGTGGATCTCGTCCGCGGTGGCATCCTCGGACGCGCTGCGAGCGGCGAGCCGCTCCCGACTGCGGGCGATGGTGTGCTCGACCGCCTCACCCATCGCGATCGCCTGACGTTTCAGCAGGAACAGGCTCACGATCCCCGACACCGCGAGGCCCGCGACGATCAGGATCAGGCCGCGCAACCCGGCGAGCCACCCGATGCCGAGCGCGAGCACGAGGAGGAGCGCACGCAGCACGTTGTAGGTCGCGAACGCGCGACCACCGCGTGGACCGCGAACCGTCGGCTGCTCGTTCGGTCCGGGATCGGGCATGCACGCAAGCCTACGTCGAGAGGACGTGTCCTGCGATGCGGGGGCTTTTGCGGTTCGCATGACAACACGGCGGTGGTGAGGCGACACTGGTAGCGCTGGCATGGTGTCGGCGCTCATGAGGGGGTTTGATCGTGGTCGAGGCCAGGGATCGACTGCTGACCCCAGGGGAAGTGGCGAGCCTGTTCCGCGTCGACCCCAAGACGGTCACGCGCTGGGCGGCGGCCGGCAGGATCAACAGCATCCGCACGCCCGGCGGTCACCGCCGATTCCGCGAGTCGGAGATCCGCGACCTGCTTCGCCAGGACACCTCCCGCTCCGCGGTGTAAAAACGGCGTCACGCCGTACCGGCCAGAGCGAAACGGCGTCACGCCGTTATGGAGAGGCCTAGGAGAGGCCTGCGTAGCTGTGCAACCCGGTGATCACCGTGTTGACCACGTAGTAGTCGACCATGAGCGCGGCGAACGCCAGCAGCGACAGCACGGCCGCGCGACGACCCCGCCAGCCGGCCGTCGCCCGCGCATGCAGGTACGCCGCATATCCCAGCCAGGTGATGAACGACCAGGTCTCCTTCGGGTCCCATCCCCAGTACCGTCCCCAGGCCTGCTCGGCCCAGATCGCACCCGCGAAGATCGCGAACGTCCAGATCGGAAACGCGAAGGTGATGATCCGGTAGGCGAGCCGGTCGAGGGCCTGCGATGACGGCAGCGACTGCATCAGTCCGCTGCGCTGGGCGTTCATCTCCGCGACCGCCGCGGTTCCCGGGCCGAGGCTGAGTCGCGGCCGGCGCAGACCGCTCCGCAGGAAGCCGGTGAGAAGGGCGCGCAGCGGCGGCTGCCGGCGCTCCCAGCGCTCCTTGAGCAGGTAGAGGATCGTCACGACGCCCGAGACGAGGAACGAGCCGGTCGCCGCGATGGCCGCCACCACGTGGATCTTGATCCAGTACGAGTCGAGCGCCGGCTGAAGCGGCCCGGGCGCGGCGTAGAGAACGGTGCCGGCGAGCCCGAGATACAGCACGACCGGCGCCATGATGAACGCGCCGAGACAGCGCACCGACTCCTTCGACCGCCAGCTCATCGCCGCGGCCGACTCGCGCCGGGTCGCGGTGGCCGCGAGCTTGCGCAGCGGCTGTCCCATCAACAGGAGGAGATAGACCGTGACCGCGACGAGGGTCACCATGCACGAGAACTCGTACATGTTTCCCCACGGCACTCGGTGGACGGCGAGTCCTCGGGTCGTGACCGTCGCGAGGTGACAGCACCAGCCGACGATCGTGAGACCGACGGCCATCGCGCCGAAGCGGCGGGCGCGGCGCCCGCTGGCGGTCGCGGAGATATCGACGCTGGCTCCGGACTCCCCCGGCACGGCCGCGACCGCCTGCGCCCGACGGGTGGCCGCGAACTCGGCGGCGTAGCCGAGCATGGCGATCGCGTAACAGAAGACCGCCCACACCAGCAGCACGTCGGAGACATGCGCGAGGTGCAGGTTGGCTGCCACGTCACTCCCTCTCGGAGCCGGAACGATCCGACTCGACGTCGGCCGGGTGCTGCGGGTCCTGCTGCGGCCGGCCGATCCGGCGGACGAGGCCGTCCAACTCCTCGTGGAACCCGCCCCCATCACTGCGGGCGAGCCCAGCCGCGGTGACTACGGTACGCCGATCACCCGCACCGTCCGCCGCCGGGATGGCCCGTACCCAAAACCGTCGGCGGCGGACCCGCAGCGACACGAGAAGCCCGGCGACAATGAGGATCGCCGCCACCAGCACCGTTCGCTTGCCCGGCTGATGCGCCACCTCGAAGGTCGCCCACGTCTTCACGCCCTTGAACCTGACGGTCGCGCCATTGGGCAGCGTCCAGTGCTGGCCCGGTGCGAGCGCCCGAACTGCGCCGACCTGCGTGAGGTGGCTGATGTCAAGGGAGTAGTCCGGCTCCGGAATTCCCCGGTTGAGACCGAGGTCGCCGCGGTACGCCGCAAGCAGCACCACCGGATTGCGCAGCGCCGGGGAAAGCGACGTCGCACCGCCTACCGCGTTCGCGGCGAAGGTGGGGAAGAACGACCCGGTGAAGGCGAGCTGGCCGGGCCGCAGGTCGGGGATCCGCAACACCCCGTGCCCGCCCGACCCCTGGTTGTCGGGAAGGAACGGGACGAGGCCGTCGTACACCGTCCGACCGGCCGCGTTCGTCACCGACAGATTCAGGGAGTAGCCGTGACCGACCAGGAACACCTTGGAACCGTCGACGTTCAGGGGGTGGTTCACCCGAATGTCGTAGGGCTGTGCCGCCGCAGTCGGCGAGCTCTTGTAGTGCACCATCGCGTCGAAGGTCAGCGGCTGACCGCTTGCCGCATAGGTCGCCGAGAACCGGTTGAGCGTGAACCAGAACGGCGGCAGGTTGGCGTCGGAGAACAGCCTCGACGGATTGAAGATGTTGTAGGCCTCACGCGCGTTCGCGAACCCCTGACCTTCTTGGACGAGCGTTGTGCCCTTGAATCCGTAGAGCCCGGTGAGCGCGATCCCGGCCAGCAACAGCACGAGGGCCAGGTGAAAGATCAGATTGCCGGTCTCGCGCAGGTAGCCCTTCTCCGCGCAGACCGTGACGGCGCCGTCGTCCTCGACCCTGGTGTCAACGCGCCAGTGCCCCCGGCGTAGCAGCGCGTGCACCCGTTCACCGATCGCTTCGGCCGACTCTTCGGTCCGCCACTGCGTCGACGCCGGAAGCCGCAGCAAGCGGCGAGGGGCGTTCGGGGGTCGGCGGAGCAGCGCCCGGGCGTGCAGCCGGATCCTCGGGACGAGGCAGCCGACGACGGACACGAACAGCAACAGGTAGATCGCGGCGAACCACGGGGCGGCGAAGACGTCGAACAGCGAGAGCCGGTCCATGATCGGGCCGAGGTGCGGATGGGCCGCGAGGAAGTTGTCGACCTTGATCGGGTCAAGGCCGCGCTGCGGGATCACGGTTCCCGGGATCGCGGCGAGGGCAAGCAACGCCAACAACAGCAGCGCGGTGCGCATGCTGGTCAGCACTGCCCACCCGCGCTTGAGCTGCCCCCACAGTCCGCGCGCGGCCGGCTTGGGAGCCTCCGGCTGGGTGGACAGCGCGGTCGTGCGCGCGTCGTCGACGATCGTGTCGGTCATGGCCCTAGACCGGGGAGGTGTAGGACGGAAGGGCGTTGCGCAGGTCGATCGACAGGGTGTTCCACTCACCCGTCACGAGCAGCAGACCGACCGCGATCAGCAACACTGCGCCGCCGCGCACCACGAGCGCGTAGTGCCGCTTCACGACGGCGAAGGCACCGAGAGCGCGCCGGAATCCGAGCCCGGCGAGAATGAACGGGATGCCCAGACCCGCGCAGTAGGCGACCGTGAGCAGGGCGCCGCGCGCCGCTGTTCCCGTGCTGCTCGGGTCGGCCGCCAACCCGAGCACCACGCCCAACGTCGGACCGGTGCACGGCGTCCACCCGACCCCGAAGGCGATCCCGAGCAACGGCGCCCCGGCGAGCCCCAGCGCCGGAAGACGCTGGTAGCGCCACTCCCGCTGAAACCCGGGCAGCCAGCCCATGAACGCGACCCCCATGACGATCGCGATCACTCCGGCGATCCGCTCGATCAGCACGGCATGTTGGTCGAGGTGCGCGCCGGCGTAGCCGAAGAAGGCGCCGAACATCACGAAGACCGCCGAGAAGCCGGCGACGAACAGCACCGAACCGACGAGCACCCGGCTCCACCGTCGCCGTCCGCCGCCGTCCGCCGCCGCCAGCGCGTCGTGCGCGACGGCGGCACCAGGCCCGTCACTGACCGTCGGGTGCTCGGCGGCGAGGTCGGCCGCCGACAGTCCGGTCACATACGACAGGTACGCCGGAACCAGCGGGAGCACGCACGGCGACAGGAAGGAAACCAACCCCGCGAGCGCCGCGACCGGGATCGCCAGGAGGAGCGAACCGCCGGCCGCGTGCTGAAAGGAGGTCGCGGCACTCGCGACGACGACGGCACTGCTCATGTCGGCTCGGACATGACGTGGTGGAGCAGACCGATCAAGTGGGTGTAGTCGAGGGTGTTGGCACTCGCCGCGGCGATCCCACCGGACGGGTCGATCACGATGGTGTAGGGCGTGACCGAGGGCACCGCGCCCGGAAAGTCCAGCAGGAAGGACCTGCTCTGATCCATCAGGGTCGGGTAGGTCATCCGGTAGTGGCGGGCATACGTTCGCGCCGAGGCCAGGTTGTCGTCCTCGTCGATCCCGACGAACCGGACGCCTTTGGCGGCGAAGTCCTTCGCGGCCTGCTCGAATCCGGGCTGTTCGGCGTGGCAGGGCCCGCAGGTCGCGGACCAGTAGTTCACGACGACGTACTTCCCGCGATAGTCCGAGAGGGCCAGTGGGGCACCCGAAAGGGTGGTGCCGCGCACATCGCCGGCGGTGCTGCGGTGGTCAGCGGAGAAGTAGGTGATCGACGGTCCCCCGCGGTCACCGGTCACCGATCCATCGACCGACGTCCCGGTGTTGCCCTTGCCCGCACAGCCGGTCGCGGCCAAGGCGAGCGCGAGCAGCGCCACCGACGGCCACGGTTTCCTAGCCATGGAAAACCCTCATCGAGAACTCGCCCCGCGGGTCATTGTCGCGCACCCCGAACGGCGCCGGACGTTCGGCATCACGCGCCACCCACCTGCTTGCGTCCGGCAGCACCGGCCGGCTCCCGATAGTCGATCCGGGCGAGCCGGTCATCGTCGTAGACGAACGAGGTGATCGAGGCGAGGGCACACCGCCGCCGATCGGGACGGTGCCACAGGTGAGCGCCCTCGGCCTTGCGACGGGCAATCTCGATCGGGAGTTGGTGGCTCACCAGCACGGCCTCGTGCCCACGCGCGGCCGACCGGGCGTCGGCGATCGCAGCGAGCACCCGGTCGGCGACGGCTGCGTAGGGCTCACCCCACGACGGCCGGAACGGATTCCAGAGGTGTCGCCACACCGACGGGTTGCGCAGCGAACCGTCACCGACCCCGAAGGTCTTGCCCTCGAAGAAGTTCTCGCTCTCGATCAGTCGATCATCGGTGGTCGGCGTCACCCCGAACGCCGAGCCGATCGGCGCCACGGTTTGCACGGCCCGCTCAAGCGGCGAGGACCGTACGACGGTGACATCACGACCGTCCAAGGCCTCCGCGGCCTGGATGGCCATCGCTTCGCCGGCCGCGGACAGGACGAACCCGGGCAGCCGCCCGTAGAGCACGCCGGCGGGGTTGTCCACCTCACCGTGGCGCACCAGGTGGATGACGGTGTGGGTCACGCCGGCACCGCCTCAACCGGCACCGCCGCAGCCGCCCGCGCCGCGTCCGGGACAGCATCCGCGATCCGGTCGAGCACCGCCTGGTCGTGGCAGGCACCGACGAACCACGCCTCGAACGCCGACGGTGGCAGGTAGACCCCGCGATCGAGCATGGCGTGGAAGAAGGCGGCGTATCGGGGCACCGACGTGCGCCGTGCCGATCCGAAGTCGGTCACCTCGCCGGCGGTGAAGAACACCGAGAACAGGTTCCCGGCCACGTTGACGCGATGCTCGACGCCGGCGTCGGTCAACGCGTCGGCGACCAATCGGGCGGTCGCCGCAGCGGCGTGGTCGACCGCTCGGTAGACCACGTCGGTGCAGTGGCTGAGCTGGGCGAAACCGGCCGCGACGGCGACCGGGTTCCCGGACAGGGTGCCGGCCTGGTAGACCGGTCCGCTCGGCGCGAGCGCGCTCATCACGTCCGAGCGGCCCCCGAAGGCGGCGGCCGGCAGCCCGCCGCTCATCACCTTGCCGAAGGTGAACAGGTCCGGCGTTACCCCCTCAACTCCCCACCAGCCGGATCGGCTGACCCGAAACCCGGTCATGACCTCGTCAAGGATCAGCAACGCGCCATTGGCGGTGGTCAGCTCGCGCAGCCGCGCGTTGAAGCCCGGCGCAGGGGGTACGACGCCCATGTTGGCCGCGGCCGCCTCGGTGATGACGCAGGCGATCTGATCGCCGAACTCGGCGAAGGCCGCTTCGACCGCCGGGACGTCGTTGTAGGGCACGACGATCGTGTCCCGGGCGCTGGCGCCGGTGACGCCGGGCGAGTCCGGCAGGCCGAAGGTCGCGACGCCGCTCCCCGAACTGGCCAGCAAAGCGTCGACGTGACCGTGGTAGCAGCCGACGAACTTGACGACCTTCGCACGGCCGGTCACCCCGCGGGCCAGCCGCACCGCGCTCATCGTCGCCTCGGTGCCGGAGTTCACCAACCGGAGGGAGTCCAGCGCCGGGACTCGGTCGACAATCAGCTCGGCGAGCTCGACCTCGCCCGGCGACGGCGTCCCGAAGGACAGTCCCGAGGCCGCCGCGCGCTGCACCGCCTCGACCACCGCCGGATGGGCGTGCCCGAGGATCGTCGGCCCCCACGAGCAGACCAGATCGACGTACTCGCGCCCGTCGGCGTCGTACAGGAAAGGGCCCGCGCCACGCACCATGAACCTCGGCACACCACCAACCGCGCGGAAGGCGCGGACGGGGGAGTTCACGCCCCCCGGCGTGACCGCCTGCGCCCGCGCGAACCACGCGGCGGAGGCGGGGGCGTCCGGCGTGCTCACCCCGCGATCCGGTTCGCGACCTCGGTCGCCCAGTAGGTGAGGACGATCCCGGCCCCGGCCCGCCGGATCGAGCAGAGCAGCTCCTCGATCGCCCGGTCGCGATCGATCCAGCCGTTCGCCGCGGCGGCTTCGATCATCGAGTACTCGCCGGAGACGTTGTAGGCCGCGACCGGCACCGCGACGGCATCCGCCACCCGGCGGACCACGTCGAGATAGCCGAGCGCGGGTTTGACCATGACGATGTCGGCACCTTCGGCGACGTCGAGCAACGCCTCGCGGACGGCCTCATCCGAGGAGCGGGCCGGATCCTGCTGGTAGGAGGACCGGTCGCCGAACGTCGGCGCGCACTCGGCCGCGTCCCGGAACGGTCCGTACATCGCCGAGGCGTACTTCGCCGAGTAGGCCATGATCGCAACTTCGGGGAAGCCGGCCGAGTCCAGAGCCGCGCGGATGGCGCCGACCTGCCCGTCCATCATCCCGCTCGGGCCGACGACGTGCACTCCCGCGCTCGCCTGCGCAACCGCGATCGACGCGTACCGCTCGAGGGTTCGGTCGTTATCGACATCGCCGTCCGGAGTCAGCAGCCCGCAGTGGCCATGGTCGGTGTACTCGTCGAGGCACAGGTCACTCATCAGCACGACGGCATCGCCGACCTCCTCCACGAGATCGGTGAGCACGTGGGCCACGATCCCGTCCGGATCGTCCGCGCCACTACCGCGTGCATCCTTCACCGCGGGTACGCCGAAGATCATCAACCCGCCCACTCCGGCCTGCGCCGCCTCCAGGGCGGCCTTTCGCACCGAGTCGCGGGAATGCTGGACGACGCCGGGCATCGAATCGATCGGCACCGGGGCGTCCACGCCCTCCTTGACGAACAACGGCAGCACGAGGTCCGACGGGGACAATGCGACCTGCGCGACGAGCCGCCGCATCGCCGCGGTGCGACGCAGCCGGCGCGGCCGCGAGACCGGAAAGCCGTCGGAGGTGGTCATCAGCCGGTCCGCTACTTGCGCTTGGCGCGGGCGACCGCTTTGGCCTTGTTGGCCTTGCCGGGAGGGTGGATCTCGCCGGACTCGCGCCGCTGCCGGCCGAAGCCCGCCAGTCCCTCCGCGAGCGAACTCGCCGAGGCGACCTCGGCCATCACGTCAACCCGCAGTCCGAGCTCCTGGGCAGTCTTCGCGGTCTGGGGACCGATCACAGCGATGATGCTCGAGGCGTGCGGCTTGCCCGCGATCCCGACCAAGTTGCGCACCGTCGAGGACGAGGTGAACAGGACCGCGTCGAAGCCTCCGGTCTTGATCGCCTCGCGGGTCTCGGCGGGCGGCGGAGCCGCCCGGACCGTGCGGTACGCCGTGACGTCGTCGACCTGCCAACCCCGCTCCACGAGACCGGCGGCGAGGGTTTCGGTGGCGATGTCGGCGCGCGGGAGAAGCACGCGGTCGAGCGCGTCGTAACCCTGCTCGAAGTCGGGCCAGTCCGCGAGCAAGCCCTCGCTGGACTGCTCGCCGCTCGGCACCAGGTCGCTGCGGATGCCCCACTCCTGCATCGCCGCGGCCGTCTGCTCACCGACGCAGGCCACCTTCACCCCGGCCAGCGCTCGCGCGTCCAGGCCGAGCTCCTCGATCTTCTCCCGGATCGCCTTGACCGCGTTGACCGAGGTCAGCGCCAACCAGGCGTAGCGGCCGCTGACCAGCCCACGAATTGCGCGGTCGACTGCCTGCGGCGTGCGCGGCGGCTCCACCGCGATCGTCGGCACCCCGACCGGGATCGCGCCGTAGGAGACGAGTTGGCCGGACAGCGCGGCGGCCTGCTCCTTGGTCCGGGGAACGAGCACCTTCCAGCCGAACAGCGGGCGGCTTTCCCACCACGACAGCTTCTCGCGCAGCTTCACGACCTCGCCGACCACGGCGGTGACCTGACCGTCCATCGACGCCGCGTCCCGCTCGACGGTGTCGAGGGTGGACACGATCGTGCGCTGACCCCTCGTCGTCCCGTCCGACGTGACGGCGATCGGCGTATCGCCGCGGCGGCCATGCTCGACGAGCGCCGCCGCCGCCTTGCCGACCGAGCCGCCGCAATCGAGCAACACGAGGGTCTGGTGCGGTTCGCTCGCGGCGGCCCAATCCGGCTCCGGACCGTGCGGGGACACGTCGACGATGTGCACGTTGCGGGTCCGCTTGTCGGTGACCGGTATCCCGGCGTAGGCCGGCACGGCGATCGCGGCACTGATCCCGGGAACCAGCTCGAAGGCGATCTTCGCCTTGGCGCACGCCTCCGCCTCCTCGGCGAAGGCGCACAGGACGGTGGGGTCGCCGGCGAACACCCGAACGACCGCCCGGCCGGCCTTCGCCGCGGCCACGATCTGTTTGCCGGCACCGGCGTCCTCGCACGAGGTGTCGATCACGTCGACCTCTGCCGAGCAATGAGCCAGCACTGCATCCAGGCTGGGACGGGACAGCGCGACCACATCCGCAGTGGCGAGCGCCTCGACCGCGCGCAGCGTCAACAGGCCGGGGTCGCCCGGGCCACCCCCGACAAAAGTGACGGTTCCTGGGCGGGTCTTGGTCCTGGTGGTGGTCACGTGCGGTCTCCGATCGTGGTCTTGCCTGGTGGTGAGTCGCCGAAGGACTTCGGTGGTGCTGGCATCAGGTCCGCGGCTCCGGCCGCGAGCAGGTCTTCGGCAAGCCTGCGACCGACCTCGTTCGCTTCTCCCGGGCGTCCGGTGGCGGACAGCCTCAGCGACATCTCGCCGTCGACGGTCGCGACGACGGCGCGCAGGTAGATCTCCTCGCCGTCGTCACCGGTCGCGACGTCGGCGAGCGCCCCCACCGGTGCGCTGCATCCCGCTTCGAGGGTCGCAAGGAGTGCCCGCTCGGCATCTACGGCGGCCCGGCTCGCGGGGTGGTCGAGCGCGGCCGCGAGCGCCGCACGTACCTGCGAGTCGGCCTCGCGGCACTCCACCGCCAACGCGCCCTGACCGGGTGCCGGGAGCATCTGGCCGGGATCGAGAATCTCGGTCGCCTCGTGCACACGACCCAGACGCTGCAACCCGGCGGCCGCGACGACGACCGCGCCAAGCGCACCGTCGGCGACCTGGCGCAACCGTGAATCGACGTTGCCCCGAATCGGAACCACCTCGAGACCGAGCCCGAGAGCACGTAGCTGCGCAGCACGGCGGGGTGATCCGGTGCCGACCGAAGTGCCCGGGTCGAGTTCGGCCAGGAGCTGACCGCGGCCGCTCACCAGCGCATCGCGCGGGTCGGCGCGGTGCGGTACGGCGGCCAATGCAACCCCGGCCAGGGTTTCGGTCGGCAGATCCTTCAACGAGTGCACGGCAACCTCGACCGTGCCGTCGAGCAGGCGCCGACGCAACTCCGTGACGAAGACCCCAACGCCGCCCAGCGACGTCAGCGCCTCGGGCGAGCGGTCACCGTCGGTGACCACCTCGACCAGTTCGACGTCGTACCCGGCGCCGCGCAACACATCGGCGACCTGCCCGGCCTGGGCGAGGGCGAGCGGGGAGCGGCGGGTGCCGATCCGCAGCGTGCCCAGCGCGACCGCGGTCATGACTGCGACTCCTCGGTTTCTTCGACGACCACGACGGCGCGCGCGACGGCGGTGGTGGCCGATGGGTCGAGGGCGAACAGCTCGCGCAGGGCCTCGGCGTAGGAGTCGCCGCCGGGAGCCCCCGCGAGCTCCTTCACTCGCACGGTCGGCGCATGCAGAAGCTTGTCGACCACCCGCTCGACCGTCACCCGCACCTCGCGGATCATGTCCTCGTCGGCGGCGGGGACCCGGCCCACGAAGCGCGACACCTCGCTGTCGACCACTTGCTGGGCACGCTCGCGCAGCGCGACAACCGTCGGCGCGACCCGCTCGGCCCGCTGTTTCGCGAGGAAATCACCGACCTCGTCGGTGACGATCCGCCGAACGGCCTCGACGTCCGCCTCGATCGCAGCGCCTTCGAGGATCTCGCCCATGGTGGACAGGTCGACGACGGTGACGCCGGGCAGGGCGCCGGCCGCCGGGTCGACGTCGCGGGGCAAGGCAAGATCGAGGACGAAGATGGGCCGACCGCCGGCCGCCACCAGTGCGTCGGCGCTGACCACCGTGCCCACCGCCCCGGTACACGACACGACGATGTCCGCGTCCCGCAGCGTGTCCCCGAGATCGGCCATCGTGCGCGCCCGCCCGCCCACCGACGCCGCGAGCCGCTCACCGTGAGCCGGCGTGCGGTTGACGATCGTGAGGTCGATGACGCCGCGAGAAGCGAGCTCCGTGGCGGCAAGGGAACTCATTGCACCGGCGCCGAGGACGACCCCCCGCCGATCGGCAAGCGCGCCCAGGGCCTGCTCGGCCATGGTGACGCCGACCGAAACGAGCGAGCGCCCGGCCCGATCGATGTCGGTCTCGGTGTGAGCGCGCTTGCCGACCCGCAACGCGTTGTCTGCCACGGTGCCGAGCGCCCGGCCCAGGGTGCGCTCGGCGCGAGCGGTGTTGACCGCGGATCGCAGCTGGCCCAGGATCTGCTGCTCACCGACAACCATCGAGTCCAGGCCTGCGGCCACCTCGAACAGATGCTGGACGGCTCGGTCCTCGTAGTGCACGTATAGGTGCTCGGTCAGCGTCTCGAGGTCCACGCCGGTGTGGTCCGCCAGCGCCTCGCTGATCTCCTGCACCCCGCCGTGGAACTTGCTGACCTCGGCGTGAACCTCGATCCGGTTGCAGGTCGCGAGGAGGAGCGCTTCGTCGACGTGGGCGTTCGTGACCAGATCGCCCAGCAGCTTGACGATCGCCGGCCGGTCGAGCGTGACCTGCTCGAGCAACTCGACCGACGCCGAGCGATGCGACAGCCCGATGGCGAGCAGGCTCATGGTGCCGCCTGCCCGACCAGGGACTTGCGCTGTTCGTGGAAGGCGAGAATCTGCAACTCGATCGACAGGTCGACCTTGCGGACGTCGACACCTTCCGGCACCGACAGGACGACCGGAGCGAAGTTCAACACGCTGGTCACACCCGCGCGAACGAGGCGGTCACAGACGTCCTGAGCGGCCGACGCGGGAGTTGCGATGACGCCGATCGAGACCTGTTGTTCGCGCAGGATGACCTCGAGGTCATCGATGTGACGGACCTCGACGCCCGCGATCGTGGCACCGACCCGAGCATGATCTGCGTCGACGAGCCCGACGACCCGAAACCCACGCGTGCCGAAGCCGGCGTACCCCGCGAGGGCCTCACCAAGATTGCCGACCCCGACGATGACCACGCTGTAGTGCTGGGTGAGGCCGAGTGCCCGGGAGATCTGGTAGATGAGGAACTCCACGTCGTACCCGACGCCGCGGGTCCCATAGGAGCCAAGCTGGGACAGGTCCTTGCGGAGCTTCGCAGGGCCGACCCCAGCCGCTGCGGCGAGAACCTCTGAGGAGACCGTCGACACGCCGGACTCGCCCAGCGAACTCAGCACCCGCAGGTAGACCGGCAGGCGGGCGACGGTGGCATCGGACAGGCCCGCCTTACGCCCCCCGCGGGGCTCCAGGCCCCGGTCGCCGGAAGGCGTCGAGACCCGACCGGTCAGGGTCATGCCGGCTCCCTCGCCTTCATACGTTCATCCGGGTCCATCTGCCTGCGGCCCGCCGGTCCGTCCGGTCCCCCGACCGCCCGAATCCGCCCGGGCTCCCGTCCGCGTTCACCCCACGATCCCGAGATGTCCACCTTCGGTTCGCGCCGGCGACGGCAACCCGACTGTAACGTGCTTGTGAAGTCGTGCACAAAACGGTAGTGCGCTTGTGAACCGGCCCTCCCGAGCCGCGCGCTACCGTCCGGACCCCGCCCATGTGAGGATTCGTGGCGATGAGCAGCGAGTGGGGTCGCATCGACGACGACGGAACCGTCTATCTGCGAACCGCCGACGGCGAGCGAGTGATCGGCTCCTGGCACGCCGGTTCGGTCGAGGACGGCCTCGCGTTCTACGTCCGCCGCTACGACGACCTGCAGGCCGAGGTCGCCCTGCTGGAGAAGCGAGCGACCTCCGGGTTGGGCAACCCCAGCGCGGTCGGTGAGGCCGCGCGCAAGTTACGCGAAGTCGTCCCCTCGGCCGCCGCGATGGGCGACCTTGACGGACTAGCCAGCCGGCTGGACGCCGTCCTGCGCACTGTCGAGGAACGGAAGCTTGCCAAACGGGCCGAGAAGGCCGCCGCCGCGCAGGCCGCGACGAACCGGATGCAGGAAATCGTCGACGAGGGCGAGACGCTCGCGGCGAGCGAGAGCTGGAAGGCGACCGGGGAGCGATTCCGGGAGCTGGCGAAGGAACTCGCCGCCATCTCCGGCGTCGACCACAAGACCCGCGAGGTGCAGCGCCGGCGGCTGGCGAAGTACGAGCGGAAGTTCCGGCAACGGCGAGGCACGCACTTCGCGGAGGTCGAGGCCTCGCGCGCCGTGGTGGCCGAACACAAGCAGAAGCTCGCGGTCGAGGCCGAGAAGCTGGCGGAGTCGACCGACTGGACCACGACCGCCCGGCGGTATCGCGACCTCATGGCCGAATGGAAGGCAGCCGGGCGGGCGAGCCGCGAGAAGGACGAAGAGCTGTGGACCCGGTTCAAGACGGCTCAGGACACGTTCTTTGCGCATCGGTCCGAGGCGTTCGCCGCGCGCGACGCCGAGCAGAAGTCGAACCTCGACGCCAAGCGAGCGCTGATCGCGGAAGCGGAGACGATCGACGCGAGCGCCGACCGCGACGGGGCACGCAAGCGGCTGCGCTCGATCCACGACCGGTGGGAGAAGATCGGTCATGTCCCCCGTGAGTCGAAGAACGAGGTCGAAGACCAACTCGCTGCGGTCGAGGCAAAGATCCGGGAAGCGAGCGCGGCCGGGCGAACGGTCGAGGTCGCCGAGTCACCGCTGGTCATCCGGCTCCGCGAGTCGGTCGGCAAGCTCGAGGCCAGGCTCGCCCGCGCCGAAGCGGCCGGTGACACGGGTTTGGCAGAACAAACCCGCGAGAGCCTCGTGACCCAGCGCGAGTGGCTCGCCCAAGCCGAGTCCGCCTCCTGATCGCCAAACTGTCAGTAATCGGGCGTTTTCGCGCGCAAAATGCCCGGCAACTGACAGTTGGGCAATCAGGTGAGGGCGGCGCGGAGGCGGTCGGGCGTGACCCGGAACACGTCGTGTACGGCGCCGTCCACGACGATGACGGGGGTGTACTCCCGCCACTTAACCTGAGTGTCCGGATCAAGGTCGGCGATCGATGTCCTCACCCAGCCGACGCCGAGATCGGTGCACACCTCGGCCACGACCGAGCAGGCGTCCTCGCACAGATGACAGTCCGGGCTCACGATCACCTCGACCCGAACGGCGTCAGTCATCGGTGGGCGAGCGCGGCGGTGACGACGCCGGCTCGTCTGCGTCCGCAGGCTCGCGCAAACGACCTTTGGCGACCTTGCCGGTCAGCGAGTGCGGCAGCCAGTCGACGAACTCGACGACGGTTGGACATTTGAATCGAGCGAGGCGAGCGGCCGCGTGATCGATCAGTGCGTCGGGGGTGATCGTTGCCCCCTCCCGCAAGACGACCAGGGCCTTCACGGTCTCGCCGGTGTAGGGATGCGGGATACCGATGACGGCAACGTCGCTCACGGCGTAGTGGTCGGCGAGGACGTCCTCGACCTCACGCGGATAGACGTTGAAACCGCTGACGAGGATGAGCTCCTTGGTGCGATCGACGAGGAAGAGGTCGCCGTCGGCGTCGGCGTAGGCGATGTCGCCGGTGCGGAACCAGCCCTGAGGGTTCGGACCGCCGGTACCGTCCGGCCAGTACCCGGAGAACAGGTTGTCCCCTTTCACCACCAGCTCTCCGGGATCGTGCGCGTCGGTCTCCTCGTCATCTCCGTCAACCTCTTCGAGGATCATCACCGAGACCCCCGGGAGTGGCCGCCCGACGCTGCCCGCCTTGGCCACCGGACTGCACAGTGTCGTCGTCAGCACCGGCGCGGTCTCGGTCAGGCCATAACCTTCGAAGATCGGTCGCCCGCTCGCCTCGAGCACGGCGGACAGCACTGCGGGTGGCAGGGGCGCCGCCCCCGACAGCAGCAAGCGAACGGTGGCGAGGCTGTCGCCGAGATCCGGCAGCATCGACCACGCCACGTACATCGGTGGCGCACCGAGGATCCCGCTGACCTGCTGATTGCGGACCATCGCGAGCGTCTCGACGGGGTCGAAACGTTGCGCAAGAACGCCCGTCGCCCCGCTTCTCGCGACCATCCCGAGCCCGGCATTGAGCCCGTAGACGTGGAACAGCGGGAGCACGAGCAGGACCCGGTCGTCGGCCGCCATCACCGGTGGCTCGATCGCGGACAGCTGATCGAGATTGGCGAGCAGCGCCCGGTGGCTGAGCATCGCGCCCCGCGGCCGACCGGTCGTGCCCGAGGTGTAGAGCAGCGCCGCGACGTCCTCCCCGCCCGCGAGCTCGTCGCGATCCCGGGTGGCGGGCGTTGCCGCGTCCAGGGCCGCGATCCACGTGGGGTCGGGGCCGTCGACCCGCACCACTGCTGCCCCCGGATCGGGCACGAGGGCGGCGTGGTCGGCGTCGGTCACCACAAGCGACACGTCAGCGTCGGCGAGTTGGTGGGCGAGCTCGGTCTCGGTGTACGCCGTATTCATCGGTACGGCGACCATCCCCGCCCGCAAGGCGCCGAAATAGGCGGCGACGAACTCCACGCAGTTGGGCAGCAGGATCGCGATCCGCTCGCCCGGATCACGCCCGTGCGCGCCCATGAACCCAGCCGCCCGGTCAACGAGCGCGTCGAGTTCGGCCCAGGTGAGGGTGCGCTCGCCATCGATGAGCGCGAACCGGTCCGGATCCGTGTCAGCCGCAACCCGAACCAGCTGCGCAAGATTGCGGATCGGCACGTCGAAAGTGTTTCACATTTGCAAGCACCCTTCGGGTGCCGCGAACGGGGCGGGCGACCGGCCTCAGGGCGGGGGTGCCACCTGCAGCGACGGCTTCGTCGAGGCCTTCGCTCTGCCCGGGTGCGCGGCGCTCGGGTGGGTGGCGGTCGGGCTCGGAGGCGCGACCGGGCGATACGTCAGCGTGGGGCTGGGGGTTGGCGCTGAGGTGGCCGGAGTAAGCAACGCGCGATAGTCGGTGTAGGTCTGCGCGAACAGCTTCGCCGGGACCGTGCCGCCGTAGACCGGCGCACCGCTTGCGTCGGTCAGCTCCCGCGGCTTGTTGTCGCCCATCCAGACCGTGATGCACAACGTGCGGGTGCACCCGGTGAACCAGGCGTCGCGGAATCCGTCGGTCGTGCCCGTCTTGCCATACACGGGGAACGGCTGCGCCGCCGCCCGACCGGTGCCAGAGCTGACGACGCCCGCAAGGGCGGTCCGCACCTCGCCGGCGACCGTGGCCGGCATGACCCGGGTGCCTGCAGGCGTGTCGCTCGCGTCGAACAACTCGCCCTCATCGGGTGTGCGCACCGACAGGATGCTGCGGACGGCGTGGTGTACGCCGTGGTCGACAAACACGCCGTAGGCGTCCGCCTCGGACAGCGGACTGATAGGGACACCGAGACCGTAGGACGGGCAGAGCCGGTGCGGGTGGTGGTGAATGCCGCAGGCCCGGCCCCGTTCAAGGTGGCCGGTCTCCATCCCGGCGCGGCGCGCCATCCGCACCACCCGGTTCACGCCGAGCTGCACGGCGAGGGGCGCATACACCGTGTTGATCGACTTCTCCAGCGCGCTCTCGAGGCTGTAGTACCCGGCACCGCCCTCGGCGTTGCACGGCCGGTAGCGCGCAGTGATCGGCACGCACTCGGGTGCGTAGTGACCCTCCGTCAGGGTGTGGCCGTGTTCCAGAGCGACCGCCAGCGTGAACGGTTTGATGGTCGAACCCGACGAGCGGGTGATGTCCGCTCGCGGAGGATCCGCAAGGTCGAGGCCGTTCTGGACATATCCGCCCGCCTTGTGCTCGGCGAGCGCGCGGAGATCTCCGGTACGCGGGTCCACCGCGACGATCGCGGCGTCGAGACCCTTGCGGTGCGGCAACCCCTGTCGCAAGGCCTGGAGCGCTGCCTGCTGCAAGTTGAGGTCCAAGGTGGTACGCACCTGCATCCCGCCACTGTCGAACAAGGTCGAGGCGCCGTAGTGAGCGAGTTCCGAAGCGATCAGATCCCGGAACTCGGGAGCGACCGTCGGCGCTTCGGGCTGGCTGGCGGCCACGATGTGCAGCGGTGTGTTGTAGGCGTCGGCGGCCTGCTCGGAGGTGATGTCCCCGTCGGCGAACATCCGGTTCAGGACGTAGAGCTCCCGCACCCGCGCCTGATCGGGGTCGACCACCGGGTTCCAGGCCGACGGCGCGGGAGCGATTCCGGCCAGCGTCGCGGCCCGCGCCAGGGCAAGGCTCGGGTCGGTCTTGCCGCTCGTCCGCCGCAACCCGATCTTGGCAATCGGTACGCCGAAGTAGTAGCGGCTTGCGGCCTCGACTCCCGCCGTACCGTTGCCGAGGTACAGGGTGTTCAAGTAGCGGGTCAGGATCTGATCCTTGGTGAGATGCCGCTCGAGCCGGATCGCCAGCGATGCCTCCCGAAGCTTGCGAAGTGCGGTCCGCTCGCCGCCGGTGTAGACGTTCTTGACGTACTGCTGGGTGATCGTGGACCCGCCCTGCAGATGGTGACCGGTGATGTCGCGCCAGGCGGCACGCGCGATCGCGAGCACGTCCACCCCGCTGTTGGAGTAGAAGCTCTTGTCCTCGGCGGCGACGATCGCCTCGCGCATGACCTTGGGGATCTGCGCGCCGGACACCGGGACCTCGACCTGCGGCGAGCGGATGGTCGCGAACGGCTGTCCGGAGGCATCGAGGAGAAGCACGGACCTGGGCACCGTCGGGTGGAAGGCGTAGTTCAGCGGGGCCGCGACGAGTCCGGATCCGAAGCTCACGAACGCCACGACAACGGCGAGCAGCGCCCACAACAGGACCTGTCGACGTCGGCGCCGGGCGTGATCGGTACGCCGCTTGCGGGCCGCGAGCGCGTCCGCCGCGCTCCGCCGCCTCGAGGAAGGCCGACCGGCCGGGGTGCCGGACACAGCCTTCGACGATAGCGACCACGGTGTGCCGTCGTGGGCGAACGGGGTGCGCGGCTCGGATGTCGGATCGGGCCGTTCACTGGTCCGCGCGCCGCGCGGCATAAGAAGATGCGGGCTATGCAGACGTGTGCGTCGCGCCCGACCCGCCTGCTCGTCGACCCCATCGGGCTGGCCGGGCTCCGCCGTGCCGTCGCCCAGGCCAGACGGCTCCCGTCCCTCGTGCTCATGGCCACGCCGACTCACCCCGATGGATCGGGGTCGCCGAGCGAGACATCCGCGGTATCTGCCGGGGCGCCCCCGCGCATTCCGGCTCCGAGCGCGCGTGCGCCACGAGCACCCCGAATCCCCCACCCTGCGGCCTCACCGGAGCCCACCGAGGAGCAGGCCGCGGTCATGGCTCTGGTCACGGCCGCACAACACGGCGACGGTGAGGCGTTCGGAGGGCTCTACGACCGCTACGTCGACGTCGTCTACCGCTACATCATCTTCCGCGTCGGCGACCACGCACTGGCAGAGGACCTCACCAGCGAGACGTTCGTACGGGCCCTTCGCCGGATTGCCACCTACACCTGGCAGGGGCGTGACTTTGGCGCGTGGCTGGTGACGATCGCGCGCAATCTGATCGCTGACCATCTCAAGTCCAGCCGCTACCGCCTCGAACTCCCGACCGCAGACCTGGTGGACTCGGGTGCCGAGCGAAGCGCGCCGAGTCCCGAAGACGAGGTTCTCGCCGGCATCACCAACGCGGCACTGCTTGACGCCGTCAAGCGACTCGGTCCCGAACAGCAGGAATGCATCGTGCTGCGCTTCTTGCAAGGGATGTCCGTGGCGGAAACGGCTCGGATTCTCGGCAAGAAGGACAACGCGGTGAAAGCGCTGCAATATCGAGCCGTGCGGGCACTGAGCCGCCAGCTCCCGAGCGGGATCGGCTCATGACGCCGTCCGAGGGGCGTCGCCGTCCCTGGCGCGATCGGCTGCTTCGACGGCCAGGATCGGCCCGCGCTGAGCACTTCGCCGAGCTGCTCGAGGATCAAGCCGACGCCGCGTCGAGCGCGCCCGACCGAGAGCTCGCGGCAATGGCCGCCCTCAGCCGGGCACTGACGGCCACGGGCCGGGCGGCAACAACTGCGGTTGACCCGGAGTTCCGCGGACGCCTCCGCCAACGCCTGGTGGCGGTCGCCACGGTGCAAGGTCAGGATGAGCCGGCGGCGCACGCGGCAACCGCGGACCGGACCCGGCACGCCCGGACGCAGCGACGGCTGATCGCGCTTACCGGCGCATTCGCGATCGTCGTCGCGGTCGCTGGGGTGGGGGTTGCGGCGTCCCGATCCCTGCCCGGACAACCCTTCTTCGGAGTGAAGAAGGCAACCGAAGCCGTCCAGCTGTGGACGACCCACGGCGACGCGGGCAAGGGTCATCGCCATCTCGAGTTCGCCGCCACCCGGCTGGGCGAGGCGAACGAGCTGTCCCCGACCTCCTCGCACCTGGTCGGCACTCTCGCGGCCATGGAATCGCAAACCCGGCAAGGGGCAACCGAGCTGATCGCCGCGTACCAAAGCTCGAAGTCGCCCGCGCCGCTGCGCGAGCTACTCAGCTTCGTCAAAGCGCAGTACGCCGGGATCGCGCACTTGTCCACGGCCGTTCCGAACGCCGTCAAGGTGGAGGAGGGCCGGGCGCGCACGCTTCTCGCCGCTGTCGTCGCGCAGGTCCACGCCGTATCCCAGAGCATCTGCCTGTCGTGTGGCGGGAGCGGCTCTTAAGGTCATCACCGCCCACGTCGATGCCAATGGTGTCGAATCTCGGCCCGATGACGTATCCGAGACGGACGCCTCGCGCTCATATAACTGACACCGATGGCTATCTGACACCGATGACGACATGCCGGCGCCGAGGTTCACCACGGGCGGTTGTGAGGAGCAGTGATGACCAGCGACCGCAAGGTCGTCGTAGTCGGGCAGGGGTACGTGGGACTCCCGCTCGCAATGGCGGCGGTTGAGGCCGGATACACCGTCGTCGGCTACGACACCGACGAGGCGAAGGTGGACGCGCTCAGCGCCGGTCAGTCCTACGTCGACGACATCAGCTCCGAGGAGCTCGCCCAGGCCCTGTCCAGCGGGCGGTACTCCGCCAGCTCCCAGGGCAAGTCGTGCGCAGGGTTCGACATTGCGGTGATCACCGTGCCGACGCCGCTTCGCGACGGCGTACCGGACCTGTCCTTCATCGAGGCGGCAGGCACCATGCTGGCCCGCTACGTGCGCCCGGGCTCGACGATCATCCTCGAGTCGACCACCTGGCCCGGCACCACCGAGGAACTTCTCGCTCCGATGATCGAGGAGGCGTCCGGCCTGTCTGCCGGTGTCGACTTCCATCTCGGGTACAGCCCCGAGCGCATCGATCCGGGTAACCGCACCTATACGTTTCGGACCACCCCGAAGGTGGTGTCCGGGATCGGCGAGACCTCACTCGAGTCGGTCCGCGCGTTCTACGCGGACCTCGTGGAGCAGGTCATCCCGGTGTCGGGGACCCGGGAGGCGGAGCTGACCAAGCTGCTCGAGAACACCTTCCGGCACGTCAACATCGCGCTCGTGAACGAGCTCGCGATGTTCGCCCACGACCTCGACATCGATATCTGGGAGTCGATCGACGCCGCGTCGACGAAGCCGTTCGGCTTCATGCGCTTTACCCCCGGTCCCGGAGTGGGGGGGCACTGCCTTCCGATCGATCCGTCGTACCTGTCGTGGCGGGTTGAGCGCACCCTGGGTCAGAACTTCCGTTTCGTCGAGCTCGCCAACGACATCAACAACCACATGCCGCACTACGTCGTCGGTCGCCTCACCCTCGGCCTCAATCTTCGGCGCAAGTCCGTGGCCGGAAGCCGAGTGCTCCTGTTAGGGCTGACCTACAAGGCGAACACGAGCGACATCCGCGAGTCCCCCACGCTCGACGTGGCGGCCCGCCTGGTGCAGCTCGGAGCTGACGTTCGGATCGCCGATCCGCACGCTCCGCGCTCGTTCGAGATCCCCGGAACCGTTCGGGTCGAGGCGATCGGGGACGAGGTGGCCGGCGCCGACGCGGTGATCCTCTTGGTCGCCCACGACGAGTTCGACCTCGGCAAGATCGCGGAGACGGCGCCCTACCTGCTCGACGCGGTGCGCGCAACGGGTGTTGTCGCCGACAACGTGGAGCTGCTCTAGCCGCTCAACGTGCGAGCAGGTCAACGTCGGTGTCAACTTCCTGACACTCGGCTGGGAGTGGCGCGCCCGATTCCTATACTCGTGAGTAACGCCGCTGTGGTCGTGCGTAGTTTCAGGAGCAGAGGTGAGATTTCATCAGTTTACCGGCCGGATCGGTCAAAAGCCGCATTCCGTCCCACTGGCCTCACCGTTTGCAGTTGCGCCTGGACCACTTCGACCTCTACCGTCGTCCACGACAGAGATTGCTGCCACCCAGCGATTTCCCCGAGTTCCAACAGCCTGGTGGAGTACCGATGTCAGCATCAGCACGCACCACTCCTGACCCCTACCCCGCGGACGGTCAGCGAAGCGTCGGGTCCCATAACGACAACGACGCCTCGCTACTCGCCGCGGCGGCGCGTGGCGATCACCACGCGTGGGAAGCGATCGTCGATCGCCTCCAGCCCTCGGTGTGGGCGGCGACCGGGGCACACGGGCTCAACCAATCCGAGGCCGCGCAGGTGTGCACGCTGGTCTGGTTGCGCCTCGCCCAGCGCGTGAGCTCGCCTCCGGAGCCGGTACGGCCCTGGCTGGTCGCGCTTGTCGAAGGCGAGGCCGCGCGGATTCGCGGTCTCGGCGCCGCTGAACCGGCCGCGCTTCGCGACCTGATCCCCACCCCTTATCAGGCGCGCTGAGGACTAACTCTCACCGGCGACTGGGCAGGAACCTGCGCAGCCGTCGAGCTGTCAGCGAGCCCCAACCCTTCGTCGCGCGCGCGCTCGTAGCCGGCCAGGTCGATGACCAGGTCGGTGGGACGTGGCCGGTTCGCCTGCCAGGAGTGGCTGACAAGGGCCTCCGCGATCCGGGTTCCGGCCAAGCCGTCCCACAGCTCGGGGCAACGCGCCGCAGGCGGGTTTTCCAGGGTTTCCATCGCGGCCTCAACGATCCCCCGTCCGGACCGTCCGACTAGCCGGTTGGTTCCGTGCGTGATCGTGATCGGGCGTTCGGTGTTGTCCCGCATGGTGAGGCAAGGCACGCCCAGGACCGTAGTCTCCTCCTGAACCCCCCCGGAATCGGTGAGCACCAATCGAGCCGACGACTGCAGTGCCAAGAAGTCGAGGTACCCCGCCGGTGGGACCAGCCGCACGCTGCTGGGCACACCAAGATCGATCAGCGCGTTCTGAGCCCGAGGATGCACGGGGAGCAGCAGCGGAACCTTCCGTCCGATCTCGCCGAGAGCCCGCAACAGCCCCTCGAGCATTTCTGGCTCGTCGACGTTGGCCGGACGATGCAGGGTGACCAGGCCGTACTCACCGGGAGCGACCTCGTGGCGCGTCAGCACCTCGTCCATCCGGTCGTTCGCACGGTCGATCGACGCCAGCAAGGTGTCGATCATGACGTTTCCGGCGAGGACGATCTGATCCTCCCGGTAGCCCTCGGCCCGCAGGTTGTCGACGGCATCCGGCGATGGAGCGAACAGGAAGTCGCTCACCCGGTCGGCGACGACCCGGTTCACCTCCTCGGGCATGCTCCAGTCTCGGCTGCGCAGCCCCGCTTCGACGTGAGCGACGAGAGCTCCCGACTTCGCCCCGACCAGGGCGCATCCCAGGGTGGAGTTGACGTCTCCGACGACGACCACAACGTCCGGGCAGACCGAGTCCACCAGCGGCTCGAACGACGTCATCACTCGTGCGGTCGTCTCGGCGTGTGACCCGGATCCCACACCGAGGTGATAATCCGGCGGGCGCAGCCCGAGTTCGGCGAAAAAGACGTCCGACAACGCCGGGTCGTAGTGCTGCCCCGTGTTCACCAGGGTGACGTCGACGCCCCGGAACTCAAGCGCGTCCATCACCGGCTTGATCTTCGGGTAGTTGGGTCGCGCCCCCGCGACGCACATCACTCTCATATCAGCCTGCTCGCCCCGTTCTGGTCATCGGTAGTGCGTCCGGCAGTTCCGTGGTCGGCACCCGTGGTGTCGGCGACGCGCTGGACGATGTGTCCGACGGCGCACCCACGCGATCCGGGTTGAGCAACTCGTGTGCGACCAACCCGATGTACACCGTGTTGGTCACGGCGTACCGCCGGAACAACCGACGTGGTTCCTGGAGCAATCGGTAGAGCCACTCCAGGCCAACGCGCTGGACCCAGGCCGGTGCTCGTTTCGTGAGACCAGCGAGCACGTCAAAGGAGCCACCGACGCCGTGGCGCAGCACGGTTCCGGTCGCGTCGCCGTGCTCGGCGAGAAAGATCTCCTTGCGCGGCGAGGTCATCCCGACGAACAGCATTCGGGCACCGGTGCGCTTGATCTCCTCGGCTACGCCGGCCCCCTCGGTGGCCAGGTCGAAGTACCCGTTGTGCGCACCAGAGATGGACAGCGCCGGGTAGTCCGCCCGCACGCGCTCGAGCATTCGATCGAGCACTTCGTCGGTCGCGCCGAGGAAGTAGACCCCGACGCCGATCCTTTCGGCCGCGGCGAGCAGGTCGACGAACAGATCGATTCCCGCAACCCGCTCCGGCAACGGCCGACGCAGGATCCGGCTGGCCCACACGACCGACTGGCCGTCGGCCAGCACCATGTCCGCTCCGGTCACCGATTCGGCAAGCAGCGCATCGGAGCGCATGTTGACGATCTTGGCGGCGTTGACGACCCCGATCGTGATCGGCTTGTCCCGCTCGATCGCCGTGCAGCAGACCCGCACGGCCTCATCGCGTCGGAGCGCGTCGAAAGTGATCCCCGACACCCGTTGACGCGGGCGTGGCATCAGATCGGGCGGGGCGGAAGCGTCAGCGGCCGAGATCGCCATCAGGCACCCCCCATTTGCCGGACCAGGCGTAGAGCAACCATCCAAGTTCGTAGGGGCGGCACTCCCAGTCGACCGAGACCGGAGGGGCCAACCGGTCGATGAGCGGGATCGGCGCGCTCGGCGCGTACCGGCGAACCGCCGCCTTGATGCCGCGCACCGCCTTGCGCGGGTATTCCCGCCGGCCGATCTTGCGCCAGACCACGCCGAGATCCCCGTCGATCAGGTCCGTCTGGCGTTCCGGTGTGGTTTCCAGCCAGCGGAGACCGAGGTCGATCTGGGCGCGGTAGTCGCCACCGCCAGCGGCGTACAGGTCGTGCAACGCCATCGGAGCCATCGCATGCTGGTGGACGCTGTACACCGGGTAGCCCTCGAGCACGGTGTCGCGACGGCTGTCGTAATGCCACCACCACTGGCCGCCGGGCCCCTGAAGAGCGCAGATAGCCTCCGCGCAAGCGGCGGCTGCCGCAAGCGAGCGCTCGTCGCCGGTGACCTGCGCATGCCGCGCAAGCGCTTGGATTGGATAGACCTGGTCGGCGAAGCACCCGACGAACCGGCCGCCGTCGACCGCGTGCCCGAACAGGTCGCGACCCGCGCTCCGGGCCGTCAAGAGCCGGTCGCGCACCTCCTCGGTCCGCACTTCGGCGAGGCTCGACGCGCGCGAAGCGATGAGTGCGGTCAACGCCCAGGCAACATGGACCGTCGGCGCCCCTGCGGCGCTGCGCAGGGCCGCCAACAGGCGCATCAGCGCCTCCGAGGCGTTCGGAACCCCGAGCTCGGCTGCGGCCCAGCAGATCGAGGAGAGGTCGCCCAGGTCGGCGGTCGACGGCGATCGATCAACCACCTGGGACATCAACTCGGCCGCCGTGAGACCGCGAAGTGCCTCCCGCTGTTCGGCCTCGGTCCGCCGACTCAAACCGAGGGCGGCCATCGCGGTGTACCGGACGCTCGTCCCCTCGCCCATCACTCGGCTCGTGTCCCGCGAGCGGCGCCGGGTGAAGACCGTAACGCCGCGGTCGGCGTCGTAGGACCGCCGGATGCCGAGCAGCGCAATCGGAATCAACCGGCGAACCAGCGGCAGGTCCGCTCCCCCGAGGTCGGCCGCGTCCTCACGGACCGGCGCCGCAGAGAACTCGGTCATCGCGGGGTAGCCGGCCGTCGTGCGTGCGTGCGCACGCGTGAGTCCCACCCCATGGCTGACCATCGCCCCGTCTTTCGCTGCTTCGGATCCGGCGCTCGCTTCGTCGGAAATAGAGCGTCGATCGTCCGCCCTGATACCGAAATTCCTAATCGTTAGGGCAGCAGGAACCACTCGGTCTGGTGGCGAACAGACAATCCGCCCGCTCCTGGCAATGAGTAGACGAATCGCACCGGGCCGTGCGTCACACCGGTGAAGCTCACCGGCTCGCGCCCATCGCTGAGCGCGGTCCGCTCAGGCTTACCGTTCGCAGAGAGCTCGATGTCGAAGGCGCCGCTGGGCGTGGTTGCGAACTCAACTGACTGAATGTCCTCGGCAATCGAGCGAACCGTGACCACAGCACGGTGATCGGCCTCGAAGACCAAGGTGCGCAGCGTCTCCCGCAGGTCGGCGTTGCGCACCGACAGCGTGGCGTCGTCGACGAGCGGAACAAGTTGGGCGATGACCCGGCTATCCAGGGCATGGATCAGCGCCCGCCGCAGTTCCGACTCCTCGCTGATGACGATCCCTATCTGTACGGAGCCTGCTTGCGCCCCACGCCCGGTCCGTGGAGCGACGGGCGCGAGCAAGGCAGGCAACACCGGTGTGTGCCGTTGTGCCTAACATCGCTGGTCCAGTCGGAGCAAGAGAACGCCGAACCCGCCCGGCGATACGTTGGCGGAAGAAGTTTTCCGGCGGTTACGATTGCGCGACACATTCGGTAACCAGTGGTGACGGCTGACATGCTTTAGGACAGGTCACCCGAATGGGCGATCTGTCGCAGCGCAGGAGGCGGAGATTCGCCCAGGCGAACGGGTTCGCTTGGCGCGATGCCCGGCCGAGGAGGGGTTCTGCGGGTCACACCAGAACGAGCGGCGGAGCTCGTTCGTGCGGCTGCGGACGGGGATGCCAACGCCTGGCAGGAGCTTGTCGACGGCTTCAGCGCTCTGGTCTGGTCGACGGTGCTGAAGTTCCGGCTCAACCAAAGTGACGCGATCGATGTGACCCAGACGACCTGGCTCCGCCTCGTCCAAAACATCGACCGGCTCGACGATCCGGCACGAGTGGGCGCTTGGCTGACGACAACGGCCCGGCGAGAGGCCTTGCGGGTGATCGAACAACATCGTCGGGTCATCCTGACGGCCGACTCTGCGGTGCTCGACGGCTCCGACCACCGGGCGGCCCCACCCGAGTCAGGACTCATCGGCGAAGAGCGGGACCTCGTCGTGCGCGAGTTGTTCGATCAACTTCCACCCCGCTGCCAGGAGTTGTTGCGCCTCGTCCTGCGCGACCCGCCGGTGGACTATGACACGATCTCCACCCGTCTAGGAATGCCAGTCGGTTCCATCGGGCCCACCCGCGGGCGGTGTCTGAAGAAGCTCGCCGCCCTCGCGGCGGAGCGCGGCATCGACCTCGGTGACATGCGCGGATTGTGATTCGCCGTCCGTCGGAGGATGCCGCGTAGGCTTTCGTCATGCCTGCACGAGGCCGATCGCGGCGTAGCGCGATGCAGGCCGGCGCGGCATCTGCGGCGGCCGCTGCCGCAGAGGTCGAGGCGAGTCTTTGCGTGCCCCCGGACCCCGCCGCAGCCGCCTTCTTCGATGTCGACAACACGATGATGCAGGGTTCGTCGATCTACCACTTCGCCCGCGGCCTGGCGGCCCGAGACTTCTTCACCTGGCGCGATCTCGCGGCGTTCGGCTGGAAGCAACTGGCCTTCCGGCTGCGCGGGACCGAGGATCTCGGCCACATGGAGCAGGCGAAACAAGCCGCACTCGGCTTCATCGCCGGTCATTCCGTCGATGAGGTGGCCAGCCTTAGCGAGGAGATTTACGACGAACTCATAGCGGACCGGATCTGGTCCGGCACTCGGGCTCTCGCCCAGATCCACCTCGACGCGGGCCAAAGGGTGTGGCTCGTCACGGCCGCGCCCACCGAGTTGGCCAACCTCGTCGCCCGACGGCTCGGCCTCACGGGCGCGCTCGGCACCGTCTCCGAGATTTCCGACGGCGTCTACACAGGTCGCCTCGTCGGCGAACCTCTTCACGGTCCGGCCAAGGCTGAGGCCATCATCGCGCTGGCCGAACGCGAGCAGCTCGATCTTGCCCGGTGCTCGGCGTACTCGGACTCGTCCAACGACCTGCCGATGCTGACAACAGTTGGACACCCGGTTGCGGTGAACCCCGATCCGAAGCTCAAGCGGGTCGCGCGTGAGAACGGTTGGGAGGTGCGCGACTTCCGTACCGGGCGTAAGGCCGCTCGGATCGGTCTCCCGGCTGCCGCGGGAGCGGGGGCGGTCGCGGGCGGAATCGCGGTGGGGCTCGCGATGCACCGACGGGTACGACGAGCCGCCTAGCCCGGTGGCGGACGCCGCCCCACCACCGCAATCACTACGATCTGTGGGTGGTCGAGGACAACGCCGACGTCGCCCGGCCAATCTGCAGCGTCGTCATTCCGGCACAT
>DATJWM010000139.1:0-9193 GCA_035501255.1 Mycobacteriales bacterium | reverse complement strand
ACGACTGCACCAGCTCGCGATACGGCTACTTCTGCGACTACGTCAAGCACGTCTTCAAGACGACCCCCGGACTGGGCCTATCACTCTTGCGGCGTGGAGGGTTGACGGTTACGACGACGCTGAGCCCGAAGATGCAGCGAGCAGCCGAGGAAGGCGTGCACAGCCGGGTCAACTCCTCCGAACCGGTGTCACACGTCATCGGTGCCGAGGCTCTGGAGCAGCCCGGCACCGGCGAGATCAAGGCGCTTGCGGTGTCCGCGCCGTACGGAAACGACGCCAAGAAGCACGAGAACAGCATCGACTACGCCGTGGACACGAAGTACGGCGGGAGCCATGGCTTCCAGGCCGGATCGACGTTCAAGCTGTTCGTCCTCACCGACGCGTTGAAGCAAGGGATCCCGTTGTCCACCCGGATCGCCTCGCCGAGCACCGTGACCGTGAGCGGGATGACCAACTGCGCCGGTCAGCCGGTCGCGTCGTGGTCGCCGAGCAACGCCGGTGATGGCGAGAGCGGCACCTTCAACCTCGAAACCGGCACGTGGTACTCCGTCAACACCTTCTATGCCCAACTCGAGCAGCGCACCGGCCTGTGCGGGCCGGTGCGCCTCGCCCAGGCGATGGGTGTCACCCAGGGCTCCGGCGCTCCGATCGAACAGGTCGCTCCGTTCGTGCTCGGAGCCGGCGCGCAATACGGGTTCTCCCCGCTCGACGTCGCGGGGGCCTACGCGACGATCGCCGCACACGGTAAGTACTGCGAGCCGATCGCGATCACCAAGATCGTCGACCGTCAGGGCAACTCCTACCCCGTGCCCAAACCGCACTGCACCCAAGTCATCGACCCGGGTCTCGCGAATACCGTGACCTCGATCCTGGAGGGCGACCTCACCAAGCCCGGCGCCACCGCGTACGGCCTGTCGCTCAGCGGCCGGCCCTCCGCCGCGAAGACCGGAACGCTCGACAACAACGCCGGCTCCTGGTTCGCCGGCTACACCCCGCAGCTTGCCGCGGCCGCGATGGTCGTGAATCCCCGCCACCCGACCCGTTCGCTGAACTACCAGCCGATCGGGGGGACGTCGTACTCCGAGGTGTACGGCGCGACGATCGCGGGCCCGATCTGGCAGACAACCATGAACGCCGCGCTGTCCGGACTGCCGGTCGCCGCATTCAGCGGACCGGACAGCTACTACGAGACCGGGACGACCTCGCCGATCCCCGACGTCGAGGGACAGAACCCGACGTCGGCCCAGGCCGCATTGCGAAGCGCCGGGTTCAATCCGCAGTTGTCCCAGACGACCGTCGACAGCACCGACGCCGCCGGAACGGTCGCCCGCACCTATCCCGCCGCCGGCTCGAGCGCGAGCCCCGGCACCACCGTCACGGTCTACCTCAGCAACGGAGGTACGGCGCCGACAACGCCGCCGACAACGAAGCAGACACCGGCCCACCACCACGTCGGGGCAGGCACTCACCGCCGAGGTCCGGCGGGAGGCGCTACCTTGACGCTGCCACGACGTTTTCGCCACCACCGTCCCCAGCACAGGCACGGGCCGTAGCGGGACCAGCAGAATTCAGCCGAGCTGCTTGCGGACCTCGGCGGCCACCCGACCGCCCTCGGCCCGGCCGGCAACCCTCGGCTGGACAAGTTTCATCACCTGACCCATCGCGGACGCCCCGGCCGCTCCGCTCTCGGCAACCGCAGTGCGCACGATCTGCTGAAGGTCCTCGTCGGAAAGCTGCTCGGGAAGGTACCCGTCGAGCACCCCGCCCTCCGCTCGCTCCCGCGCGGCGAGCTCCTCACGTCCCGCCGCCTCGAACGCCTCGGCGGCTTCACGCCGCTTCTTGGCCTCGCGGGCGATCACCTTGACGATGTCGTCGTCGGAGAGCTCCCGCGCCGATTTCCCGGCGACTTCCTCGGTCGTGATCGCGGCCAACGCCATCCGCAGCGTCGACAGGGTCAGCTCGTCCTTGCTTTTCAGCGCCGCGACCATGTCGTCGCGCAGCGTCTCCTTGAGCGACATGGCCAAAGCCTAGGCTGAATTCATGCGCGCCCTGATCGGATTTCCGCTCACGCTGGTGGCCGCCGGTGCCGCGACCGGGCTCTACGCGTGGGGTTATGAGCGCAAGGCGTTCCGGCTGCGGCGGGTCGACGTACCGATCCTCCCGGACGGCGCGGACCCGATCTCCGTCCTGCACGTGTCCGACCTGCATGCGACCCCGAACCAGCCGTGGAAGGTCGCCTGGGTGCGCTCGCTGGTCGCACTCGAGCCGGATCTGGTGATCAACACCGGCGACAACCTCGCTTCCCAGCAGGGCGTGCCGGAGGTTCTTGACGCGATGGGACCGCTGCTCGCGAGGCCGGGCGCGTTCGTCCCTGGCTCCAACGACTGGTTCGAACCCACTCCGAAGAACCCGGCGCGCTACCTCAACCCGGAGCGCGACGCGCGCACCTACGGACGCCCACTCCCCTGGGGGGAGTTACGCGGCGCCTTCACCCGCTCGGGCTGGCTCGACCTCACCCACCGGCGGACGACGATCGTGATCAAGGGATTGCGGGTCGAGCTCGGCGGGGTGAGTGATGCACACCTCCACGCCGACCACTACGACAAGATCGCCGGCCCAGTGACCGGGGACGTCGGGATCGGCCTCTCGCACTGCCCCGAACCGCGCGTGATCGACGCGTTCGCCGCCGACGGCTTCGCGTTGGTGATGAGCGGCCATACCCACGGCGGCCAGTTGCGGCTGCCCGGTGTTGGCGCGCTCGTCACCAACTGCGGTCTCGACCGCCGACTCGCCCGCGGTCTCACCCGATGGCGGGCGGGGCGCTACCTGCACGTCTCGGCCGGCCTCGGCACCTCGCCGTACGCTCCGGTGCGCTTCGCGTGCCACCCCGAGGCGACCCTGCTGACCCTCGTCCCGGCGACCCGCTCGCGCGACCTGTCCTAGACTGCTGAACGCAATCGGGATGTAGCGCAGCTTGGTAGCGCACCTCGTTCGGGACGAGGGGGTCGTGGGTTCAAATCCCGCCATCCCGACCACGTGATTTCGGGCTCGCCGAGCCATCCGCAGATGGCCGTTAGAGGCGAGCTAAGCGCCTGTTGGGCGCGGCTCAGCGGCTGCCGATCGACCGGTCAGCAACGAGTTCCGCGATCTGTACGGCGTTGAGCGCCGCACCCTTACGCAGGTTGTCGCTGCTCACGAACAGCGCAAGACCACGCCCGTCGGGCACGCCGGGATCCTGGCGGATCCGGCCGACGTAGCTCGGGTCGCGACCGGCTGCGTGCAGCGGCGTCGGGACGTCGCAGAGCTCGACCCCCTCGGCGGCAGCGAGGATCTCGGTGGCTCGAGCCACCGAGATCGGGCGCGCGAACTCCGCGTTGATCGACAGCGAGTGGCCGGTAAAGACCGGCACGCGCACGCAGGTCCCGGAGACGGCGAGATCCGGGATGCCGAGGATCTTGCGGCTCTCGTTGCGCAGCTTCTTCTCCTCGTCCGTCTCACCCTCGCCGTCGTCGACGATCGAACCGGCCATCGCGAGCACGTTGAAAGCGATCGGTGCGATGTATTTCTCCGGCGCGGGGAAACGAACCGCCGCGCCATCGTGGGTGAGCTCGGCCGCGGTGTCGACGACCTCGCGCACCTGCTTGTCGAGTTCGTCGACTCCTGCTCCGCCGGTGCCTGAGACCGCCTGGTAAGTGCTGATGACGAGCCGAACCAAGCCGGCATCGGCATGCAGGGGGCCGAGGACCGGCATCGCCGCCATCGTCGTACAGTTCGGGTTGGCGATGATGCCCTTCGTCGCGTTCGCGACCTCGCCACCGTTCACCTCGCTGACGACCAGCGGCACCTCCGGGTCCATCCGCCAGGCAGAGGAGTTGTCAATCACGACCGCTCCCGCGGCGGCAAACCGCTCGGCCTGCGCCCGTGAGGTCGTGGCACCCGCGGAGAACAGCGCGAGGTCGAGCCCGGAGGGGTCCGCAGTGTTCGCATCCTCAACGACGACGTGACCATCGGCCCACGGCAGGCTCGTGCCGGCCGAGCGCGCCGAGGCAAAGAATCGCATCTGCGCTACCGGAAACTGCCGCTGCGCCAGGATCCGGCGCATCACGCCACCGACCTGGCCGGTTGCGCCGACCACGCCGACGTTCAGCCCGCGGCTCATCTCCCGCTGCCGGCGTACACGACAGCCGGAGAGCCGTCGGCGTCGCCGAGGTCAAAGGCGTCGTGGACGGCTCGGACTGCCGCCTGGACATCGCTGTCCTGGCAGACCACGGAGATCCGGATCTCCGACGTCGAGATGTTTTGCACGTTGACCCCGGCCGAGGCCAGCGCCTCGAAGAAGGTCGCGGACACTCCGGGGTGCGAACGCATCCCGGCACCGACGAGGGACACCTTGCCGATGTGGTCGTCGTAGAGCAGACCCTCGAACCCGATCGAGTCTTTGACCCGCTCGAGCGCCTGCATCGCCCCCTGACCGTCGGCCCGCGACAGCGTGAACGACACGTCGGTGCGTCCCGTTGACCCCGACACGTTCTGCACGATCATGTCGATGTTGACGTTGGCGTCGGAGAGCGCCCGGAAGATCCCGGCAGCCTCGCCCGGCTTGTCCGGCACACCCACGACGGTGACCCGTGCCTCGGACAGGTCGTGCGCAACGCCGGAGATGATCGCCTGCTCCACCAGTTCCTCCTCGGGAATGTCCACGACCCACGTTCCATCGCGGTCGGAGAACGACGAGCGCACATGGACGGGTACGCCGTACCGGCGGGCGTACTCGACACAGCGCAGCATCAGGATCTTCGCTCCGCTCGCCGCCAGTTCGAGCATCTCTTCGTAGCTGACCCGCCCCAGCCGGCGGGCGTTCGCGACGATCCGCGGATCGGCGGAGAAGACCCCATCAACGTCGGTGTAGATCTCGCACACGTCGGCATTCAGCGCCGCCGCAAGCGCAACCGCGGTCGTATCCGACCCGCCCCGACCCAGCGTCGTGATGTCCTTCGTGTCCTGCGAGACGCCTTGGAAGCCCGCCACGATCGCGATGTGCCCGGTGCCCACCGCCTCGGCAATCCGGCCGGGAGTGACGTCGATGATCCGCGCCCGCCCGTGCGTCGAGTCGGTGATCACCCCGGCCTGTGAGCCGGTGAAGCTCCGAGCCTCGAACCCCAGGTTCGCGATCGCCATCGCGAGCAACGCCATCGAGATCCGCTCACCGGAAGTCAGCAGCATGTCGAGCTCGCGGGGAGGCGGCAGCGGCGAGACCTGCTGGGCGAGGTCCGTCAGCTCATCGGTGGTGTCTCCCATCGCCGACACCACCACGACAACGTCGTCACCGGCACGGCGCGCGTCGACGATCCGCTGCGCCACACGCTTGATCCGCTCGGCGTCACCGACCGACGACCCGCCGTACTTCTGAACGACGAGTGCCATCCCCCAAGTCTACGGACCGGTGCGCTGTCGCCCTCGCCATTTTCGGGCCGCCGCCACGGGCGTCACCACCCACACACAAACGTGACGGGTGTGACGGCAAACGGGACATACCCACCGGTAGGTGTCACCTGCGGCACGTTTGTGTGTCGTTAGGGACGGGGTACGGCGGTTCGGTCAGGAACCGGAGCGGACGCGTTACACCTCGAGTGCGCGGCGACCCTCGAAGGCGCGCCCGAGCGTCACCTCGTCGGCGTACTCCAGATCTCCCCCAACCGGCAACCCGCTGGCAAGCCGGGTGACCTTGAGGTCCATTGGCTTGACCAGCCGAGCAAGGTACGTCGCGGTGGCCTCGCCCTCGAGGTTGGGGTCGGTCGCCAGGATGAGTTCGGTGACCGTCCCGTCGGCCAGCCTGGTCATGAGCTCCCGGATCCGCAGGTCGTCCGGGCCGACCCCCTCGATCGGGGAAATCGCGCCGCCGAGCACGTGATAACGCCCGCGGAACTCGCGGGTGCGCTCGATCGCCACAACGTCCTTGGGCTCCTCGACGACGCAGATGACCGACAGGTCGCGGCGTGGGTCGCGGCACACCCGGCACTCATCCTGCTCGGAAACGTTCCCGCAGATCGTGCAGAAGCGGACCTTGTCCTTGACCTCGGTCAGTGCGTGCACCAGCCGCTTGACGTCCACGGGATCGGCGGCGAGCAGGTAGAACGCGATCCGCTGAGCGCCTTTCGGACCGACGCCGGGAAGGTGCCCGAGTTCGTCGATAAGGTCCTGGACGGGTCCTTCGTACAACGGGCCGCCTCAGAAACCGGGGATCCCGAGCGAACCGCCCATGCCGCCGGCGAGCGGGCCGACCTTGGCCGCCATGAGCTCGTCGGCGGCTCGCTTCGCGTCGTGGATCGCCGCAATCACGAGATCTTGCAAGGTCTCGACATCGTCGGGGTCCACCGTCTTCGGGTCGATCGCCAGGTCGGTCAGGTCGCCGGCGCCGGTCATGGTCGCGCGGACCAGACCTCCACCGGCCGTCCCCTCGACGAGGGTGTTCGCGACCTCTTCTTGCGCAGCGACGAGTTGCTGCTGCATCTTCTGGGCCTGCTTCATCAGCTGCGCCATGTTCGGCTGCGGAGGCATGCGTCGAGCCTACGACCCCGCTACGACGGCACGTGCTCCAACGCGCGTCAGCTGGCGTCGATCTCGCCGATCACCTGGGCACCGAGACCTTCCTTGAGCAGGGCGAGCGCTGACTCGGCGTGGTCATGCGGCGCGTCTCCGGCGATATCGACCGCGTCGGTTGATTCCTCGTCGAGATCGATCACCGCAGCAGCCGTCGTGGCCCGAGGCGATGCCGATCGTGCGGGCGCCTCCGGCGGTTGCCCGCCGGCGCTCGCCTTGACGACGAACGCCACGCCGGCGACCTCAAGCAGGGCTGCCTGCACCACGTCGACCACATCATCAGCAAATCGCTTCGCCAGCGCCGGAGTCGAGAACGCGAGCGTGATCGTGTTGCCGTCGACGAGCTCGAGCTGGGCCGACATCATCAGGGCCGCGGCCGCGCGGCTGCGGGTCTTCACCGCATCGAGGACGGCGTCCCACAATCGCCGCAAGGCCGCGGTGTCGAGACCACCCCCTTGCACCGGATCGGGCGAGGTTGCGGGTCGAGGCTCGACCGAAGGCTCCCCGTCACCACTCGTGGGGGGCGGACCACTCGTGGGGGGCGGACTGCTCGTGGGAGGCGCAGCGGTCTGCGCCGGAGGCGCCGTGACGGGTGGCGCGCCGACCGGCACAGCTCCGGTGGCGGCGATCCGTCGTTCCAGCACGTCCAGGCGGGCAAGCAAGGCAGCCGTGTCGCTTGCGGCACCGGGCAACAAGATTCGCGCGCACGCGAGTTCCAGGACGAGGCGAGGCGACGTCGTACCCCGCATGTCGACGAGCGCCGTGGCCATCACGTCCGCGGCGCGCGACAACGACGCCCGACCGAAGCGCTGGGCCTGAGTCGCCATCCGGGACGCCTCGTCGGCGGGCACATCGAGCAGACCGTTGTCGGTTGCCTCGGGTACGGCGTCGAGCACGAGCAGATCCCGGAATCGTTCGAGCAGGTCCTGAGCGAACCGGCGAGGCTCCAGGCCCGCCTCGATCACGCGGTCGACGGCCCGAAAGACCGCCGCGCCGTCACCGCTCGCGAACGCGTCCACGACTTCATCGAGCAGCGCCGCGTCGGTGTAACCCAGCAATGACAACGCTCGCTCATAGTCAATCCCGCGCTCGCCTGCCCCGGCCGCGAGCTGATCGAGGATCGACTGCGCATCCCGGACCGATCCCGCACCGGCTCGGACGACCAGCGGAAGTACGGCTGCGTCGATCGCGATGCCCTCACGGGCACACAAGTCGGCGAGGTGCTCACGCATCACCGACGGTGGGATCAGCCGGAAGCGGTAGTGGAAGGTCCGCGACTTGATCGTGACCAGCACCTTGTCCGGCTCGGTTGTCGCGAAGATGAACTTCACGTGCGGCGGCGGCTCCTCGACCACCTTGAGCAGCGCGTTGAACGCCGCCGTGGTGATCATGTGCGCCTCATCGATCACGTAGATCTTGTAGCGCGAGGACACCGGCGCGAAGAACGCCCGCTCCCGCAGGTCCCGCGCGTCGTCGACGAGACCGTGCGAAGCGGCGTCGATCTCGATCACGTCGAGCGATCCGGGACCCATCGGCGCCAGCGCAACGCAGGAATCACAGACCCCGCACGGGGTCGGCGTCGGGCCTTGCGCGCAGTTCAGCGAGCGAGCGAGAATCCGCGCGCTGGACGTCTTGCCACACCCGCGCGGGCCGCTGAACAGATAGGCGTGATGGATCCGGCCGGAGGTCAGCGCCTGGCAGATCGGCTCGGTGACGTGTTCCTGCCCGATGACCTCGGCGAACGAGCCCGGGCGGTACTTGCGATACAGCGCGAGCGACACACCGGCCTCCACAACCTGCCAAGTGACGGGACCCCTCGCACACCCGCCAGAGCCCACTTACCCTTGCTGCCTTCCGGCCCTGGGGGAGTTGGGCGGGATAGCGCCGCACGAGGGGTCGGCGCCCACTGTAGTCACGCCGGCGGACTGCCCGCGAGCGATCTGGGCTCGATACACTGACCGACGGAGGATTCGCCTAGTTGGCCTATGGCGCACGCTTGGAAAGCGTGTTGGGGGCAACCCCTCGCGAGTTCGAATCTCGCATCCTCCGCTGCGGAGGACTACCGCATGAACCATCCGTTCGTGAATGCGCCGTCGCAGATTCGGACGGGTTTTTGGCGAAACCGCCGAAGCGAGACCTGGAACCGGCCTGCGCCAGCGACGTGCACGTTGAGGTAGCCGATCGTGCTGATCGAATCGCAGGGCGGAGTCCCCGGAACGTGACCTGCCTCAAACACCTGTACGACCACAGGTGGCTCGCGCGGTTCAGCCGCAGGATAGAGTTCTTGCCGCCCAATAGGTTTGTTGATCATCGGAATACCGACTCGCGGCGGGTGCCGCAAGGCCACCGCGGCACCGGTCCGAAGTAGCGGTAGCACACGTGGTCGGCCCTTTAGACAGCACGCCCTAGCAGTGGTGTTTCGGAAGACAAGAGTGCTCACGAGGGTCGCACCTTGAACGGCGTCGCCGTAGAAGAAGCCGACATGCAGTTGCCGCCGATCGCATCGAGGAAGTGAAGCCACTGCCGCCGTCGTGGCAGTCTGGGTCGCTCGAACGAGGGGGCTGGCGCGGGGTTTCGAAGAGCTTGACGCTTG
>DATJWM010000138.1:0-18409 GCA_035501255.1 Mycobacteriales bacterium | reverse complement strand
CTCGGCGAAATATCTCTGTGATCCGCAACTCCCAGGGCTTCGGGTCCTCATACCCCTCGAACTGCACCTGGCTCCGATCGACCATGACCAGGACGACCACGTCGCCCAGAACAATCGCTCGAATGAGTTCCGTGTCGCCATCTCCCCCTTTGAACTTCGCGGCAACTGCTTTTTGGGCATCTGGGTCAATGACGGGTGCTTCTCCCCGTGGCGCAACGCCACCGAGAGGACCGAAGATCGTTGCGTCGGGCGCTTGGCTGATACCTGAGCCGAGCTCCTCCCACAGGAGTCTTCCGTGGATCCATTCGTCTCGTCCCCTGTCCGAGATGCGGACGAGTTCGTCGATGTCGTCTTCCGTTATTTCCATCGTGATCTCCTTCCACGTTCCGCGGAATCCGGCGTCCAGTCGTGCTCGGTGCCGCGGTGTCGTTCTCGATCGCTCCCATGCGGCATTATCGGAGCATGCCGACTGTGGTGTGGTCTCCGGGCGGCGCTTCGTGTGGAAGCGTTCTCGTCAAGAATCGCGACACCTTCTTGGGTGTTCCGCCTCCAGGCTGCAGGTACGGGGGGCGTACCGCGTTGAGCCTTTCGGTGCTAGGTGTCGGCGGGGCGATGATCGCCGTCGCCCAAACCCAGATCGTTGACGATGGTTCGCGCAGACGGGGCCAGAAGATCGCTTGAACAGACACGGACGTGACGCTCGCGACGGCGACGGCGACGCGCCTCAGATGAAAGCTCGCGCGGCGAAGACTTCGGCAGCCGGTCTGCACGTGGCTCTAGTGGTCGTGCTGGTCGGCTCCACGACTGCGTGCGGCAGCCACGGACCGAGGTCCGCTGTGGCGACCGTGATTGCGAAATGCCACCCCGCACACATCCTGTATCCCCATGAGCAGAATGAGCCAGCAGGGACGGCCGGCGTGGTCTGGCAGGACGCACAACAAGTTGCCCAGAACGACTCACAGGGCTGGGTGGCGCAACTGCGGAAGACAAGCACCGGCTACGTGATCGTCAACTGCAAAGGATCCGAAGAAGGTCACGGCTGACCGCGCGCAGTTCCTTCCCGACGACGCCGTGCCGGCTAACCCAGCGCTGCCCTGTGAGCTGAACCCGGGGCAGGCGGGCCGCCGACGACCGCCGAGCGGCGTACCTTCCTAGCGCTTGGGGCACCAGGGGTTGGTCGGTACGCCGGCGCACGGGTTCGGCATCGACGCGAGCTTCTCCGGCACCGGGTGCATCACGACCTTGGTCTGACGGGGGTAGTTGTCGGTCGACGAGCACGGGTCGGGGAACGCAGACAGTGATACCCCGGTGTTGCACAGCAACTCGCCGAGGAAGCTGGTGTCGAGATTGGCCGGAATGTTCTTGCCCGTGCACTTCGGATAGGTCTTCTGAAGCGACGCCGCGATCGAGTTCAACTTTCCGGACGTGTCCTTGTTGCCGCTGTAGCAGTTGGTTGCCTCCCCACCCTCAAGCCTGAGCTGGTCGAAATCGCCGTTGGTCGGGTTACCGAAGAAGCCGTTGTCCTTGTACGTGTTGCCGATCAGGGCATTGCCGGACTCTTCGTACAGGCAACTGCCGTCACCGAGCAGCGGGGAGTTCGGAGTGCCGCCGGTGCACGGTCCGCCCTCGTCGGGGTAGGGAACGATGATCGTGCCCCAGGAGCCGTTGTGGATGAACGTGTTCTCGAGCACAGTGTCGTTGCGAGCGCCGGACAGCGACACGCCGGTCCCGACCGGGCCTTGTGAGGCCGACCCCGCCTTCGGCACGTTCGCATTGTTGTTGTTGGCGAACACGTTCGCATAGAGCACCCAACAGGTCTTGGCGCCCTTGACCGGCGGCTTGATCCCCTTCGGGCAAGCGCCGTTCTGCGGCGGCGGGTTGTCGCCGTTCTGGCTGTTGGTGTCGAACCCGTCCTCGTTGTGATCGAACCGGTTGTGCTCGATCAGCATGGTGCCGCCGGAGTTGCTGCCGGAGTAGCCCAGGGCGTTGAACTCCGAACGACTGCGCCTGATGATCTGCGTGCAGAGTTGGTGGCAGGCGCCGATGTAGAAGCCGGCGTCGTCGAAGTTGCTCGCGTAGTCATGGGCGAAGATCCCGCCCTGCCACGCGCTCGAGAACAACCCGTACGTGGCGGCATCGGACAAGGTGTCGTAGTACGTCGAGGTCGTCGTGAGGTAGGTCGCCAGGAACCCCCAGCCGTGAATCTTGTTCTTGGCGTTCAACCCGTCCCACCAGATCTGGTTTCCGGTGTCGCCAGTGCCACCAAGGAAGTTGCACGCGGTGAGGTTCTCGACGTTCACGTTGTTGGCGTGCCACACCACGATGCCGTTGAGACCCTGATGTTCCGCGTTAACCGTCGGGCCGAGATTCTGGGCGGCCGGATCGGAACTGCACTTCCCGTAGCCAGGCTTGGTCCCGTCCACGACCGTCGTCGTGCGGTTCATGCCGCGCAGCGTGATGTTCGGCGTCGTGATCAGCACGCCGGACGGGATGTCGGGCGCGGCCTTCGGTGCCTCGCTCGACGTGGTCTTGTAGTCGCCTGGCGCGACGAGGATCCAGTCGCCGGCTTTGGCGTGGTCGACCGCGGCCTGGATCGTCTTGTACTGGCCCTTGACGTGGTGGTAGGTCCCGACCCGCAGCACCTTGCCGCCGGTAGCGGCCTTGGTCGTCGAGGTCTTGGGAGTCTTCGGGCTGGCTGAAGCGCTCACGGAAGCGCCGACGCCGATTCCGAGGCCGATCAGGGCCACGACAGCGGTACCGCAGAGAACTTTCGACGGACGCACGTGAAACGCCTCTCCCTCAGCCGGCTGGGTTGTATCTGAGCACGAACATCACTTGACCACGCCACCCGCAGCGTTCAGGGCGTACCACGCCCCACCGAACTGGCGGTTGCCGATGTTGATCACCGAGCGCTTACCGGTGTCGAACAAGTAGGTGTGCAGCGGGTGCCCCTTATAGGTGACTTCATACAGTTTGCCCTTGTGTGGACCTTTGTAGGGAATCGCACCGAGCAGGGACTTCTTCACACCCGGGCCGGCAATCGGCTTGGTGGGTGTCGTGACCGCCGGCCAGTCCTTCTCGCACTTCTTGACGCTCAGGCACTTGTCCTTGTCGCGCTTGTCTCGCACCCACATGTAGATGGTGTCCTGTGCGCGATTGACCAGCAGCGGCCCGACCGCCGTCGTCGCGACGCTCACCGTCGGCTTCGCTCCGGTCTTGTCGGTGCCCGCGCGGGCGGAGGTCGCCGCAGGGACGGCCGTGACCCCGAGCGCAATCGTCGCGGCCAGCACCATCGCGCTCCGTGTCCGAGAGACACCGCGACGACCTGTGCTCCGAGCCATTGCTTGCCTCCCGCACGACGTTGTTGTGGGCCCGAAGGCAGATTAGCGACTGGCGTCCGGTCGTGTGTATCGTTCCGGAATGTGCGAAACGGTCGATAGTGACGGATTTGGTCTGACTCGCCGGCGGTTTGTGGCCGGAGCCTCGGGTCTGGCCGCCAGTGGGCTTGCTGTCGGGCTTGCCGGCGAGCGGGCGTTCGCGGACCCGCGCCCCCCGGCGAAGGTGCCGCTCGGGAGCCAGCCGGCAGGGCTGCCCAAGCGGCAGCATGCCTGGGGCGACTACGTGGCCAAGGACGCGTACGGCAACGCGCTGGCGCCCAAATACGACCGGTTGCTGTTTTTCGACGTCAAGGGAACCCCCACGCCCGCCCATGCTCGGCTGCTCGAGTCCCGACTTCGGACCCTCGAGCGGCACTTCCACTGGCGCCACACCGGACTGTTATTCACGGTCAGCTGGGGGCCGAGCTACTTCAAGTTGCTGGGCGTCAAGTCTCCGATCCCGAGGGCGAGAAAGCTCTCGACCTTCGAGCACCCCGAGATCGACAACTACGACATGTGCCTTCACCTTGCCAGCGACGACGAGAAGCGGCTCGAGCAGATTGAGGCGGCCCTCGCTCACGGCCGCAAGCTGCCGGGCGTAGCGAGCTCACTGTCGCTCAAGACGGCGCTGGCGTGGCGGGAGACCCGAACCGGTTTTGCTGGCACCGGCATCCCCGCGACCCATCAGGGTGTCAAGGGCATCCCCTCCACCCATCCGGTCTCCTCCGACGCCCCGCTGTTCATGGGCTTTCAGTCCGGGCTGCGCAAGAACCAGAACACCGAAGACGGCGTCACGATCGAGCACGGGAGGTTCGCGGGCGGTACGACGATGCACGTCAGTTACATGCGTGAGCCGCTCGACAGCTGGTACGAGAAGTTGTCGCAGGAGGACCGGATCGCGCTCATGTTCTCGCCGGAGACGAATGCGACGCGCCAGCAGAAGATCATCGAGGGTCACACCGACGCGAGTGCGAACACCAAGGAGCTCGTGGCCGCAATCAAGAACTACGGCCGGGTCGGCCACTCACAAGCGACCGCCCAGGCGCGCAAGCATGGACGCCCGCTGATCATCCGCCGCGACTTCAACACGATCGACGGCGACTATGCCGGCCTGCACTTCGTGTCGGTCCAGAAGTCCATCGACGACTTCGTCATCACCCGCAACGCCATGAACGCCTCGAATGCGCACCACATCAACAAGCAGGTCACCCACACCAAGAACAACGGCATCAACGCGTTCATCAAGGTGCGGCGCCGAGCGAACTACATCATGCCGTCCCGCGCGGACCGATCGTTCCCGCTCCTTCCCGGGCGAGCCGCCGCGCTGTGAGGCCCCCGGCTACTTCTTGATCGCCTGCTCGACCGCCTGGGCGAGCAGCGCCTGCCCGGCGACGCTCGGGTGCACGCCGCAGGTCCCGGCATCGGCGCCGGACAGCGCGGTCAGCAGCTGGGCGGCGCAGGTGTCACCGCCGGCCTGCTTCGCGGCCTTCTCGAACTGCCCGTAGCCGTCGGCGACGGTGACGTGGTAGCCCTTGCCGGCCGCGGTCACCGCGTTCGTGACCTCCTGGGACTCCAGGTTGTCCAGCGCTTGGGAGTAGTCGGTGGAGTAGTAGCTGACGACCACGAGCTGCCCGGTGTAGTGGGCGGTGTCGCGGATGCCCTTGAAGATCTTCGTGGCGTTCTTGGTGATCGTGGAGGTGACGGTGCCGATCTCGTTGATGCAGCTGTCGGAGGTCTCCGCCAGGCAGATGAAACCGTCGTTCGCGCCGATCATGAGCGTGACCAGTCGGGTGTTGGGATGCGCCTTGAGGTAGGCCTCCGCGAACGCGAGCTGGGACTGTGAGGAGCTCTTGTACTTTGCGTGCAGCGGGTACGCCGTACGGTAACCGCCGGGTACTGGTCCGCTGGCGTTCTTGTCGAAGGTGTTTTCGCAGCCGTTGCTCTGCGCCTTGGTGTTGAGAAAGCTCGCCGTGGTCTCACCGGGACATGCCGCGTTCGTCAGCTTCAATCCGAGGTTGGCAGCGACGTCCTCGGGGAAGCCCACAAACTTCTTCGCGTTCGCGTAGCTCTTCGGCGCCGGGATGCTGTTCGACTCGCGGTAACCGAAGACGACCGAGTCGCCGAGCGCCAGGTAGCGCGATCCGGCCACCACCGGCTTGACGCTCGCGGTGCTTCGGGAGTGTCCGAGCGCAGGGCTCGCGGCGAGCCCTGCGATGGTCCCGGCGACTGCGACGACGCACAGTCCGCGAACGATTCGGGTCGGGGTTGGCGACGCTGCCATGAAAGCCTCACATCAGGTAGGAATTGGATCCAACGTAGCGTGAGAGGCGTGTCAGCAACCGAAAACGACGAATCAGTCGAATTTCGCCAGTATCGCTTCGCAGCTCCTCCGGGAGCGGCCACCTTGTTGCTGATCCGCCATGGCGAGTCGGCGCCCGCGAGCGAGCACCGTCCGGCGGAGACGGTCGACGGGCAGTCCGACCCCGACCTCGACCCGGTTGGCGAGGAGCAGGCCCGTCGGGTGGCGGGGCGACTCGGCGGTGCCTCGATCGACGCGATCTACGTCACTTCGCTGCGGCGCACCGCACAGACCGCCGCACCGCTCGCGGCGGCGCTCGGGCTGAGCCCGGTCGTCGAGCCCGACCTGCGCGAGGTCTATCTCGGCGAGTGGGAGGGGTTCACGTTCCGCAAGAACGTCGCCGAGCGCCATCCGACCTCGGTGGAGATGTTCACCCAGCAGCGCTGGGATGTGATCCCGGGCGCCGAACCGATGGCGCAGTTTCGCGAGCGGGTCCGCTCGGGCATCACCCGGATCGCGAAGGCGCATCCCGACCAGACCGTGGCCGTGGTCGTCCATGGCGGGGTGATCGGTATGGCGATGGCCCTCGCGTGCGGGGCAACCAACTTCGCGTTCGTCGGAGCCGACAACGCGTCGATCTCCGAGGTGGTGGTCGATGCCGATCGCTGGCTCGTCCGGCGGTTCAACGACACCGCGCATCTGACGGATTAGAGATCGAGGTCGACCACGACCGGTGCGTGGTCGCTCGGGCCTTTCCCCTTGCGGGCGTCGCGGTCGACGTAGGCATCACGGACGTGGTTGGCGGCTTCGTTGGCGTACACCAGGTCGATCCGCATGCCCTGGTTCTTGTGGAACATCCCCGCCCGGTAGTCCCAGTAGGTGTAGGGCGTGTCGTACTTGAGGGCCCGCGGGATCACGTCGGTGAGCCCTAGGGCGCGAAGGTCCGCGAGCGCCTGGCGCTCGGGCGCGGTCACGTGGGTCGAGTTGGTGAAGGCCGAGATGTCCCAGACGTCGTCGTCGGTCGGGATGATGTTGTAGTCGCCGGTCACCACGAACGGTGCCCCGGCGCCGATCTCGGGTGTCAGCGCGCCGCGGAGCGCGGCCAGCCACTCGAGCTTGTAGGTGTAGTGCGGGCTGTCGAGGGTTCGCCCGTTCGGAACGTAGATCGACCAGATCCGTAGCGCTGCGCAGGTCGCGCCGATCGCTCGGGCCTCGACCTTCGCCGGCGTACCGATCAGGGCGGGGTCGTCCTCATCGGCCGGCGGGTCGTATGCCGGCTGGCCGGTGAAGCCCCGCGACACGTCTTCGAGACCGACCCGGGACAGGATCGCCACGCCGTTCCAGCGGCCCTCCCCGTGTGCGGCGACCTCGTACCCGAGCTCCTCGGCGCGTTCCGCCGGGAACGCGTCGGACGCGCACTTGATCTCCTGCAGGCAGACCACGTCGGGCTCGGCGAGCTCCAGCCACTCGTTGAGGCGGGGGAGCCGGGCCACGACGGAGTTGACATTCCACGTCGCGATCCGCACGCAGGCCACTCTAAGGTTCGACTATGACGGCGCCGGTCACCGATACCGACCTCGTCGCACTTCCCAAGGCGCATCTGCACCTGCATCTCACCGGCGGGATGCGGCACACGACTTTGCTCGAGCTCGCCACTCGGGTGGGCGTAACGCTGCCCGAGCGCCTCCTCGACGTCGAGCCGGACGGCTGGCAGCTGTTGGGCTGGCCGAAGTTCCAGCGTCTGTACGACGTCGCGCGCAGCGTCCTGCGCACCCCCGCTGATTTCGAGCGCCTGCTCCGCGAGATCGCCGAGGACGAGCTCGCGGCCGGGTCGCGATGGCTCGAGCTCCAGATCACGCCGACCGGCTACGCGAGCCGCCTGGGCGACGTCGTGAGCGCGATGGAGGTGTTCTGCTTGGCGGCCCAGGCCGCCGAAGCGGCGACCGGTGTCGGCGTACGGCTGATCGTCGCCGCCAACCGGACCCGCCCGCCTTGGGAGGCCGAGCTTCAGGCGCGGCTCGCCGTACGGTTCGCGGAGCACGGCGTGGTCGGGTTCGGGCTGTCGAACGATGAGCGGAGCGGGATGCCCGAGGAGTACGGGAAGGCCTTCCGGATCGCCCGCGACGGCGGCCTCCCGGCGCTTCCGCATGCCGGTGAGCTGCTCGGTGCCGACGCCGTGGCCCGGACCGTGCGGGCGCTCGCCCCGGTCCGGATCGGGCATGGGGTGCGGGCGGCCGAGGACCCTGCCGTCATGGCGTTGCTCGCGGAGCGCGGGATCGCCTGCGAGGTCTGCCCGGCGTCCAATGTCGCCCTCGGCGTTGTCGATGGGCTCGCCTCTGTACCGTTGCGGGTCCTCGAGACGGCCGGAGTTCCGGTCGTGCTGGCTGCCGATGACCCGCTGCTTTTTGCCGGCTCGCTGGTCGAGCAGTACGCCGTCGCCCGCGATCTGCACGGCTATGGCCGCGCTGATCTGGCCCGGCTCGCCGCGGCATCGGTGCGGCACTCGACGATGCCGCCCGACCTCGCCAAGCAGACGCTCGACGCGATCGCCCGCTGGGAAACCAAACTGTCAGAACGTGAGCCGCCTATGACCGGCTGAGGTTCTGACAGGTCGAGATTGTGGACGGGGGTCGGCGTTGCCTTGGCGGCTGAGGCATCCTCTGCCCCGTGAGGGAGCCGTTCGTGCTGCCGGAGAGCGCCGGTGCCTCGCTGCGCGAGCGCCTCGGCGCCGTCGCGCGGGATCAGAACGGCGTTGCTCGTCGCAGTCAGCTCGCCGCGCTCGGCGTGTCGAAACATGTCGTGGAGAACATGCTCGATTCCCGGCGGTGGACGGCGTACGGTCCGCTCGCGCTCGCACTGCACAATGGCCCGTTGACCCAGCGTCAGCGCATGTGGGTCACCGTCATGAACGTCAGCGACGCGGTCGGCCTTGCGGCGCGGACCGCGGCCGCTGAGTACGGACTCGCGGGCTGGGAGGCCGACTGCATCGAGATCGTGGTCCCGCGAGGCGCGAAGGTGCCGAGAGTTCGCGGGATCGACGTGAAGGTCCACGAGTCGAGACGCTTCACCGCCGGCGATATCCACCCCGGCAGACAGCTTCCGGTCGTGACGGTCGAACGCGCCCTCGTCGACGCAGCCGTCTGGAGCGCTTCGCCACGTACGGCGTGCGGCATCCTCGCTGCTGGCGTTCAGCAGCGCCTCACGGCACCGGGTCGGCTGCTTGACGAGTTGAGCCTCGCCGGCAAGGTTCGGCATCGCAAGGTCTTGGCGGCGGCGTTGGCCGATATTGAGGGTGGCGCGCACGCGGTCAGCGAGCTCGACTTCCTGCGGTTCTGCCGCCGGCACGGGCTCCCGAGGCCGGTCCTGCAGCAGGTGCGAACCGACCCCGCGGGGCGTCGCCGCTACCTCGACGCGACCTTTCGTCGTTGCGACGGGGAGCTCCTGCGGGTCGAGATCGACGGCGCGCTGCATCTCGTCGTACGGACCTACTGGGATGACATGTCGCGGGGCAACGAGCTTGTCCTCGGCGGTGAGCGGGTGCTTCGCCTGCCGAGTTTCGTCGTCTACGCGAACGACCCGACCGCGCTGAGCCAAATCCGGCGTGCGCTCCGCTTGTCAGAAGCTAAGCCGCCTCTGACCGGCTGAGGTTCTGACAGGTGCGGAGGGTGGGCCGGTAGCCTGGCACGGCGTGGCTACCCGTACGGACCTGCGCAACGTCGCGATCATCGCGCACGTCGATCACGGCAAGACGACCCTGGTCGACGCGATGCTCCGCCAGTCCGGCGTCGGTTCGGTCGAGGAACGGGCCCTGGACTCGATGGACCTCGAGCGCGAGAAGGGCATCACCATCCTCGCGAAGAACACCGCGGTCCGCCACGGCGACCTCACGATCAACATCGTCGACACGCCTGGACACGCCGATTTCGGCGGCGAGGTGGAGCGCGGTCTGTCGATGGTGGACGGCGTCGCGTTGCTGATCGACGCCAGCGAAGGCCCGTTGCCGCAGACCCGATTCGTGCTTCGCAAGGCCTTGGCGCTCAACCTGCCGGTCATTCTCGTCATCAACAAGGTCGACCGCTCCGACGCCAGGATCGCCGAGGTCCTCGACGAGACCTACGAGCTGTTCTTGGACCTCGACGCGGACGAGCACCAGATCGAGTTTCCGATCGTGTATTGCCAGGCGAAGACCGGTCAGGCGTCGCTGCACCGGCCGGAGGACGGGACGAGTCCGGATAGTCCCGACCTCGAGCCGCTGTTCACGGTCATCCGCGAGACCATCCCGCCCCCGTCGTACGACGAGACCGCGCCCCTTCAGGCGCACGTGACCAACCTTGACGCCTCGCCCTACCTGGGACGGTTGGCATTGTGCCGGATCTACAGCGGCGAGCTGAAGAAGGGGCAGCTGGTCGCGTGGTGCCGCCAGGACAGCACGATCGAGCGGGTGCGGTTGACCGAGCTGCTCGGCACCGAGGCCCTTGACCGGGTCCCGATCGAGGTGGCCGGTCCGGGCGACATCGTCGCGATCGCCGGTATCCCCGACATCACGATCGGCGAGACGATCACCGATCCGGACGATCCCCGCCCGCTCCCGGTCATCACGATCGACGAACCGAACATCTCGATGACGATCGGTATCAACACCTCGCCACTGGCGGGAGGGAGCGGCTCCAAGCTCACCGCCCGACTCGTGAAGAACCGCCTGGATGCGGAGCTCATCGGCAACGTGTCCATCCGGGTGCTGCCGACCGAACGGCCGGATACCTGGGAGGTCCAGGGGCGTGGGGAGCTTCAGCTCGCGATCTTGGTTGAGATCATGCGCCGGGAGGGCTACGAGCTCACCGTGGGCAAGCCGCAGGTGGTCACCCGCGAGATCGGCGGCCGGCTGCACGAGCCGATGGAGCGCTTGACCATCGACGCGCCGAGTGACTATCAGGGCGTGCTCATCCAGCTGCTGGCCTTGCGCAAGGGCCGGCTCGAGCAGATGGTCGACCACGGCACCGGCTGGCTCCGGATGGAATACATCGTCCCTGCCCGGGGCCTCATCGGGTTCCGGACAGAGTTCCTCACCGAGACCCGCGGAACGGGTTTGATGCATCATGTCCACGAGGGTTACGAGCCCTGGTACGGCGACCTTCGGACCCGGCCGACGGGCTCGCTCGTTGCGGATCGCAGCGGCACGACGACCGGCTTTGCCCTGGCCAACCTTCAGGAGCGGGGCACGATGTTCGTCGGCCCCGGCACGGATGTCTACGAAGGCATGATCGTGGGCGAGAACTCCCGATCCGACGACATGGACGTCAATCCGACCAAGGAGAAGAAGCTGACGAACATGCGTCAGTCGGCCGGGGACATGCTCGTGCCGCTTATCCCGCACCGGATGCTGAGCCTCGAACAAGCGCTCGAGTTCTGCCGTGAGGATGAGTGCGTCGAGGTCACTCCCAGGGTCGTCCGGCTGCGCAAGGTCGAGCTGGACGCGGCCACGCGGTATCGGAGCGCGAAGCGGCGACCCGCTCCCGGGGCGGGGTAGGTCAACCTTCGGCCGGGATCGGCCGAGAACTTCAGGGTGAGTGATGCCGAGCTTGCACCCGATGAGGATGCCGAGCTCCGGCGACTCCACAAGCTGCGCGGTTTCGGGATGGTCGCGGGGTCGGTCTCGTCCCGCTACGACGCGCTGCGCCGGCGCGACCGCCGGGAGAAGGTCCGGGAACCGGCCGAGCACTCGGTCGCGAGCCCGCTCGAGCGCTCCGGACGGGTCGACCGGCCGGCCAAGCCACAGCCGCAACCCAAGCCGGTTGAGTCCGCTCTTGCGGACCTGCCTGACGTTGCCGAGGACAAGGCGGAACCGGCTCGTCTCGTGATCTCCGACACCCGCGAGATTCTCGCTGAGCGGCGTCGCGGGTTCGGGTTGTTCCGGCGCTGAGATCTTGATCGGCCGGTCGGCGCAGTGGAATGCCCGGACGCTGCGCTACGTTGACGCCTAGGACGTCGAACCAGGCGTCCACCAGCTCGATCCATGGCCCCCGGTCCCAACCTTTGTCGCTACGAGCGAATCTGTGCCGAGAGGCAGACCTGGCGGGCTGGTGCGCGAAGCCCCGGACCACCGGTCCGGGGCTTTCGTGTGTCAGGGAGCGGGACCGTCGGCCGGCAAAACGTGGGCAACCCAGTCTTGCAACCGACCAACGCCTCCGAGGGACACGGTGCGCAGCTCCGGGAACGCGCCGCGGCCGGCTTGGGTGCCGGTGAAGATCAGGACGCTTGTGCCTGATTTGACGCGGCGAAAGGCGTCGGGCGGTTGGGGATGGTCGTCGCAGCCGAGCAGGTACCCGACGGGAGGACCAGCGAGGCCCGAGACCAGGCAGGGTGCAGTGACTCCTGCCTTCCGCAGCGCCGCCGCGGCGGTGAGGTAGGTCGATCGGCGTGCCTTGATCCGGTTGACCTCGCGGGAAAGGATGGTGGTCTGGGTCGCGACCTGGAGGATGAGCACCACGACGAGGCCGGTGACGAGCGCGGGCGCGTAGGCAGACCTCGCTGCCCGGGATCCGAGCGTTGCGAGCCCGGAGGCGGTCGGGATCGCGAGCAGCAGGTACGTCGGCAGCAAGAACCGTGGTGCCGCATAGTTCACGGTGAGGGTGTATTCGAGGAGCAGCGCGGTCCCCGCCACGGTCGCGAACGCGAGGGGTGCAAAACGGGGGGTTCCGCGAGCGGCGAACAGGGCGATCGCAATGAGAGGTGGGACGGCGAACCACCAGGCGAACTGCGCCGGGGACAACGCGACTTGCGAGCACGGTCGGCAAAGCGTCGGGCCGTCGATCGCGCGGGCCTGGGTGAGCAAGGCGAAGTGGATGCCCGGCGTGTTGAGCGCGTTTGCCTCGTGCAAGCGGTGCAAGAAGCCGCCGTAGCTCGCGTAGGCCTCGACCACCCACTCGCTCCATCCCACGCACAGACCGATCACCAACGTGGCACCGACTCGCGCTCTGCGCCGCCAGGAGGTTGTGCGCAAGAAGAGCAGACCGATGACGAGGGGCGCGGCCAGCCAGGTCGCGTCGGAGGGTCGCACCAGTGCGCCGGCCGCGATCAGCGCAGCCATGATCACCGGCGATCGGCGGCGGTCGGGTTCGCGGAGCGCGAGCAGGAAGTACCCGACGACGCCGACCGCCATCCAGGCGAACGTGAAGTTCGGCTGCGCCTCCGCGCCGAAGAAGGTAACTCCCCACAGCGTCGTGTAGATCAGCCCGGCGAGCGCAACCAACCGGCCGAACCCGAGCCTGATCCAGGGGCTGAGGCCGACGTAGAGCCCGACCGTGCCGAGGACGACGAGGTAGGTGCGGATGGCGGTGACGTCGCGGGTCACCTGGCTGATCGGGTACAGGAGCGCCGGCATCCCGCGGGCGCGGGGTGCGGTGAAGGTCAGCGCGGGGGCGTGCGGGGTGACCTGGCTGAGATAGACGGTCTCGTCCTGCTCCCACCAGATGTGGTGTCCGACGACGAAGCCAATCGCGAGCAGCGCGTGGACCACGCACACCCCCGCGAGCAGAACGCGTGGCGAGGCGATGAGCGACGGCAGGCGTCGGCGCGCAGGGGCCTGCTCGGTCCCTGGTTCCTCGACGGTGGTGCCGTATCCCGCGTCGGTACCCATCGGCACAACACTCTGACGAAAGCCTGAGTGCCTGCTGAACGGTGTCCTCGGCTAGGGGCTGGGGGGTGCGATGCCGCCCCGGCGGCGTTCGAGTCGGCCGAAGAACTCCGGGGCGTCAAGGTCCACGTCGGCCAGGGCGCCACGCAGCAGCTGGAGCGCGTTGCGGGTCACCGCGTCGGCGTCCTCCGGATCGATGCCGAGCTCCATCGCCGCTCCGACCGGCCCCTCGTCCAATCCGATCGCCACGACCGCCGCGCAGCGCTCGGCTTCGGGCAGGGTCGCGAGCGCCTCGTAGAGCCGGCTGATCAGCTCGGTGTCGGTCAGACCCTCGACCGAACCGACGTTGTCAGCAATCGTCCCGGGCGAGATCGGCCGCAGTCGCGGTGGCTTCTCGGAGGCCATCCGACCACGGTAGACGTCAATGCGGTTGCGGAGCGAACGTATCGAGCGCGTCGCGGGCGACGGCCATCGAGCGCACCGGATCAGCGTCGGGGTTGCCGATCTGCTCGTCGAAGTTCAGGTCGAGGAACACCTCGTCGACGCCCGCCTCGTGGTAGGCGTCGAGATCCGCGCGAATCTTGCCCACCGTGCCGGTCATCGTCGGGTCGTCGGCCTGGTCAGTGTCGCGCAGGCGCATCGACCCGCGCACGATGATCCGCACCGACGCGGGGTCCCGCCCGGCCTCTGCGGCGGCGGTGCGGATGGTGGCGACGTGCGCGGGAATCGCGGATCCGGGGACTCGGCTCGAGGAGATCCACCCGTCGGCGATCCGCCCCACCCGCACCAGCGCCGGCTCGGCCGTCCCGCCGAGCAGGATGGGTGGACACGGGCGCTGGACCGGCTTCGGGTCGACCCAGCCGCGCGGGATCGAATAGAACCTGCCGGCCCATTCGACCGGATCGTCGGTCCAGATCGCGCGCAGGCAGGCGACGTACTCCTGTGCTCGGGCGCCCCGTTCACCCAGCTCGGCACCTACGGCCTCGAACTCCTCGGGTGACCAGCCGAGGCCGAGACCGGCGTCCAGGCGTCCCCCGGAGATGACGTCGATGCTGGTGAGCGCCTTGGCGAGCACCAAGGGCGAGTAGAACGGCAGGTTCACGACGGCGAGGCCGAGGCGGATCCGGCGGGTGAAGCCGGCGAGAAAGGCGGCGATGACGAGCGGGTCGTGGACGCTGCGGTACGGCGCGGTCAAGCGCTGACCCTCCGGCGCGTCGGGGAACAGGATCCGAGAGTAGGTCCACAGCGTGGAGTATCCGAGCGCCTCCGCTCGCTGGGCGATCTCGATCTGGTTGGCCGGGGTCGCCCAGGACCCCGAGACTGGCGCGCCGAATCCGATCTGCATGACCCCATGAAACCCCGACCCGGCGGCAGGGCAGACTTCGGGGCGTGTCCTATCGCATCTGCTTCGTGTGCATGGGCAACATCTGCCGGTCGCCGACCGCCGAAGTGGTGATGCGGGAGCGGCTTCGGGAGGCCGGCCTGAGCGACCGGGTGGCCGTCGATAGTGCCGGCACCGGAAGTTGGCACGCCGGCGAGCCCGCGGATGCGCGGGCGGTCGCGATCCTGCGCGACCGCGGGTACGACGGTGACGGGCATCTGGCCCGTCAGTTCGATCCCGGCTGGTTCGCCGAGCGCGATCTCATCGTCGCGATGGACAACAAGAACCTTCAGGCATTGCGCTGGATGGCCCCAGTGGGCGAGGAGGCGAAGCTGACCCGGTTGCGCTCGTTCGACCCGGCGAGCCGCGGCGGAGACCTGGACGTCCCCGATCCTTTCTATGGCGGTCCCGACGATTTCGTCGAGGTCCTGAATCTCATCGAGGCCGCGTGCGGGGGGATGATCGAGCATCTGCGGAGTGTGCTCGGCTGAGATCACCTGTGGACATGAGTGTGGCCGTCCACAGCGTCCGGTGATCGCGCACCGTAGCGCGTCTGGTCGGGCACCGTGCGTCGATGACTTCGTCCTCCGCCCCCGTCCTCACCGTTCGCTCGCCCAACGACCTGCTCGTCGCGGCGGCGTACCAGCTCGGCTTCGTTCCGACCGAGAGTGTGCTCGTCATCTGCCTGCACGGCAGGCGTGGCCGGGTCGGACTCGTCATGCGGTTCGACCTCGTTCCCCCCGCAGCGTCGCGCCGGTTCGTCGACGACGTGGCGGCAAGGGTCGTTGTCCAACGCCCGGATCGGGTGGTCGTCGCCATCTTCAGCGCCGAGCGGGTCGACGGGGACGGCCTTCCCCACGCTGCGCTCGTAGGCGACCTGCTCGACTCGCTGGACGCGGATGTTGCCGGCGCCTTCTATGTGCGCCAGGACCGGTGGTGGTCCTACCTGTGCGAGGACGAGTGCTGCCGCCGTCCCGGCGGCATGGTCCTGGACTTCCGATCGGAGAGCGCGACCGCGCTGGGCGCGGCGTTCGCCTACTCCGGGCACGCGTTGTTGGCCGATCGGGAGGCGGTCGTCCAATCCGTCCAGTGCACCTTGTGTGGAGCGCAGCGCGAGCGCGCGAGGGCCCGGATCGAACGCGCGCGAGGTCGACACCGGGATCGTCCGGTCGAGTCCCTCCGGGGCGAGATGCGCGAGCTGATTGGCCGCCTCGTTGCCGTTCGTCGCCGCGATCCGCGGGCGGCGATCACCGATCGTGACGCTGCCGAGTTCGGCGCGCTCGCCGCGATTCCGGTGGTGCGCGACGAGGTGCTGATGCTGGCCGCAGGCCCCGACGAGCGCTCGGTGCTGCTCTCCGTCCTGACCGACCTCGCCCGTCGGACCCCGTCACCTCTCGACCCGCCGGTGTGCTCGCTGCTTGCCTGGATCGCCTATGCGAACGGTGACGGGGTCATCGCGTCGGTGTGCGTTGAGCGCGCCCGAGCAAGTGACCCGGACTACTCGCTGGCCGTGCTGATCGATGACGCGTTGCTCCGACAGGTCCCGCCCCGGTTGTTCGACCAGGTCACTCGACGGGCCGCGCGTGCCCTGCAGCAAGAGCCCGGCTGCGGCGGGTAGCCGAGGACCAGCAGCGATCCTCGCCGAGGATCGCGACGTCGACGAGCTCGGTGGGCGATGACCTCAACCGGGCACTGAGCTCTCGCCAGAGGATCCGGTCCCGGCGGGTCGGGATCCCGGTACGCCGCACCACCGCGAAGGCGACCGCAGGAACGGCCAGGTCGGCGACCATCGCTTCGAGGTGCCGCAAGAACAGCTCGTCGATGGTGGTGGTGCCCTCGTCGACGGGTGTCACCAACAGCGCTCGGCGGTGCGCGTCCAGGAAGATCGCCACCAGGGCGCCGTCGGGGCGGTCGCCCGTGGTGGATGCGACCCGGATCGCGTCCCACGGCAGCTCGGTGTGCGCCATGTCCCTAGCGTGCTGGGCGGATCCAGTCCCAGACCCCTGGCTCGCCACAACTGTGGACGAGTGTGCTCGGGGGAGTCGGGTCGTGGAAACGAATGGCAGGTGCGAGGCTTCCGGGGTGTCCCGGTCCGACGTCGTGCCGGCTCCGGTGCTGGTGCTCGGGGCTGTGGCGAGCGTGCAAAGCGGCGCGGCCGTGGCGACCAAACTCTTCGCTCAGATCGGCCCTGGCGGCACTGTCTTCCTCCGCCTGGCCTTGTCCGCCGTTCTCGTCGCCGCAATCGTCCGGCCGAAGGTCCGGGGCCGGTCGGCGCGCCACCTCCGCCTGGTCGCGATGTTCGCGGTCGTCCTGGCCGCCATGAACACGTTGTTCTACCTCTCCCTCAATCGCATCCCGCTCGGGATCGCGGTCACCGTCGAGTTCCTGGGTCCGCTCTCGGTCGCGATCGCCGGATCTCGCCGCGCGCTCGACGTTCTCTGGGCGTTGCTCGCCGCGTTGGGCGTCGTGCTGCTCACGGGCGGCGGTGGCACGCTCGACTGGGTTGGTGTCCTTCTCGCGGCGAGTGCCGGCGCGTGTTGGGCCGGGTACATCCTGCTGTCTCAGCGCGTCGGTCGGGTCTTCGACGGGATGTCCGGCCTTGCGATCGCGCTCGTCATCGGCGCGGTCGTCGTCGCGCCGTACGGGCTGGTCGTCGGGGGGCGAGACCTCCTGCTAGGGTCGGTGCTCGCCAAGGGAGCGGTGATCGCGTTGCTGTCCTCGGCGATCCCGTACTCGCTGGAACTCGCTGCGCTTCGACGGCTGCGAGCGGCCGTGTTCGGGGTGCTGATGTCGCTCGAGCCGGCGATGGCCGCGCTGTCCGGCCTGATCTTTCTCGACCAGCATCTCCAGCCGCGAGAATGGCTGGCGGTGTTCTCGGTCATGGTGGCTTCGGTGGGGGCGACGATGGCGACCCGGGCCTCCGGAGCGACCGAGGTGCTCGGGTGAGCATCGAGTTGATGAAGGACCTCGAGCGCGAGCACGGGTGGTGGCTGTTGGTCGATGGGTCCGAGCAGTCCTACGTCGACACCGTCGATCCCACCCACCTGGAGTTCGAGTACGTCCAGCTGATCGCGCACGCGGTGCAGGCCGTCTTCGCCGGCCCGCTCCAGCTGACCGCGCTCCACCTGGGCGGCGGCCTGTGCACCCTGCCGCGGTGGGTCGCGGCCCGATTTCCGGGCTCGCACCAGGTCGTGGCCGAGCACAACGCGCAGATCGCCACCCTCGCGCGCACGCTTGGCGACCGGCCTGAGGAAGGGCTCAACGGGATCGTCGATCTTCGCATCGACGACGCGGCGCGGGTCCTCGGCCGGGTCAGGCGCGCCAGCATCGATCTGGTGGTTTGCGACCTCTACGACGGACCCCAGACCGTTGTCGAGTTCTACACCGCCACCGGGGTCGCGCGGCTGCACCGGGTGCTCGCCGATGGCGGGATCGTGATCGCGAACCTCTCCGACGCGGCGCCGTTTTCGATGACGAAAGTCATCGCCTCGACCTTCGCCTCGACCTTCGCCTCGGTTGCCCTAGTCGCTGAGCCGGCCGTGCTTCGCGGCCGGCGATCCGGCAACGTGGTCATCGTCGCCTCCGACCGCGAGCTCCCGGTCGCGACCCTCGTTCGCCGGACGGCCGGCTCGCCGGTCCGCGGTCGGGTGGTGGCGGGGGAGGCGTTGGAGGCGTTTACCGCCGGCCACCCGCGGGCGCTGGCCAGCGCCGACATCCCG
>DATJWM010000137.1:0-2261 GCA_035501255.1 Mycobacteriales bacterium | reverse complement strand
GAGTGGTGCCTGGCCGACGACGACTTCCACATCGTGCAGAGCCGGCCGATCACCACGCTGTTCCCCATCCCCGCCGCGGCCGACGACGCGCCCCACGTGTACGTGTCCGTCGGCCACCAGCAGATGATGACCGACGCCATGAAACCCCTGGGCATTTCCGTGTGGCAGTTGACCGCTGCTGTGCCGATGCACCCGGCCGGTGGTCGCTTGTTCGTCGACGTCAGCCACCACCTCGCGTCGCCCGCCAACCGCGACCGCCTCGTCGCCGGTTTCGGGAAATCCGACCCGCTGACCGGGGACGCGCTCCACACCATCGTCGAGCGCGACTTCATCCCGTTGATCCCCGGCGACGGTCCGGTGCCACGATTCCTCGCGCCCCCCGACCCGATCGAGACCGATCCGGCGATCGTCGACGAGCTCATCGCCACCAACCGGGCGGCGGTCGCAGCCTTGCGGCGCGACATCGAGTCGAAGACCGGATCGGCGCTGATCGACACCATCCTCGAGGACATCCCGGAGATGAAACGGATCCTGTTCGAGCCACGCAGCCACCAGGTGTTCATGTTGGCGATGGAGGCCGCCGGGTGGCTCAACGAGCACCTGGAGGAGTGGCTCGGCGAGAAGAACGTGGCCGACACCCTCACGCAGTCCGTTCCCGGCAACGTCACCTCCGAGATGGGCTTGGCCCTCTTGGGCGTCGCCGACGCGATCCGCCAGCATCCCGGCGTGATCGCGTTCCTGCAACGCGTCGACGATGACGACTTTCTCGACGAGCTGTCGACGCTCGAAGGCGGGCCGCAGGCGCAGGCCGCCATCGGGGCCTATATCGACGAGTACGGCATGCGCTGCGTGGGCGAGATCGACATCACACGACCGCGCTGGAGCGAGCGGCCGTCCATGTTGGTGCCGGTGATCCTCGCCAACATCGAGAACTTCGAGGCGGGGGAGGGAACGCGGCGCTTCGAGCAAGGGCGCGTCGAGGCCGAGGCGAAGGAGCGCGAGGTGCTCGAGCGCCTGCGGGCGTTGCCCGATGGTGACGCCAAGGCCGACCAGACCAAGCAGATGATCGACCGAGTGCGGACCTTCATCGGCTATCGCGAGTATCCGAAGTACGGCATCGTCAGCCGGTACTTCGTGTACAAGCAGGCGTTGCTCGGCGAGGCCGAGCGGCTGGTGCAGGCCGGCGTGCTGCGCGAGGCGGAAGACGTGTTCTTCCTCACGTTCCCCGAGATCGAAGACGTGGTGCGCACGCAGGAGGTCGACAGCGAGCTCATCCGCGAGCGCAAGGACGCGTTCGCGGAGTACCACGCGCTCACGCCCCCGCGCGTGCTCACCTCCGAAGGCGAAGCGATCGCGGGCTCGTACCGGCGCAAGGACGTGCCGGCGGGCGCGCTGGTTGGCCTGCCGGTGTCCGCCGGGACGATCGAGGGGCGGGCCCGCGTGATCGTCGACATAGAGCAGGCCGACCTCAAGACGGGCGACATCCTGGTCACCGCGTTCACCGACCCGAGCTGGTCGCCGCTGTTCGTCACCATCGAGGGCCTGGTGACCGAGGTCGGCGGACTGATGACCCATGGCGCCGTGATCGCTCGCGAGTACGGCCTCCCAGCGGTGGTGGGGGTGGAGCACGCCACGCAACTGATCCCGGACGGGCAGATGATCCGCGTGCACGGCACCGAGGGCTACGTCGAGCTGTTGTCGTGAGGCATCGGTTGCCTACGTTGGAGGTCCGCATGTCGAAACCGCCACTTCCCGACTGCGATGGCGATGCTGCGCAAGCCGAACCCGGCGGTCATCACGACCTTGCGGCGCGACGGCCAGCCGGTATCCGCGGCCACCTGGTATCTGCGGGACAACGGCCGGGTGCTGGTGAACATGGACGAGGGCCGCAAGCGGCTGGAGCACCTGCGCGGCGATCCCCGGGTCGCCCTCGACGTGCTCGACGATGGCGACTGGCACACCCACGTCAGCCCCACCGGCCACGTCGAGGAGATGCGTGAGGACACGGATCTGGCCGACATCGACCGCTTGGCCCGGCAGTACACGGGCAAGCCGTACCCGCAGCGCGACCGCGGCCGGATCAGCGCCTGGATCGCCGTGGACGGCTGGTACGGCTGGGGCGCGCTGAAGGACAGCGGCCAGCCGGGCTGAATGAATACCTGATCCGTGCCGACCAACCAGAGCTGGATGTTCTGCACGCGGCAAATGGCTCATCGCACGCGATCGCGGACCGCACTAAATCGGCAGGGAGCGCAAACTCG
>DATJWM010000136.1:0-27394 GCA_035501255.1 Mycobacteriales bacterium | reverse complement strand
AGGCGTCCTACCGCCGGTTCCTCGAGCGACGGTTGCGCGAGCGGTACTCGTTGCCGGGCACTCCGATCGATCTCGTCGTCCGTCCGAGGGAGAAGAGCGGGCGCGGCCGGAGGGGCTGAACGGCAGACGCGCTCGGGCCGGGCGAGGTAGTGTCCCGTCGCCACGGCCGTACACCGTGCGGCGTCACCGGCGAACGCGTGCCGAAAAGGAGTCCATCGTGCGGATGCCAACGATCACTCATCGATCGCTGACCGTGGGCGTGCTGGTCGCCCTCAGCGCCGGCCTGGTGGTTCCCGCCGCCGCTGCGGCAGCTGGTCGGCGGCCGCATACCTCATCGGGGCGAGCCGGCGTCGTGTCCTACCACGCGGCGGCTCAGGTCTCCCTACCGCCGCACGTGGGCACGATCATCGATCCTGAAAGCTCCCACCCGCTGGCACTGACGAACGGCTACGTCGAGAAGGAGTTCTTCATCTCCGGCCGTGCGACCGCCTTCACCGCCAGCTCCGCGCCGAAGAGCGGCAAGTGGTCGATCGCCCGCACGACCAGCGCGGCGTACCGCACCCGGATTCTCGTTCGGCGCCCGCCGAAGTCCCGGTTCAACGGCACGGTGATCGTCGAGTGGATGAACGTCACCGAGGGTGAGTCGGCACCCGACTGGGACTACCTCAACCCAATGCTCATGCGAGCCGGCTACGCCTACGTCGCGGTGTCAGACCAGGCGCTGGGTATCAACGGTGGCACGTCGCTCTTGGGCGGCACCTTTCCAGGACTCAAGGGCAGCGATCCCGACCGTTACGGGTCGCTCGTCCATCCAGGCGATCAGTACTCGCTCGACATCTTCGCTCAACTCGGTCTGGCTCTCCAGAACGGAAAAACCGCGGCACGTGTGCTCGGCGGGTTGCACCCCGCCCACATCGTCGCGACCGGCGAGTCGCAGTCGGCGTTCTATCTGACGAGCTTTGCCGACGCGCTTCAACCGCTGACCAACGCCTACGACGGGATCTTCATCCACAGCCGCGGCGGTTCGGCGGCGGTCGACGGTTCGATCACGACCGGTCCCTACAACGTGCGGATCCGCACCGATCTCGGCGTTCCGGTCTTCATGTTCGAGACCGAAACCGACCTGGTGGAGTTGCAGTACGCGACGGCTCAGCAGCCGAACACTCGGTGGATTCGCGCCTGGGAGGTTGCGGGGACCTCGCATGCCGACAGGCACGTGGTCGGTCCGTACGCGTCCTTCCTCGGCTGTTCGAACCCGATCAACAACGGCCCCCAGCATGTGGTGATCGAAGCCGCGTTCTCCGCGTTCAACAAGTGGGTGAGCCATGGGACCCCTCCGCCGTCCCCCAACCGCTTCACGTTCAGCTCGACCGACCCGACCACCCTCGCCCGGGCGGCCGACGGTGACGTCATCGGGGGCGTCCGGACTCCGGCGGTCGACGTACCGATCGAGACCCTGACCGGGGAGGCTCCGAGCGGGGTCAGCACAGTCTGCTCGCTGTTCGGCTCTCGGACGCCCTTCACCCAGTCCGAGTTGGCGACCCGGTACGGAACGCCCGCCCACTACGTCTCGTTGTTCACCGCCAGCCTCGACCGCGCAATCGCCCACGGATACGTGCTCAAGGCCGCTCGTGCGACGTTGCTGAAACGGGCCGACAAGGTGTCCTTCTAGGCAGCCCACCCGTCGTCAGTCGAAGGTCGAGGTATCAATGACGAATCGGTAGCGAACGGCGCTGTCGACCACCCGATCCCAGGCCTGGTCGATCTCCTCGCCGCCGATTGTCTCGATCTCGGCGCCCAGGTCGTGCTCGGCGCAGAAGTCCAGCATTTCCTGGGTTTCGGCGATCCCGCCGATCATCGACCCGGCGAAACTGCGACGCCGGTTGATCAGCGCAAACGCCGGGACCTCGAACGGCTCCGGTGGAGCACCAACGTTGACCAGCGTCCCGTCGGTGGAGAGCAGGTCGAGGTAACGCTCGGCCGACAGCGGGGCCGAGACCGTGTTCACGATCAGGTCGATCCGACCGCGCAACTCCTCGAACGTGCCCTCGTCGCGGGTGGCGTAGTAACGGTCGGCGCCGAGCCGCCTCCCGTCGGCCTCCTTGGCCAGGCTCTGCGACAAGACGATCACCTCGGCACCCATCGCGTGCGCGATCTTCACCCCCATGTGACCGAGCCCGCCGAGCCCGACGATCGCGACCTGCTTGCCCGGTCCGGCGTTCCAGTGCCGCAACGGGGAATAGAGCGTGATCCCAGCACACATCAGGGGAGCGGCCACATCCAGCGCGAGCCGGTCGGGGATGCGAAGCACGTAGTTCTCGTCAACAACGATGTGCGTGGAGTAGCCGCCCTGCGTCGGGCGTCCGTCGCGTCCGGTGGCGTTGTAGGTGCCGACCATGCCGTTTTCGCAGTACTGCTCGTGACCGGATCGGCAGGCGGGGCACTGCCGGCAGGAGTCGACCATGCATCCGACACCGGCGTGATCGCCGACCGAGAACGAGCTCACCTCGGCTCCGACGGCCTCGACCACTCCGGCGATCTCATGACCGGGCACGAGTGGGTAGGTCGTCTCGCTCCACTCGCCACGACCGGTATGGATGTCGGAATGGCAGATTCCGGCGTAGGCGATCTTGATCAAGACATCGTTCGGGCCAAGGTCGCGCCGCTCGATCGTGGTTCGCGCAAACGGGGCCTTCGGACCGGCGGTGGCGTAAGCCGTGACAGTGAGCACGAGGCGCTCCCCGGAGAGTGCGGGCCTGAGGCCCGGGTCAGTTATTGCTCGTACAACAACACTAGGGGTCTTTTCCGAACGGATCGCTGCCTGCGTGGGTCGTTGTTCTCGCGGTCACCGTCTGTTTCCATGAAGTAACCCGAGAGGGGGTCGACGTGGTCCTGACCGTCGTGTGCGAGGCGTGCGCAGAAGGTGGTACCGACCAGGTCATCGGCACGGTCGATGACGACCGGGTCTGGCGGGCGGCAGGACTCGACTTCGTCGAGTCCATCGACGAGGAGCCCGACGGCCCGACCGCGATGGCCGCGCGGGGGCACGGTCACGCGGTTGCCGGGGTCTGTCCCGGCTGCGATCGGCCGGTCCGGTTGCCGAAGAAGCTCCTCGACAAGCGCGTCCGCGAGGAGGTAGCGATGTGGTCGATCTCGCCGGATCAGTGGCCACCCGGAGTGGCGTAATCGAATCGCCGAGCCGTTCGGTACAGGCCGAATGCGTGCCCTAGACCGCAATTTTTGCGCGGCTCGACGACCACCAAGAACATCGTCGGGCTGACAGGATTTGAACCTGCGACCCCTTGACCCCCAGTCAAGTGCGCTACCAAACTGCGCCACAGCCCGCCGGCGCAAAGTGTAGTGCTGGGCGCCTCCGGCCGGGTGCGGCGGCGCGGCCGCGCCATAGACTCCGCCGGGTGAGCGCCGCCGAGTCGCCGAACGCGACCGGCCCTGCGACCGCCGACCGAATCTGGACGATCCCCAACGCGCTGTCGGTGCTGCGACTGCTCGGGATCCCGTTGTTTTTGTGGCTCGCGCTGGGACCACAGGCTGACGGATGGGCGGTCATCGTCTTGATGTTGAGTGGGGCGACCGACTACCTGGACGGCAAGATCGCCCGCCGCTACAACCTGACCTCGCGCCTGGGCGCGATGCTCGATCCGGTCGCCGACCGCCTGTACATCCTTGCCACCCTCGCGGCCCTGACGATCCGCGGAATCGTGCCGTGGTGGCTCACCGTGCTGCTTGTCGGGCGCGATCTTGTCCTCAGTGTGGGTCTTCTCCGGCTGAGACACCGTGCCATCAGCCCGCCCGAGGTGACCTACCTCGGCAAGGCGGCGACCCTCAGCCTGCTCTCCGCCTTCCCCCTGCTCCTGTTATCGGTCGATGACAGCGCGATCGGCCACGTCGTGCGCCCGTTCGCGTGGGCCTTTACCTGCTGGGGGACGTTCCTCTACCTGTGGACGGGGGTCCGTTATCTCGGGATCCAGCGGGCGCTGATCCACGACAGCACGGCCGGCTTGTCCGGCGATGTGGCGGCTGGTTAGGCTCGCCACGCCGCCCGCAACGTGAGCAGACAGGAGCGATCCGTCGTGGTTCCGCCAGACCTGAGCTACACCGCCGAGCACGAATGGACGAGGGCCGAGGCGGACGGGACGATCTCCGTCGGCATCACCGACTACGCCCAGGACGCGCTCGGCGACGTGGTGTTCGTCTCTCTGCCGACCGTCGGCACCCAGGTCAGCGCAGGTCAGGTCCTCGGCGAGGTCGAGTCGACGAAGAGCGTGTCGGAGATCTATGCCCCGTTCGCGGGGGAGGTCATCGCGCGTAACGACGCGCTCGAGGCCCGGCCCGAGTTGCTCAACTCCGACCCGTACGGCGAGGGCTGGATCGTCACGGTTCGTCCCGCAGGCGGTGCTCCGGATCTTCTTGACGCCGCGGCCTACGAGGAGTTGATCGCCGGCGCGCCCTGAGCGGTGGCGGGTTCGCGGTTGACCGCGGATCCTCGGGGCCTCTACGGTTCAGTCTCCACCTACACCTATGGTTGAGCCTTAGTTGCTGGACGCGGTAGCTTCGACAAACCGGGAATGGTAGGTCCGAGCCCGCGCCAATCACCGAGGGAGTGGCCCGCACATGGCAAGCGTCTTCTGTGGCCAATGCGGGCTGCAGAATCCCGCCGATGCGCGGTTTTGCAGTCGGTGCGGCACCGCGCTCCACGCCGAGGCCGAACCGCCCGCGTCGGGGGCCGACCAGACCTCGACGTTGTCGATTGCCGGCCTCGAGGTCGACGACCACGATGACCTCGCCGCCGAACTGTTGGGGGAGCCGTTGCCGTCCGGCTTCGCGTTGCTTGTTGTGCAACGCGGCCCAACCGCCGGAAGCCGCTACCTTCTCGACCAGCAGGTGACGACGGCGGGCCGCAGCCCCGACAGCGACATCTTTCTCGACGACGTCACCGTGTCGCGACGGCACGCCCAAATCACTCGAACCGACGAGGGGTACGTCGTCGAGGACGTGGGGAGCCTCAACGGCACCTATCTGAACCGTGAGCGGATCGAACGAGCGTTCGTCGGCAACGGTGACGAGGTGCAGATCGGAAAGTTCCGCCTGCTGTTCTTCACCAGCATGCACGGGGAAGGATCGTGACGACCTCAAGCGCCGCCCACGCCTACATGAGCATCGGCGAGGTTCTGGGACAGTTGCGCGCGGAGTTCCCCGACGTCACGATCTCCAAGATTCGCTTCCTCGAGGCCGAGGGGTTGGTGGAACCACAGCGCACGTCATCGGGATATCGAAAGTTCTCCCGTGACGACGTCGGCAGGTTGCGCTACGTGCTCGCCGCCCAGCGTGACCACTACTTGCCGTTGCGGGTGATCAAGGCGCAACTGGAAGCCCTCGATCGTGGCATGACACCGTCCACCGCGACCAACCCGGAACCACAGGTGCCGGCTCGCTCGGTCGAGCCGGACGGGTTGCCCGACGCCATGGATTTCCTTCCCGAGCTCTCCGAGTTGCGCATGTCTCGCGAGGAGTTGCTCGCGGCTGCGGGCGTCGAGGCAGACGAGCTTGGGCAGCTGGAGAGTTTCGGGCTGATCACGCCTCGCCCCGGTGGGCACTACGACGGTGACGCACTGATCATCGTGAAGACGGCGGCGGACATGAGCCGCTTCGGAATCGAGCCCCGCCACCTGCGCTCGTTCCGGATGACGGCGGACCGTGAGCTCGGACTGGTCGAGCAGGTTGTCGCTCCGCTCGCCGGCCAGCGCAACCCGGACGCCAGGGCGCGCGCCGCGCAGACCGCCCGCGAACTCGCTGCGCTCGCGGTCCGTCTCCAGGCGAGCCTCGTCCGGGCCGGACTGGCTCAGCTTCGCAGCGGATGATGGGCTGGCGCCCACCGGTCGACCGACCCGGACCGCGTGATGCTGCTCGCGGTGTAGGTTTTCGAGAAGAGGGATCGCACAGCGAAGCGGAGTGAGGCGTGAACGAGCTCACGGTCGTCGGAGTCCGGGTCGAACTTCCGTCCAACCAGCCGATCGTCCTGCTCAAGGAATCCGCCGGCGACCGCTACCTGCCGATCTGGATCGGTGCGGTCGAAGCCACGGCGATCGCTTTCGCTCAGCAGGGGATCGTGCCGGCACGCCCCCTCACCCACGATCTGCTCAAGGATGTTCTCCAGGCCGTCGGAGCCGATCTGAACGCGGTGATGATCACCGAGTTGCGCGATGGCGTGTACTACGCGGACCTCAGGTTCGGGGACGGCACGGCGGTCTCTGCCCGCCCCTCCGACGCGATCGCGCTGGCAATCCGGGCCGGCACCGTCATCTACGCCGACGAGTCGGTGCTCGACGCGGCGGGGATCACGATCCCCGACGAGCAAGAATCCGAGGTCGAGCGGTTTCGGGAGTTCCTCGACCAAGTATCTCCGGAAGACTTTGAGACGGAAGAGTCTGAGTAAGTCTCAAGTACGGATTGAGATCAAGGACTCACCGGTGGCTGACGTTGACCGGCCCGGGCGCGGTGCTTACGGTTCGACAGCGAAACATCCGGTGAAAGTCACCCCTGGTGAATTCCACTCGTGAGGTTCACACTTGCTCAATACCGCAACGCCACGACGGCAAACGGCACCGCCGAGGATCAGGTCAGGCTGGAGGCACGAGTGACAGGCGACGGGACGCGAGGCACCCAGACCGCACTGTTCGGCCGAGAAGAGGCCGGGGGCGACCCGGTCGGCTATCGGGGGCCAACCGCCTGCTCGGCGGCAGGAATCACCTACCGACAGCTCGACTACTGGGCACGAACCGGCCTCGTCGAGCCCTCCGTCCGGCCGGCCTCCGGCTCGGGCACCCAGCGGCTGTACTCCTTCCGTGACATCCTCACGCTCAAGGTCGTCAAGCGCCTTCTCGACACCGGCGTCTCGCTCCCGAACATCCGCTCCGCGGTCGCGCACCTGCGTGAGCGCGGCGATGCGGACCTGACCGGAATCACGCTGATGAGCGACGGGACGACCGTGTACGCCTGCACTTCGCCGGACGAGGTCATCGACCTTGTTCAGGGGGGACAGGGGGTGTTCGGGATCGCAGTCGGGCGAGTCGTGAGCGAGGTTGAGGGCAGCCTGGCCGAGCTGCCGTCCGAGCGGGCGGAGCCAGATCCCTCCGCAACCGGTGCCGGAGACGAACTCGCCGCCCGGCGGCAGCGCCGCAGTACCGCGTGACCTGGGCGCGCCGAGGTGCCTGACATAACAACATCAGGTGGCCCGCGCTGCTAGCGTCGTACGGGCCCGATCACCCCGCGTGGGAGAGTTCCCGGCAATCCAGACCGGGGCGCCGAAGGAGCAACCTCCCCGGAACCTCTCAGGCACCAGGACCGCGTGGGGCGGGGCACTCTGGAGAGCAGACGCTGATGCGTCTCACCGACGGGGCAAGTCCGCGCCAACGGAGCCGACGCGGATGACACTCTCAGGTCGACGGACAGAGGGGGAGCCAAGGGCAGGCGACTGCGCTTTGTGATCTGGAGGCTCCGTGACCGACCACCACGAACCCCCGCGGGACTTCGCCGACCGCCACATCGGGCCATCTCGGGACGAGCAGGCCAAGATGCTCGCGGTGGTGGGCTACGGCTCACTCGACGACCTCACCGCAGCCGCGCTGCCATCCGCGATCCGAGCGACTGCACCGCTCGACCTTCCCGCCGCCATCAGCGAGGCCGACGCTCTCGATGAGCTGAGGACACGGGCCGGGCGGAACCGCCCGGCCACGTCGATGATCGGGCTGGGCTGGCACGACACGATCACCCCGCCGGTTGTCCTCCGGGGGATCCTCGAGAACCCGGCGTGGTACACCGCGTACACGCCCTACCAGCCGGAGATCTCCCAAGGGCGCCTCGAGATGCTGCTGAACTTCCAGACGGTCGTCGCGGACCTCACCGGGCTCGAGGTCGCGGGTGCGTCGCTCCTCGATGAATCGACAGCGGCAGCAGAGGCTATGACGCTATGCCGACGTAACTCCATGTCGACAAGTCCTCGTTTTGTTGTCGACAAAGGCTGCCATCCGCAGACCATCGAGGTGATTCGGACCCGCGCCGAGCCGATCGATGTCGAGATCGACGTTGCCGACCTCGCAGCGGGAGTGCCCGACGGGGAGTTCTTCGGAGTCCTCGTGGCGTATCCGGCGTCGACCGGCGCGGTCTGGAACCTCGAGCCGGTGGTCTCAGCGGCGCACGACCGCGGCGCCATCGTCGCAGTGACGACCGACCTGCTCGCGCTCACGCTGTTGCGACCGCCGGGGGAGTGGGGGGCGGACGTGGCGGTCGGCTCGGCGCAACGATTCGGAGTTCCGCTGGGGTTCGGCGGACCGCACGCCGGATTCATGGCGGTCCGGTCCGGGCTCGAGCGCTCACTTCCCGGTCGCCTCGTCGGTCTCAGCGTGGACACAACCGGGCAGCCCGCGTTGCGCCTTGCCCTCCAGACCCGTGAGCAGCACATTCGCCGCGAGCGGGCCACGAGCAACATCTGCACGGCGCAGGTCCTGCTCGCGGTGGTGGCCGCGGCGTACGCCGCCTACCACGGACCGGCCGGCCTGACCGCGATCGCCACCCGCATTCGCGGGCACGCCAGTGACCTCGCGGCCGCGCTGCGCTCAGCCGGGATTGAGGTGCCCGCGCAGGAGTTCTTCGACACCGTGTCGGCTGCCGTCCCCGGCCGGGCCGACGCGGTCGTTGCGGCCGCGCTCACTCAGGGCATCAACCTGCGCCGCATCGACGCGGACACGGTCGGGGTCAGCTGCGACGAGCGCACCACCGACGCGCACATCGCCGCGGTGGCGGCCGCGTTCGGGGTCGAGCTCACGCCCGGCCCGAGCCACGCCTACCCGGACGACCTGCGCCGCCGGACGACCTTCCTCACTCATCCGGTGTTCGGGCAGTACCACTCCGAGACCGCCATGATGCGCTACCTTCGCCGGCTCAGCGACCGCGACCTCGCCCTCGATCGGACCATGATTCCGCTCGGATCGTGCACGATGAAGCTCAACGCCGCGGTCGAGATGGAGCCGATCACCTGGCCCGAGTTCGCCGGGATTCATCCGTTTGCCCCGCTCGACCAAGCCGCCGGATTTCTGTCGATCATCCGCGATCTCGAACGTTGGCTCGCGGAGATCACCGGATACGACGCGGTGTCACTCCAACCGAACGCCGGATCCCAGGGGGAGCTCGCCGGGCTGCTCGCGATCCGCGCGTACCACCGGGAGCGGGGCGAGACGCGGCGCCACATCTGCCTGATCCCGTCCTCCGCGCACGGCACCAACGCCGCCAGCGCGGTCATGGCCGGGATGAGCGTGGTGGTCGTCGCGTGCGACGAGGCGGGCAACATCAGTCTCGATGACCTGCGGGCAAAGATCGACGCCCATCGCGGCGAGCTCGCCGCGATCATGGTGACGTACCCGTCGACACACGGTGTGTTCGAGGCCGGGATCAGCGAGCTCTGCGAGCTCGTCCACGCGGCCGGGGGACAGGTCTACGTCGATGGCGCGAACCTCAACGCGCTCGTGGGACTCGCCCGACCGGGTCGCTTCGGTGCCGACGTGTCGCACCTGAACCTGCACAAGACGTTCTGCATTCCGCACGGCGGAGGTGGGCCTGGGGTTGGCCCGATCGGTGTCCGGTCACACCTCGCGCAGTACCTTCCCAACCATCCGCTGGTGGGCGCGGCCGGGCCGGCGACCGGGATCGGGCCGATCGCGGGAGCACCGTGGGGGTCGGCCGGCATCCTGCCGATTCCCTGGACCTACATCCGGCTGATGGGAGCGCAGGGATTGACCACGGCCACTCAGGTTGCGCTCCTCGGCGCGAACTACGTCGCGCATCGGCTGGCCGCGCACTACCCGGTGCTCTACACCGGCCAGGCCGGGCTGGTCGCTCACGAGTGCATCGTTGACCTACGGCCGATCACGAAGGCGACCGGGGTCACAGTAGAGGACATCGCGAAGCGGCTCATCGACTACGGCTTCCACGCACCCACGATGTCGTTCCCGGTGGCCGGCACGCTGATGATCGAGCCGACGGAATCGGAGAACCTCACCGAGCTCGATCGGTTCTGCGACGCGATGATCGCGATCCGTGGCGAGATCGAGCGAGTGGCGGTCGGCGACTGGCCGGCCGAGGACAACCCGCTGCGCAACGCCCCGCATCCGGCCGCGGCGCTGCTTGGCGAGTGGACCGCGCCCTACGACCGGGAACTGGCGGCGTACCCGACGAAGTCGCTGCGCTCCGACAAGTACTGGCCGCCGGTCGGGCGGATCGACTCGAGTTACGGCGACCGCAACCTGGCCTGTAGCTGTCCGCCGATCGCGGCGTACGCGCAGTAGCCGGGGCGCTGCGCAGGCCCGGGTCGGGGTGAGATCAGGCGGCGCTGTGGTGGGGGAAGTGTGGCTGGGGCGGGATGCTTCGACCATCCGGGAGTAGGTCACCCTCGTCATCGAACTGCACTACGCCGTTACACAACAGGTTCCACCCCTGCTCCGGGTGACTCGCCACCACGTGTGCCGCATCCCGATCAGCGGCATCCGCTGAGGGACATGGTGGGGTGTGCCGGCACATCTGGGTGCCCTCCGATTTCCATTCGCCGGTTGCCGGGCGCAACCGACAGTTGAAGTGTCGGCACGCCGTTGACCAATGTGTAGGCCATTTGGCTGAACCGTAGATAAGGAACCGGTGGGCCTTGTGCTGTGGACAACAGTTGCCGATTCGGACCTCTGGCCCGCTCAACGGGGGATCCCCTGACCTTGGCCAACGTTCCTTCAACCTGACATAATGTCCATTATCGGCTATCCGTATCCTGGTGGGGAAGTACGCGCGTCGGTCAACCTTTCGGCCCCGGCCCGCGTCTGACTCTGTGAGGACGGTCAGGAGCCGTTCAGCCAGATCGGGGAGTCTGGTAGGTACGACGGATCCCTACGACGGGAATCCGCGACGACGTGATGGCGTTGCAACGTCATAGCGGTGAGCACGCCGGGAGGCGAATGATGGCAGATCGAGTCCTGAGGGGCAGTCGGCTGGGCACGACGAGCTACGAGACCGATCGCGACACCGACCTCGCGCCTCGCCGCGAGGTGATCTTCGACTGCCCGGCGGGCCACGAGACCCGGATGCCGATGGCGCTCGATGCCGAGCTGCCGGCGACGTGGGAGTGCCGCTCGTGCGGTGCCCCGGCGCAGCTGCGGGATGGCGAGGCTCCCGCCGCGAAGAGTGGCAAGCCCGTCCGCACCCACTGGGATATGCTTCTCGAACGGCGCTCCATCGATGACCTCGAGGACGTCCTCAACGAGCGGCTTGCCGAGCTTAAGCCGCGTTCGACGAAGAAGTCCGCGTAGCGCCGAAGGGTTAGACCCGCTCCTCGATACTGACCGTCGAGTCGAGGTTGAGGTCCTCGACGTCCTGCCGGACCCGACGTCGAGCCAGCACGACGATCAACGCGATCAGGCCGGCGGCGCTCGCGCCCCATTCGGGCCAGGGGCCGATTCGGTCGGCAACCGTCAGCGGGTCGCGCAGCGGCAGCCGTCGGTCGAGCAGCGCGGGGGTGAAGACCCCGGTCCGCGCGATCACCCGGCCGTTGGGTGCGATCATCGCGCTCACCCCGCTGGTCGCCGCGACCACGACGGCGCGGCCGTGTTCCACCGCTCGGAGCCGGGCGATCGCCAGTTGCTGCGCGGTTTCCCCTCCGTCCCCGCTGTCGCCGGGGCGTTCGTAGGACGCGTTGTTCGTCTGGATGACGATCAGCCGGCCGCCGCCCGTCACCGCCTGGCGCACCACCGAGTCGTCGGCGACCTCAAAGCAAATCGCGTCCGCGATCCTGGTGCCGGCGATCGTGAGAACCCCGGCCCGATGACCCGGCACGAAGTCGCGGCCGATGAGGGTGAACCGGTGGCTGATCGTCGTCATGAGCCCGCGCATCGGCAGGTACTCCCCGAAAGGCACCAGGTGCCGCTTGACGTAGATCTCCCCCGGACCGCTCGTCGGAGACCACACCACGCCGGCGTTGCGGACATGGGCTCCCGGCCCGTTCAGCACTGCCCCGACGAGGATCGGGACTCGAAGGTCGGCTGCTGCCGCGCGGATCATCGCGCTCGATACCGGGTCGTAGCCCGGATCGGTGGGGATCGGGTCGAGGTCGTCGGAGTTCTCCGGCCACACGACGAACGCCGGTCGCGCGCGCTGCCCTGAGGCGATCTCCCGCGCGAGCCGCATGCTCTGCATCGCGTGGTTACGGGTGACCGCGTAACGCTGCGCGAACGGTTCGAGACCGAGCCGGGGCACATTGCCCTGGACGGCCGCCACCACGATCGACGAGGGCGCTCCCCCGCGGTCGGTGCCGGCGGTCGGGAGCACGATCGCGAGCGGTGCGGCCGCGATCGCGACGACACTCGCGAGCGCGAGCGCCGGGCGTAGCCCCGGGCGCTGCACGAGCGCCCAGGCGAGCAGGCCACCGGCCAGCGCCACGGCGAACGTGACCAGGGGTGCGCCCCCGATCGCGGCCAGGTGGACGAGTGGGCCGTTGGCCTGGCCGAACGCAAGCCGGCCCCACGGAAACCCGCCCCAGGGCACGCGATCCCGCAGGAACTCCTGCCCGACCCACAAGAGGGCGGTCACCAGCGGCCACCAGCGAGCCCGAACCACCACGCTGATGGCCAGGCCGAGCAGAAGGAACCACAGCGCCTCGATCGCCGCGAGGGCTCCCCAGGCCGCGAACCCGAACCCGCCCCGCAGGAAGCTCAACAGCGGGATCCACAGACCGAGACCGGCGAGGTATCCGCAGGCCGCCGCGGCGCGAAGCCGCGGGGCGTCCCGGATCGTCAGTGTCAGGGCGGCGACACCGACGATCGCACTCGGCCACCAGCCCAGCGGCGGGAACGACGCCCAGACGGCGACGCCGCTGAGCACCGCCGCGCCGTAGCGGGCCAGCGTGCGGGGCGCGATCGACGGTCGAGTCACGGCCGAACCGACGCTATCAACCGGGCGAGGCCGGTGGGACCACAATCGGGGTGCCGGAGATGGATCCAGCCCGGGTGCCCTTCGGACCGACCTTGCAGCGGCCGGCCGCCGCCGCAAAGCCGTTGTCTACTGGGCACCCGGGCCTGTCCCGAGTAGTCGCACCACACCTCTCGCGGCCCCGCCGCGACGACCGGGTGCCAACTGGACCTGGCACCAGCTCGGTGCCCGCGGGTGCACGCGAGCGCCGACCGGCCAGTCGGCGGTCCTGGAAGTCGGGTGGGGAAACGATCAGGCGTCCCTGTGGTGGACGGCAGGAAAACTAGCGGTTGCTCCCGGGTGCCTGTCAACACCCCTCTGACCTGCGAAAACGTGTGAAACCGCAGGTCAGAGCCCTGGAGACGGAGCAGAAAAGTTCACCTGATTTTTCCCGGCCGCGTCGGCCTCCCGCCTCACCGGCCGGGATCCGGGACGACAACGGTGCCGTGAGCGGTCACGGCCGTGAGCGGCGGGTCCAGCGCCGCCGACGCCGAGGGTCCGTTCTCCGGCGTTGCGCGCGCCACGACGGTCGCGACGAACCGGACGCCGCGGCTTCGCCGGCCGACCCGTTCGAGGACGGCCGTTGCCTCCAGGACGTCGCCCGCGCGGACGGGGGCGAGGAACTGCACATCGTCGTAGGAGGCGAACAGTCCCTCGTCCCCATCGGCGCGGATGCACAACTCGGTGGCGACGTCGCCGAACACCGCCAACACGTAGGCACCGTCGACGAGGCCTCCGCCGTAGTGGGCCGACCCCGCCGGCACGTAGCGGCGATGGGTGATGGTCAACCCTGCCTCGGCCGCCACCTCAGGCAACCTTCGCCGGGAGGGTGGCCGCGACGAGGTACGACGCGACCTCCCGCGGGGAGGTCCCTTTGCCGAAGACCCGGTCCACGCCCAGCCTCTCGGCCTCGGAGGGGTCGAAGCGCGGTCCGCCGGCGACGAGCAGGGGGCGCGGCGCGGTCCCCGGCCAGCCACGCTCGAACGCCTCCACGACCTCCCGCACGTGGTGGTGGTGGGCATCGCGCTGGGTGACGACCTGACTGACCAGGACGGCGTCGGCCTGCTCCGCGGCCGCGCGGGCGACCAGTCGCTCGGCCGGGACCTGCGCGCCGAGATTGACCACCCGCAGCTCGCGATAGTGCTCGAGCCCCTTCTCGCCGGCGTAGCCCTTCACGTTCAGGATGGCGTCGAGCCCGACCGTGTGCGCGTCGGTGCCAACCGTGGCCCCGACGACGACGAGCTTTCGCCTCAACCTCGACCGGACCTCGAGGTTGACCTCCTTCGTTGCGAGCAGCGGATAGTCCCGTTCGGCGACCGTCACCTCGTCGAGGTCGACGATCGCGCTCGAGCGGCCGTAGACGACGAAGAAGGTGAACCCCTCGCCGACCGCCTTGGCGTGCACGACCAGCGCGGGATCAATGCCCATCTTGCGGGCGAAGACCGCCGCCGCCGCCTCCGCCCGTGGGCCGGCCGGCAGGGGCAAGGTGAAGGACAGCTGCACCATTCCGTCGCCGGTCGTGTCACCGTAGGCGCGAACGTGCGGGTGAGACGGCATGCGTGCCTCCTTCCAGCAGCTCGGTAGCCGGGTTGAGGTAGTCCTCGGCCTGCTCGATCACTCCCTCGAGCCCCCGGCCGCCGTCCGCCGGCCGGCGAGTGAGGCCGAAGGTCCCCTGCCCGATCGCCTCGAGCAGCCCACCGTCGTCGTCGACGATCTGCTCGAGGAGGGCGACCGCCTCATCAAGGACCTGGCGCGCCCGCGCAGCAATGAAACCGTCGGGCGCCGGTCGGAAGTCCTCCGCGAGACCGGCGCAGGCCCGTTTCACGTACGCGACGTTGCTCAGGGCAAGATCACGGTCGGACAGGAACGGGGTGAGGATTCCCTCGGTCATCATGCCGACCAGCAGGATCTCCTGCCCGGTCAGCACGCCGGCCAGGTTGAAGAACGCATCGAGCAGGTAGCCGAAGAACACATCCCCCGTCATGTGTTTCGTCGGAGGCATGTACTTCAGCGGGGCGTTCGGGAAGAGCTGGCGGACCAGCTGGGCGTGTGCCAGCTCGAGCCGGAACTGGTCGGGGGTGTCCGGGTCGATCTCGAAGGCGTGCCCGAGGCCGAGCTGCTCATCGGCCAGCCCGGCCTCCCGCCCGAACCGCTCGTTGAGCAACTGGCTCACGATCACGGTGTGCGCGGCGTCGACCGGATCTGCGGTGGTCAGGTAGTTGTCCTCGCCGGTGTTGATGATGATGCCCGCGCGGGCATGGATTTGTCGACTAAACCGCTGATCGATGAAGGTACGTTTGGGATTGATGTCGCGGAAGATGATGCCGTACATGCAGTCGTTGAGCATCATGTCGAGGCGCTCGAGACCGGCGAGGACGGCGATTTCCGGCATGCACAAGCCGGACGCGTAGTTGGTGAGCCGGATGTAGCGCCCGACCTCGCGCGAAGTCTGATCGAGTGCGGCCCGCATGATCCGGAAGTTCTCCTGGGTGGCGTAGGTGCCGGCGAACCCCTCGTGGGTCTCCCCCTCGGGCACGTAGTCGAGCAGGGATTGACCGGTCGAGCGGATGACCGCGATGACGTCGGCGCCCGCCCGTGCGGCCGCCTGGGCCTGCACGACGTCCTCGCGAATGTCTCCGGTCGCCACGATCAGGTAGATCCAGGGTTTGGGCGGATCGCCCAGCCTGCTGCACAGGGCCGCGCGAGTCCGCCGATTCCGATCAATTCGGGCAATTCCCGCCCCGACCGCGCGGCGCGCGCGCGTCGCCGCGCGGTCGGCCTCCCGTCCCGTCGGAACGGCGAACCGGACGGAGCCGGCGGCCGCCTTCTGGGCGAGCTCGGGAAGGTCGAGCGACGAGCCCGCGAGGGCGTGCCAGACCGGGAGCGCGACGCCGTGCTCGAGCCCGACATCGTGGCGGATCCGGTCAACCAGGCGGTTCACCCACGGGATCCCCTCGGGATCGGCCCCGGTCACTCCCGCCAACCGCAACACGGAGCGCTCGACGCTCACCGTCGTGTGGGTTCGGGCCATGGCCACCACCGGTGCGGCCGCGCGCGCGGCCAGTCGCCGGGCGCGGGCGACCGTGCGCCGGTCGAGCGGAATCAGATCCTTCCGTGGCATTACGCCTGAACCTTTACTTGAGGGTTGGGCGAAGCGCTTGTCCGACGGTTGATCAGTTCGCGTACGCCGCGGTCACCGCGGTAGAGCTCGAGCGCGAGGTCCGCGTGCCCCGGAACGTAACCGTTCCCGATCACCATGGTCAGGTCGGCCGCAAGCCCCTCCGCTCCGAGCGCGGCGGCGGAGAACGACGTGGCCATCGAAAAGAACACGACCGTCCCCCCGGGCGCCGTGGCAAGGATCGCGGCCCCTTCGCAGTCCGGGACGTCGACGCACACCACGCTGACCTCGGCAGGCTCCCCTACCATCGTGGCAAGGCGCACGGGATCCCTGGCGTCCGCGACCACCACGAGGTCCGCGAGGCCGCTCGCGCGAACCGCCTGCGCTTCGACGTCGTCCGGAACGACCGCGATGACCTCCCGAGCGCCGGCGCGCCGAGCGGCGAGCATCGACAGGCAGCCGCTCTTCCCGCTCGCGCCCAGAATGAGGACTCGAGGAGCGGGTCGAGCACTCACGACCCGGGCCGTGAGTGCGGGTGCCCCGCAGACGTCGAAGACCGCGAGACATTCGGCGTCGCAGAGGTCATCGGGGACCGGAGCCGCAATCGAGCGCCCGAAGAGGATCGCGTGGCCGTCGGCCGGGACCTGCTCTCCGCGTCCGTCCCAGCGGGTGAGACCATCGCGGATCACCAGCGGGGTGAGCGTCAGTGAGACCAAGGTGGCCACCCGCTGGCCGACGTGCAGACCAAGCGGCGAGCGCGGTGCCACCTCCTCGACCCGCCCGAGCAACATGCCTCCTGAGCCCGTGACCGGGTTGTGCATCTTGCCGCGTTCGCTGATGATCGCCGCGACCGCCTCCCGCACTGCCCGGCCATCGCCCGGGTGCGCCTCCCGTAGCTGATGCAACGACGCCGCGTCGAGATTGAGGTAGTCGACCTCCACCCGCACCTCGTCATCGAAAAGGTCCGGCGCCGGATCGAGCCGCCACGCTGCCTGGGGCAACACGCCAGCGGGTGAAACCACCCGATGCAGGCCAAGCGGCGAACCTGCCCGCATCTGCCCACCTCGCCTTCCAGATGACCAAGATCCTCGGACAGACCCCCAATTATGCGGGAAATCCTATCGCAAATCGTTGTCCAACCCGGATCTTCTCCGTAAACTGGTGAATCTGACCAGCCAACCTCGCGGAGGCCCGCATGGACCAGCCGTATCAGTACCGGAGGCGCGCTCTGGTCGAGCCGGACTGGCACCGGCTGCCCGGGTGGCGCGACGTGACCACCGAGCAGTGGGAATCCGCCCAGTGGCAACGATCGCACTGCGTGAAGAACCTCCGGCAGCTGCGTGAGGTGTACGGCGACCTGCTCGACGATGACTTCTACCTCGATCTGGAGCGCGACCAGTCGCAGACCGCGACGATGTCGCTGTTGGTGCCACCGCAGATGCTCAACACCATGGTGCCGGACGCGGTCCCGGACGCGGACCTCATGCGCGTCGACCCGGTGCGTCGGTACATGCTGCCCCTGGCGAGCGATCGCGATCCCCTGTGGCCCAGCCACCCGATGGCCTCACGCGACTCGCTGCACGAGGCGGAGATGTGGGCCGTCGAAGGGCTGACCCACCGCTACCCCACCAAGGTCCTCGCCGAGTTGTTATCGACCTGCCCCCAATACTGTGGGCATTGCACCCGGATGGATCTCGTCGGCAACTCAACCGCGACCGTGGACAAACACCGGTTCGTGCTCAAGCCGGTCGACCGGATCGAGGCAATGATCGACTACCTGGGTCGCACCCCGGGAGTACGCGACGTCGTGGTGTCCGGCGGCGACGTTGCCAACCTGCCGTGGCCTCGCCTGGAGGCCTTCGTCGCCCGTCTGCTCGACATCGACACGATTCGTGACATTCGGCTGGCCTCCAAAGCACTGATGGGACTCCCCCAGCACTGGCTCTCCGACGACGTCCGCGCCGGCATGGCCCGCCTGGCGGCGGTAGCGAACCAACGCGGCGTGGCGATAGCGATCCACACCCACGTCAACAGCGTGCAGTCGGTCACCCCACTCGTCGCCCGCGCCGCCCGCGCGATGCTCGAAACCGGGATCCGCGATGTCCGCAACCAAGGGGTTCTGCTTCGTGGCGTCAACACCACCGCGCACCACATGCTCGACCTGTGCTTCGCCCTCCAGGACGAGGCATCGATCCTGCCGTACTACTTCTACATGTGCGATCTGATCCCCGGCAGCGAGCACTGGCGCCTGTCTCTCGCCGAAGCTCAGGAACTCCAACACGCGATCCTCGGCTACCTCCCGGGATTCGCGACCCCTCGGATCGTGTGCGACGTGCCCTACGTCGGCAAGAGGTGGGTCCACCAATGCGACGACTACGACCGAACCCGCGGGATCTCGTCCTGGACGAAGAACTACCGCACGAGTGTCGAGGCGAGCGATCCGGACGCGTTGCTGCGCCGGTATCCCTACTACGACCCGGTGTCCACCTTGCCCCCCGACGGACAGGCCTGGTGGCTCGAGCACGGCGTCCTGGAGGACCTCCCGCGGGCGGCGTGGGCCGGAGTGCGCTGATCGACCGACGGATCAGACGCCCAGCGGACGGTCCTCGTACGGCGTGGACAGCACGATCGTTGTCCGGGTCGAGACGTTTGCTGCTGCCCGGATGTCCTGAAGCAGCAACTCAAGGTCGGCCGGGGTGCTCACCCTCACCTTGAGGATGTAGCTCTCCTCGCCGGCGACGCTGTGGCACGCTTCGATCGCGCTCAGGTGCGCCAGTCGCTCCGGGGCGTCATCCGGGGCGCTCGGATCGATCGGCTTGATCGAGATGAAGGCAGTGAGAGCAAGGTCGAGGGCCGTGGGATCGATGACCGTCCGGTAACCGCGGATGACGCCACGCTGCTCAAGCCTGCGGACCCGCTGATGCACCGCCGACACCGACAGCCCGGTCTCCCGAGAGAGGTCGGTGAAACTCCGGCGCCCGTCCTCGCTCAGCAACCGCACGATTGCCCGGTCCACATCCTCCACCGGGAAAACTTTACCGCGACCGGCCGAGGGCACGAGGTACGGCGGGGAACGCCGCGTTGCCCACCATCTTCGTCAGAACGAAGATGAACGAGGCGCGCCCCGCCGACCTGTCAGGACCGTGCGCATCGAGTGCTCCCGTCCATTGGGCTGTTGCCCGCCTGGCCGGATCGGTCTCGCCACTCACTCCCCGAGCGACCTAGGCGACCGTGTTTCTCCGTGCCGGCGGCACGCAGGCGCGCCGTCGGTCGGTGAGGGTCGCTCGGATCACCGTGTCCCGATATCCGCGGCGTTTGCCACGGACGATTACGGCTTCGACCCGTATCGGGAGGGTCTTGAGCGCGCGTCCGGGTGAGGGTGGGCGGCAGCGTCAACCCCACGGGCGAGCCCATGCGGGGTCACACGGCAGGTGCCGAGGCGGCCCTCGCCCGTACCAGGATCGCGGCCGCAACGATCAGCAGTGCCGTCGCGACGACCTCGACCACCAACGCCCAGGTCGCGTACGGCGAGCTGAAGTGCGGCCCGAGCGAGAAGCCGAACAGGCCGGCCGTGCGGTAACGGGCAATGAGATAGCCCACCGCGGTCCCGGCCATGAGCGCGGCACTGGCAACGACGATGAGGAGGGCGCGCCAGACGACGAGCGCGATCGCCCCGAGGAATGCCGCGCTCAACTGCACCAGAAACGCCACATTCATGTGGCCGATCGTCACGTGCCGGTAGTACTTGTCCCATAGGTGCAGGTGGATCGCTCCGGATACGACCATCAGGAGCGCGGCCGCGATACACAACACGGTGACGGCCGACACGCGGGACGTCGGCCTCGACAGCGTGCCGGTGGTCACCGGTTCGGCCCGTGCGGCCGCAGGAATGGTCCGACGAGCTGGCGCAACACGGTGGTGCCGATCGCGAGTCGGTCAGGCTGCTGCTCGACGAAAACCGGACGTCCCGCAAGGCCGGTGGGCGCAACCCGTGCGGACATTGGCTCGAAGACCGCACGGCGCGCGAGCTGATCCCAGACGGTCAACAACGTCCCAATGTTCACGTCGGTCCGCTGGGTCGGTGAGTGGTGCCGGCGGTGGTAGTGGGGGCTGACAACGACCCGGTCCAACCAGCCGTAGGTCCATCGGAGGTTCGCGTGCGGCAGTGTCGCCGCGCAGGCATAGGCGGTCAGCACGGCCGCCGGGGCCGCGATGTTCGCGGATAGAACCAGGATGGGGATCGCTGAGATCACGAAACTCACGTTCGCCAGCGGGTGAGCCCGGAACGTGCTGAGAACACTCATCTCCTCGACCGAGTGGTGCACAGCGTGCAGGCGCCACAGGGCCGTCACCTTGTGGTTGGCGAAATGAGCCAACCAGTCCATGGCATCGATCCCGGCCACGGCAAGCGCGATGAACGGCCACCGAGAAATCCCGGAGAAGTGCGGAATGACCAGCCAAGGCGCGAGGTGGGCGAGCAACGCGGAAAATCCGGTCCCGATGAGGACGACGAACGGAACGACGAACAGCGCGTGCGTGATCAGGTAAGCCAGGTCGAGAAGATGGCCACGAGCAAGAACCGGACGGCGTTGCGCCGGCGCGATCTGTTCGACCACGAACACGACGAGGACGAAGGAGATGACGATCGGACCGGTGAGCCGGACCTGCCCGGCGCGGATCGCGGTGAATGGGCCAATCGCCGCGAGCGCGGTCCATCCCACCCAACCCAACCAACCGGCAACCGCAGCGATGAGCAGGGTCGGCAGCGCGATTGCCGGGGATTTCGACGACGTACGGGTGGACAGGGCGAGAGTTGCGGCCATCGCCCACCTCCGTCGCAGACTCGGATCCGTGCGACCCGCTCCGGTCCACTACGCACGGGCGGGCCATCCGGTTCACCGCTATCGGTCAGCGGGTCAGGTGCCGTCCGATCACCAGCCGTTGGATCTGGTTGGTGCCTTCGAAGATCTGCATGACTTTCGCTTCTCGGAAGTAGCGCTCGACCGGGTAGTCGGTCGTGTAGCCATAACCGCCGAACAGCTGAACCGCGTCGGTCGTGACCGTCATCGCGGTGTCCGTCGCCAGGAGCTTGGCGATCGACGCCTGCTTGCCGTAGTCATCCCCGCGATCGCGCCGCCGGGCTGCGGCCAGGTACGTCGCCCGAGCCGCCTCAACGCCGGTTGCCATGTCGGCAAGGATGAAGCTCACCCCCTGGAACTCCGCGATCGCCTTCCCGAATTGGGTGCGTTCCTTCGCCCAGCCGGTCGCCGCCTCGAGCGCCGCTTGGGCCACTCCGGTGGCGAGTGCGGCGATCCCCAGACGGCCGCTGTCGAGCGCCGACAGCGCGATCCTCATCCCGTCCCCCTCCAGGCCGATGAGCCGGTCGGCGTCGACCCGTGCCCCGTCGAACGCGATCGAGGCGGTGGGTGAGGCGAGCAGCCCCATCTTGCGCTCCGGAGGCTGCGGGCGAAGGCCGGCCGTGTCCGCCGGAATGAGCAGCGCCGATACGCCCCGCCTCGAGTCCTCGGAGGTCCGGCAGAAGGTGAGGTAGTAGTCGGCGGCTCCGCCGTGGGTGACCCAGGCCTTGGTGCCGTCGACGACGTACTGGGAGCCGTCGCGGCGTGCCCGGGTGCGCAGTGAGGCGGCGTCGGACCCGGACTGCGCCTCGGACAGCGAGTACGCACCCAGCAGGGTGCCACCGAGCATCTCCGGAAGCCACTGCGCCTTCTGCTCTTCGGACCCGAACACGTTGAGCGCATAGCAGGACATCGTGTGCACGCTGACCGCGAGGGCGACCGCGGCCCAGGCGGCGGCAAGCTCCTCGAGCACCTGCAGATAGACCTCGAACGGCTGGCCGCCACCGCCGTAGTCTTCCGGGTAGGGCAGACCGAGAAGCCCGGCCACGCCGAGGGTTCGGACCGTCTCGCGGGGGAACTCCTTGCGAGCCTCGAACCCGTCGACGTGTGGGAGAAGTTCCCGCTGCGCAAGGTCGGAGACCAGCCCGAGGAGGTCGCGAGCCTCCTCGCTCGGAAGGTCGCGGTCGACCGTCGTCATGCGAGGACGACGAGGTCGCGGTCGATCGTGTCGAGCCGCTCAACGCCGACGTCGGTGACCGCAACGATGTCCTCGATCCGGGCCCCGTGCCGGCCGGTGGCGTAGATGCCCGGCTCGATCGAGAAGCACATGCCCGGAGTGAGAACAACGGTGTTGCCGGCCACGATGTAGGGATCTTCGTGCTCTTCCAGGCCGATCCCGTGACCGGTGCGGTGGAAGAACATCTCGCCATAACCGGCGGCCGCGATGAGGTCGCGCGCCGCCGCGTCGACGCTCGCCGCGGTGACGCCCGGTCGCACGCTTGCGCACGATGCCAGCTGCGCGTCGAGCAACACCGCGTAGTAGTCCCGGAAGTCCGTCGGTGGCGCTAGGCCCGCGACGTAGACGCGGGTGCAGTCGGAGCAGTAACCGTCCGGCATGGTCCCGCCGATGTCGACGACAACCGGATCGCCGGGTTCGATGACGCGACTTGACACGGCATGGTGCGGGCTCGCGCCATTGGGTCCCGAGCCGACGATCACGAAGTTCACCCTGTCGTGGCCCTCGGCGAGAATCCCGTCCGCGATGTCACGTCCCACCTCGGCTTCGGTGCGTCCCGGCCGAAGCCACTCGCCCATCCGCTGGTGGACGCGGTCGATCGCCTGACCGGCTACCCGGAGCGAGTCGATCTCGTCCGGGCGTTTGGTCATCCGGAGCGGCCGCATGATGACGCCGGCGGCGACCTGCTCGGCCCGGGGAAGGACCGCCCGCAGCCGCAGCACCTGCTCGGCCCACATCCGGTCGGCGACCGCGACGACGCCAGGATCACGCCCCAGCGACTCGGCGACAATCCGTGCCGTCATCGAGAAGGCGTCGTCACTCTCCTCGTGCGTGGCGACCGCGACGTTCGCACCCGCACCGCTCGCGATCGCCGCGTCCTGCTCCAGCCGGGGAACCAGCAAGGTCGCCGGGCCGGTCGCCGGCACGATGAGGCAGGTGAGCCGTTCGAGGGGCAGCGCGTCGTACCCGATCAGGTAGCGCAGGTCGGCACCGGGGGTGATCAGCAAAGCGTCGATGCCGGCGGCGGCTGCTGCTGACGCGGCGCGGTCAAGTCGATCAGGGTGAACGCTCGCACTCACCCCGACAGGCTACCGATGCCACCGTCATGTGCCGGCTGACAGACTGGCCGGGTGCTGCTCCTTCTCGACACCGCGTCGCTGTACTTCCGCGCCTTCTTCGGCACGCCGGACACCATCACCGCGCCGGACGGTACGCCGGTCAACGCCGTGCGGGGTCTTCTGGACTACCTCGCTCGCCTCGTGAGCGATCATCGCCCCACTCGCATGGTCGCCGCGATGGACTACTCCTGGCGCCCGAGCTGGCGAGTCGCCGCGGTGCCGTCGTACAAGGCGCACCGGGTGGCGGACGAAGCCACCAATGAAGAGGAGGTCCCCGATCTGCTCAGCCCCCAAGTGCCGATCATCTGCGACGTGCTGGATGCGTTCGGGATCGTCCGTGCCGGCGCGGCGGACTATGAGGCGGATGACGTGATCGGCACCCTCGCCACCCGCACCGACGACGCGGTCGAAATCGTTACCGGCGACCGCGATCTGTTCCAACTGGTCGACGACGCACAGCCCATTCGGATCATCTACGTCGCGAGGGGCGTGAACAACCGGGAGGTCATCGATGAAGCGGAGGTGACCCGCCGTTACGGCATCCCGGGCCGGGCGTACGCCGACTTTGCCACCCTTCGCGGCGACCCCTCCGACGGGCTGCCCGGCGTCCCCGGCGTCGGCGAAAAGACCGCGGCCGCACTGATCAACGCCTTCGGCAGCCTGCCCGGCGTCATCGAGGCCGCCCGTGGGGATGGCGCCGGGTTTCCTCGAGGCAGCCAGGCGAAGGTTCTTGCGGCACTCGACTACCTCGCCGTCGCGCGCACGGTCGTGGACGTCGCCAGAGACGCACCGGTCGAGCCGCTCGCGGACGACCTCCCCGCGGCGCCGGTCGACCCGGACGCACTGGAAACACTCGCGCACCGGTGGGGCCTGGCCAATGCCGTGGACCGCCTCACGAGCGTGCTCGCTCAGGTCAGCCCGGCGTAGGCGACCACCCCGCGGCGTACCGCATCGACGCTCGCCTGGGCGGTTGTGGCCAGGCCCGAGGACGCAGGCGCAGCCACCGTGATCTGGTCGAGGAGATCGACCAACTGCTTCATCCAGCGCACGAAATCCCCCGGTGCCATCGTCGTGTCGGACAGGACGGCGTCAAGCGCGTGCCCGCGGGCCCACCGCCAGGCGATCCACGCGAACCCCGGATCCGGTTCGCGAAGGAAGTCCACGCCCACGTCCGTCTCGACCTCGTGAAGCTCCTGCCAGCACCGGTCGAGCGCGCTGAGGGCCTCCCGGCAGCGCCCGGGCGGTAGCCGGGGCGACGGATCGTCGTCCCGCCGGGCCTCGTAAACCAGGCTGGAGACCACCGCGGCGAGCTCGGCTGGGTCGAGACTCTCCCACGCGCCGGTCCGGATCGACTCAGCGACCGCGAGGTCCGCCTCGGAGTAGAGGCGTTTGAGCGCCTGACCGCCCGGCGTGACCGCGTCTGCGTCGAGATAACCGAGGCGGTCAAGGACATCGCAGACCTTGTCGAAGGTGCGCCCCAGCGTGCCGGTCCGCCCGCGCATCCGCCGTTCCAGCGCCTCGGTCTCTTTGCTGAGCCGCTCGTAGCGCTCCCCCCAGCGGGCGTGAGTCTCCCGGTCGCTGCATCCATGACACGGGTGGCTGCGGATCGCCGCGCGAAGCCGGGCGATCTCGAGATCGTCGGCCGCCGCGGCTCGATTCCGCCCGGCGCGACGCTCACGGTCGCCCTCCAGAGCCAGGTTGCGCAGGCTGGACACCAGGTCGCGGCGGTCCTGGGGCGAGCGCGGGTTGAACCGCTTGGGGATCCGCACCCGTCCGAGCGGCGCCACGGCAGCGGTGAAGCCCGCCGCGGACAGCCGTTTGAGTTGCCGGTCGGCCGTCACGACGAGGGGGCGCGGCCCGCCGCCATCAGTCGCCCGGCCCGGATCGACCACGACGGCCTGCCCGGTACGCCGGCCACCCGGCAGGTCGATCACGTCGCCGGGCGAGAGGGCTTCCAGCGAACTCGCCGCTTCCGCGCGGCGGCGGCCGGAGCGCTCACGAGACAGCTCGGCTTCCCGGTCGGTGAGCCGACGGCGAAGTGCGGCGTACTCCGCGAAGTCGCCGAGATGGCATCCCATCGACTCGGCGTAGCCCGCCAGCGCATCGTGGTTCTTGCGGACCTGACGCGCGAGCCCGACGACGGCACGGTCGGCCTGGAACTGAGCGAACGACGACTCGAGCAGTTCGCGTGCCGCGGCCCGGCCGATGTCGCCGACGAGGTTGACCGCCATGTTGTAGGAGGGGCGGAAGCTCGAGCGCAGCGGATAGGTGCGGGTGGACGCCAGGCCGGCGACCTGGCGCGGCTCGAGGCCCGGAGTCCACAGCACGATGCCGTGGCCTTCGATGTCAATCCCTCGGCGCCCGGCGCGGCCGGTCAGCTGGGTGTACTCGCCCGGGGTGAGGTCGACGTGTGCCTCGCCGTTCCACTTCACCAGCGACTCGATCATCACACTGCGGGCCGGCATGTTGATGCCCAACGCCAACGTCTCAGTGGCGAACACGACCCGAACCAGACCGGCGACGAACAGTTCCTCGACGATCTCCTTGAAGACCGGAAGCAACCCCGCGTGATGGGCGGCGATCCCCCGCTCGAGCCCGTCGAGGAACTCCGGATAGCCGAGGACGGCAAGATCCCCATCCGGAATGGTCGCGGTCCGGCGCTCCGCCAGGGCGCGGATCCGGGACCGTTCGTCGGGGTCGGTGAGGCGAACCCCCGCACGCAGGCATTGCCGCACAGCGGCGTCGCACCCGGCTCGGCTGAAGATGAAGTCGATGACCGGCAGCAAACCGGCGTGGTCGAGTACGGCGACGACGTCCGCTCGGTGCGGCGCCGGTGCCCGTCCGCGAATCCGCCGCCGGTTTCCCCCGCTGCGCCGGTCCGCGTGCGTGCGCCAGTGACGCGCTTCCTCGGCCGCCAGGCGGGTGAGCGCCGGGTTGACGATCGGCGGGTCGTCATCGGCTCCGCCCGCGGGGGCCACGAACAAGTCGTGCAGGTCGTGCCCGACGAGAATCGACTGCCACAGGGGCACCGGGCGGTGCTCCTCGACGATCACGGTCGTGTCGCCGCGCACCTCGTGGAGCCACTCGCCGAACTCCTCCGCGTTGCTGACCGTCGCGGACAGCGAGACGAGGCGCACGTGCTGCGGAAGGTGCAGGATCACCTCCTCCCAGACCGCGCCGCGGAAGCGGTCCGCAAGGTAGTGCACCTCGTCCATCACGACCGAGGACAACCCGGTGAGCGCCGGCGATCCGGCGTACAGCATGTTTCGGAGGACCTCGGTGGTCATCACGACCACGTCGGCGTCGCCGTTGATCGAGTTGTCGCCGGTCAACAGGCCGACCCGGCGATCGCCGTAGCGAGCCACCAGATCGTGGAACTTCTGGTTCGACAACGCCTTGATCGGCGTGGTGTAGAAGCACTTGCCACCGGAGCGGAGGGCGAGATGGACGGCGAACTCGCCGACGACCGTCTTGCCGGCCCCGGTGGGAGCGGCAACCAGGACGCCGTGGCCCGCCTCCAGCGCCTCCGCGGCCTGGACCTGGAACGGGTCGAGCGGGAAGTCGTAGCCACTGACGAAGTCGTCGAACGCGGGCCGATGCGCTCGGCGCCGGGCCGCGGCGTACCGCTCCGCGGGGCTGGCCATGCCTCCAGAGTAGGAGAGGTCGGCGTACCTCAGGCGAGGATGCGCACCGCCCCTTGCACGCAGTCACAGGTCACCGGGAGGGCGGACAGGAACTCGCCGTCGGCGTAGGCGTTGACCCCGGGTGCGGACAGGGTCACCGCCCTCGCTCGTCGGACGGTCACGGCCGGATGGTCGACGTGGGTGCCCTTGAAGACCTTCGGGAAGGTGCGCAGGAACTCGATCTTGCTGACCGGCCCGAGAACCATGACGTCGATCAGGCCGTCGGTGAGGTCGGCGTCCGGGGTCACCCGCATGCCGGCGCCGTAGGACTGCGCGTTGCCGAGCGCCACGAGCATTGCCTCGGTCTGCCACGGAGGTTCGTCGTCGAGGCGGATCGTGAACGGCAACGGGCGGAAGACCGGCAG
>DATJWM010000135.1:0-64326 GCA_035501255.1 Mycobacteriales bacterium | reverse complement strand
GCCCTGTCTCGGGCCGCGTGCTGGTTGATGGCACGGACATCACCCGGGCGCGCTCTCAAGCGCGCGCCGCGCGTGGGCTGGCCCGCACCTTCCAGCATCCGGAGCTGTTCCCCGGCTTGACCGTCCGGGATCACCTGGTGCTCGCGTATCGGGTGCGCAACGCGCGGCAGCGAGTCTGGTCCGACCTGTTCTCCATGGGAAGCATCCACCCGGTTGATCAGGCGGAGAAGGACGAGGTCGACGCGCTGGTCGATCTGTTGGGTCTCGGCCCGGTGGCGGAGCATTCGGCCGGCGGCCTGCCGCTGGGGACGGCGCGCCTGGTCGAACTGGGCCGCGCGCTTGCCACCTCGCCTCGCCTGCTGCTCCTTGACGAGCCGTCGTCCGGCCTTACGGCAGCCGAGACTGCGCAGTTCGAGGCGACCTTGACCCGGATCGCGGCGGACAGTGGCGCGTCGATCCTGCTGGTCGAGCATGACGTCGAGCTCGTCATGCGGCTGTGTAGTGCGGTCAACGTGCTCGACTTCGGTGAGTTGATCGCCCACGGCACCCCGGAGGAGGTACGGGCGTCTCCCGCGGTACGGGCGGCCTACCTCGGCGAGGAGGGTCCCGCGGATCCGGGGGGCGTCGACGACGCGCGCGAGGAGCCTGCGGAACCGGACGAGCCAGCGCACCCCGAGGACTCGGCGCAGCCCGTCAGCGCAGCGCAATCGGCGTTACCGGCGCTCCGCGTCGACGGGCTGTCGGTCAGGTACGGCGACGCGGTCGCGCTCACCGACGTGTCATTCTCGCTCGCGGGTGGTCGCGCGCTGGCCGTGCTGGGTCTCAACGGTGCGGGCAAGAGCACGCTCGCCCGCGTGCTCTCCGGCCTTGTGCCGGCCACTTCCGGCCGGATCGAACTGGCCGGCACGGTCATCACGAACTGGCCGGCGTACCGGATTCGTCGTGCGGGTCTGCTTCAGTTGCCGGAGGGCCGGGGCGTGTTCCGCGGCCTATCCGTGTCGGACAACCTGAAGATGGCGGCGAGCGCGGCGCCCGACCGGGCAAGTCGGGATACCGCGATCGACCTCGCACTCACCACGTTTCCCCACCTTGCCTCTCGACGCCGCCAACTCGCCGGAAGGCTCTCCGGGGGAGAGCAGCAGATGCTGTCTCTCGCCCGGGCACTGGCGACGACTCCGCAGTTGCTCGTCGCCGACGAGCTCTCGCTCGGGTTGGCGCCGAAGTTGGTGGACTTGGTTTTTGACAGCCTCGAACGCGCCCGCGGGGAAGGCGTCACGGTCGTCCTGATCGAGCAGTACGTGCATCGCGCGCTCGCGTTCGCCGACGACTGCCTGATCCTCCAGCGCGGCGAGATCGCATGGCACGGCCCGAGTGCCCAGGCCGGGGGAGAGTTGTTGCGCGGGTACCTCGGGGCGGCGATGGCCGCAGGAACGTAGGCGCCGCCGGTCCGTCAACGTGATTTCGCCCAGCCGGGCATTCGCATCCAATGAAGGGAACTGCCGTGGTCCGATCCCGCAGGAGCGTCATCGTCGCTGTCGTGGTGGCGGCAGTGCTCGCCATCGCGTCCGCATGCAGCAGCGGGTCGTCCGGCGGCGGGTCGACCCCCGGGGCGACCGCGCCCACGAAGACCCTCACGATCGGCCTGCTGTATGACGCGACCGGACTTGCGGCGTCAGGAAGCAAGACCGCCTTGCAGGGCGTGCAGGCCGGGCTCGATGCGGTCGCACCCAAGGGTTACCACTTCAAGCTCGTGACTGCCGACACGGCGACGAACCCGGGTCAGGTGCTGACCGCCGCCGAGCAGCTGGTCCAGCGGGACCACGTGTTCGCCGTCATCGCCCATTCCGCGCTGTTCTACGACGCCGCGAAGTACCTGACCGCCCACAACGTGCCGGTCGTCGGGGTCGCCGAAGACGGTCCGGAGTGGATCACCGCGAAGAACATGTTCTCGGTGTACGGACCGCTCCACACGGAGATGGTCGGGACCGGATTCGCGGACTTCATGAAGTCCCAGGGTGCGACCACGGTCGGCGCCCTGGGCTACAGCATCTCCCCGAGTTCGGCGGAGGCGGCGAAGGGCGCGGGCGTCGCGGCCGAGTACGTCGGGCTGAAGAAGGGGTACATCGACGCGAGCTTCCCGTTCGGGTCCACCAACGTACAGCCGGTCGCGATCGCGATGAAGAACTCCGGCGTCGACGCGCTGACTGCGGACGTGGATCCGAACACGGCCTTCGCGTTGATCCAGGCGCTGCGCAACGAGGGTGTCGATCTGAAGGCGGCGATCCTTCCGACCGGCTACGGCGGGGACACCACCCAGGCAGGTCCGGGCGCGCTCAGGGAAGCCCAAGGGGTCTTCTTCTACCTCCAGTACGAACCGGTCGAGATGCACACACCGGCCACCGAGCGGTTCCAGGCCGCCTTGAGAAAGGTCGGGGTCACGACCGAGCCGACCTATGCGATGTACAACGGTTACGCCTCGATCCTGCTGCTCGTGCAGGGGCTGCAAGCGGCCGGGGCGAATCCGACCCAGGCGTCGCTGATCAAGGGTCTGTCCGGGATCACCTCCTTCACCGCGGACGGACTGTTCGGCAGTCACTCGGTCAACCCCAACGACCGCAGCGGACAGGTGCAGGGTGCGGATGGCTGCGGGTGGGTCACCAAGTTGTCAGGGTCGACGTTCACGCTGGTGAAGGGAGCAGATCCGATCTGCGGCAAGACCATCCCGGGCGTCACGGTCTCGCCCTGAGGGGCGTGAGAGTCGAACGAGGAGACGACGTGATCCCGGCGGATGACTCCCCGATGACCGACGCGTTCGGTCTGGCCGACAAGGTGGCGATCGTCACTGGCGCGGGCAAGGGGATCGGGGCCGCGATTGCGCGGATCTTCGCCGACGCCGGCGCCGACGTCGCGCTGTGCGCGCGCACCGAGACCGACCTGCGCTCGGTGGCCGCGGATGTGCAGGCGCGTGGGCGCCGCGCGCTCGTCCTCGCCGGCGATGTCAACGACCTCGACTATCTGGCCCGGGCGGTCGAGGAGACCACCTCGACCCTCGGCGGTCTCGATATCGTCGTCAACAACGCAGGCGGATCGGTATCGAAGCCGATGTTGAAGACGACAGTGACCGACCTGGAGAAGGCGTTTCACTTCAACATCTCGTCTCCGTTCGAGTTGTGCCGGCTCGCGGTCCCACACCTGCTCGAACGTGGCGGAGGGTCGATCGTCAACATCGGTTCGGTCGCCGGGCTCAACGCGAGCCGGGGGTCCCTGACCCACAGCCTGATGAAGAGCGCGGTCGCCCAGCTGACCCGCTTGCTCGCCGCGGAGCTCTCGCCGCGGATCAGGGTCAACGCGGTGCTACCGGGTGCTGTCGAGACCGACTCCTTTCGCACCTGGCTTGATCACCAGCCGCCACAGGCGCGCGAGGGTATGGCCGAACGGACCGCGATGCGGCGCAACGGAGTGCCCGACGACATCGCACCGGCGGTGCTGTACTTTGCCTCTCCTGCCTCGGCCTGGGTGACCGGCAAGCTGCTCGCGGTCGACGGCTCGCCCGCCCCGGACCTGATCCCGAACCGCCTCCCGGACCTATAGCCGCGCTGTCTAGAGTTGATGCTTTCCCTCGCCGTCTGGCGACGATTCAACCGGATTGGCCCGCGATGAACCTCACGATCCTGCTGGACATGGCCGCCGACGGTTTCGGCGACCGTGTGGTCCTCGGGACCCGGGCGGAGGGCATCACCGCGCAGCGGATGCAGGCGCTCGCTCGGGGAGGTGCAGCGGTCGCGGTGGCCAGCGGTGCGGACGCGATCCTTTACCTGGCCGTCAATGGACCGGCGTTTCCGCTCGCGCTGTTCGCCGCGGCGTACGCCGGCGTGCCCCTGGTCCCCGTGAACTACCGGCTCGGCGCGGATCAGCTCGACTACCTCCTTGCGCAGCATCCGAAGGCGTACGCGATCGCCGACCCCGCGCAGCACGAGGCGCTGGCGCGCAACGGACTGGCGCCCGTCACTGCGCAGGAGTGGATGGCAGCGGCCGAAGCCGCCGCCGCGGATCCGGTCGACAACCCGGCGGACCCGTCGGCCACGGCGGTCATCATCTACACCAGCGGGACGACCTCGGCTCCGAAGGGAGTCGTGCTTCGGCACGAGAACCTCGTGTCCTACGTGTTCGGTTCGGTTGATTTCATGTCGGCGGACGAGGGCGACGCCGCCCTGGTCAGCGTGCCGCCGTACCACATTGCCGCGGTCGCGAACGTCATCAGCAACCTCTACGCCGGTCGGCGGCTGCTCACCCTCGAGTCGTTCTCGCCGGCGGAGTGGCTCAGGTTGGTGCGCGACGAGGGGGTGACGAACGCGCTCGTCGTCCCCACGATGCTCGCCCGGATCGTCGACGCCGCCGACACCGACCGCTCGGTGCCGTCGCTGCGCTCCCTCGCCTACGGCGGTGCCGCGATGCCGCAGTCGGTGATCGAGCAGGCACTGCGGCTCTGGCCGCACGTCGACTTCGTCAACGCCTACGGCTTGACCGAGACGAGTTCCACGATCTCCGTGCTGGGTCCCGACGATCATCGGGCGGCGATTGCGGCCAGCGAGCCGCAGGTTCGCGCGCGGCTGGGATCAGCCGGCAAGGTGGTTCCCGCCATCGAGCTGGAGATCCGCGACGATGCCGGTGCGCCGGTCGGGCCGGGGGTGAGCGGCCGGATTTTCGTCCGTGGAGACCAGGTGTCGGGCGAGTACACCGGATCGGGTTCGGTCGTCGACGCGCGCGGGTTCTTCGACACCCGCGATGAGGGCTATCTCGACGTGGACGGTTACCTGTTCATCAAGGGGCGAGCCGACGACACGATCATCCGCGGTGCCGAGAACATCGCGCCTGCCGAAATCGAGGTCGTGCTGCTCGAGCACGAGGCCGTGTCGGACGCCGTCGTCGTCGGCGTACCGGACGAGGAGTGGGGCCAACGGATCGAGGCGGTGGTGGTGCTCCGCCCCGGAGCATCGGTCGAGGCCGACGACCTGCGCGAGCACGTGCGCTCGCGGCTGCGCGGCTCCAAGACGCCGGAGCGCATCACGTTCTGGGACGAGCTTCCACGGACCGAGACCGGCAAGCTCGTCCGGCGTAACGTCGTCGCGGAGCTCACCGACGACTGAACGGCGATGCTCATCGGACGGTAACCGTCCCGTCGATCACGGCGAGCCGGACGTTGTCCTTGTTCGGCCGTGCGAGCGCCTCTTCGAGGGGGACGTTCAGCAAGCAGAGGTCTGCCGCCGCTCCGACCTCGATCCGACGCGGCGGACCGCCGGGCCGGGTGAGCGGCGAGAGGTATCCGTCGAGCACCGCGCGGGGTGACAGCCGCTCGCTGTGCCCCAGGTCCCGGCCGCGCTCCGTCCGTCGTTGCGCGGCGGCTTGGATCGACCTCCACGGGTCGAGATCGCCGAACGGTGCATCGCTCGAGGGCGCGACCTCGATCCCGCAATCGAGCAGGGAGCGGTAGGGGTAGAGCTCGCCGACGTCGCCCGGATCGACGTCGCGCAGGTAGTCATCCCCCCGGTCCCGGACGAAGCTCGGCTGGGTCACGACCGCGACGCCGTTGTCGGCGAGGCTCGAGCGAAGCTCGGTCGGAATGATCGCGCCGTGTTCGATCCGGTCGCCGGCTCGGGGTCCGGCGATTTCCAGTGCCGCGATGGTTAAGACGGTGGCGTGTCGCGTGACGCAGTGAATGGCGACCGCTCGACCCTGCGCGTGTGTTCCGGCGATCCGTTCGGCCAGATCCTCCAGGGTCGGAAGGGCATGATCGGCGAGCAGGAACTTGAGCGGTCCGGCGGTGACCCGGGCGCCGCGAGAGGTGTCGAGCCCGAGGGCCAGGACACGCTGGGCGAGGGCGCCCGAGGTCGCCTGGTTCGCCAGGTGGGCGCCCGCGGCGGCATCGAGGTCGGGGGTCGCGTCCGTGACCCCGGTGATGCCATAGTCGACAAGCCGCCGACTCGCTGCGCCCAGATCGGGCAACTCGGTCGCCGTGGTCCGGATCAGGTGATCACCTCGCCAGAGCCGGCCGGTCAGTGTCTGGTCCTCGTCGAGCTCGACCCCGGGGTCTCCCGGTCTGATCCCGGCGATCTCGAGCGCCTTCGTGTTGAGCATCCACACGGCGCCGCCGCGATGTTGGATGCGAACCGGGCGATCTGCCACCAGTCGGTCGAGCATCGTGCGGTCGAGCTCGCCCGCGACCGATTCGTGGTACCCGACGCCCCGGATCGCGTGTTCGCCCGGGACCGAACGGAGCGCGGTAGCGAGCTCGTCAAGGGTCGTGACGGTCGGTGGGCCGCACGGGAGGCTGTCGAGCGCCGCTGCGATCGCGAACAGGTGCAGGTGGTGGTCGTGCAGGCCGGGGAGCAGGGCCGCCCCACCGGCGTCGTACGCCTCCTCGTTCGCACCACGTTCCAATGCGGCACCAAGGTCGGTGATCGTCCTCCCGCCGACCCGGACGTCGGCACGCCGGCTCCCCGCGCCTCGGGTGTCGTCGATCTGCGCGTTCGTGATCAGCACGCGGCGCCCCGGCGATCGGTGCCGAGGATGGCGACGTTGTCGGCGCCGGGTCGGGCGGCGCGGGCGCGAGGGATGCGGTGCACGGGGCGGGCGACCTCGACCCGACCACCGTCGCACTCGACCCACCACCCGTCCGCCTCGCTGCCGTCGACCGCACAGCTCGGCACCACGACCCCGGCGGCGACAGCGGCGACGTCGCGCATGGAGACGTCGAGCAGCGCGGCGTGGTCGGCGCCCAGCGCGCCGCTCGCGGCGGCTGCGGCGTACACGCCGGTGAGCGGGTCCGCGACGGCGTCTGCGCAGGGCGCCGGCCGGCCATCGACGACGGTGTGAAGACCGCCGGCGAGCGCCGCGTCGTCGCCAAAGCCGGCGCGGTTGGCCCAGGGTCCGGTGCGGCCGTAGGCGGTGATGCTGACCCAGATCGTTCCTGCCTGGACGACCTCGTGGGCGTTGATGCCGAGGTGTTCCAGCGCCCGCGGGCGTGAGGCCTCGAGCACCACGTCAGCGCGGTCGATCAACGACCGCAACCGAGCGCGGTCGTCGGCGTCGGTGAAGTCCAGCGTGATGCTGCGATGGCCCGCGTGCAGCAGGTCGTAGAAGAGCGACGGGCCGAGCCGGGCGCCGTCGAGTCGCCGCGCGCTCTCGACTTTGACCACCTCGCAGCCGGCGGCACCGAGAAGCGCTGAACACAGCGGTCCGGCCCACAGGGCGGTGAAGTCGACCACAAGTGGCCGGGCCGGACTACCGCGTCTCCCGCCGCGGGTCACGATCACGGCGTTCGGTCCTCGCTGGTCACGCTGGTCGTCGGTCTCGTCGGGGCGGTCGGGGACGACGGCTGCGGGCAGCCCCAACAGCTGTGCCCGATCGACCGCCTCGACCGCCGGGACGGTTGCCGCCCACTCGTCCACCGTGGTCCAGGGATCGGGGCCCGAAGGCCCCTCGACCAGAGCTGCGATGGTCTCAACGTCCGATGCACGGGAGAGGGTGAGGGCCCACCAGCGGTCGGCGCCGCGGACGGTGCGGGTCGCGCCGCCCGCGGACCAGGGGGCGTTGCGGTGCAGGGAGGCGATGGCCGCACGTTCACCGAGGAGGGTTGCCGTGGGCAGGTGGGGGCGCCGGCCCGTGCGGGCCTCGGCCAGACCGGCGACCACCTCCAGGCTGGCCCGCGCGAGCGCACCCGCTCCCGCGCCGTGCGGGTGCGGTGGTCCGGCCGGCGCCCCGGTGAGCCACATGCCGCCACTTGCTGCCCAGGCTGCGACGGCGCGGTCGTTGGCGATCAGGTCGGTCACGAGACCGAGGGCGGCCGGCACGTGGTCCTCACTCGCCGACACGGGTGTCCACCAGTCCCCACGCGGTCGCGGTCGCGAGGTCGATCCGGGTGCCGGTGAGCGCAAGCCAGGCGGTCCGCCAGCGTCCGATCCGGCGCGGCAGGCTGACCGTGCCTCCAGCGCCCGGGATCAGACCCATGGCGAGCTCGGGTAGCTCGAAGTAGGCGTCATCGTGGCCGCGGACCCGCTGGGCGAACGCCGCCAGCTCGGTGCCGGCACCGACGCACGCGCCGTGGACTTCGACAACGACCCGCGGCCCGAGGTCGTGAAGTCGCCTGCCCACGCTGCGAGTCGTGCGGATCAGGTGTGCGACCGCGAGATCGGTCTGGCTACCGAACTCGTCCAAATCGCCGCCACTGCAAAACGACGGGCCGCGGCCGGAGACCACCACCTGCGCGATCGTTGCGTCGAGCAGCGCGAGATCCAGGGCGTCGCACAGGGCGTCGCGGACCCACCGGCCGAAAGCGTTGCGTCGCTCCGGGCGGTCGAGGACGACCGTCAACACCTCGCCGGTGCGGTCGACGGACACCGCGGGGCGGCTGGGTCCGGGGTCGTTGCGGACCGGGCGAGACGCCCGCCAGCGAGCGAACCGGCCGCTGGCGAGCAGCGTCGAGTAGGCGAGGGACTCCGCGTTCAGCGCCTCCGCGATCGACAGCCGCGGGGTGTGACGGAGGAGCGTGGCGAGGATCACGGCAGCGGCCGGTGAGTCGGCGATCGCGCGTTCCAACTCTGCGGTCGCGGTGGCGAGGCTCTCGACCCCGATGAGCTGGGCCGGAAGGCCTCTGCCGAGCACAGGATCGGCTTCGGTCAGCGTGAGGTCGACCGCGTCGAGCAGCGCGGGCGAGACAGCAGTAGGTGCGGTGGTCCGGCCGACGAGGATCGCCGAACTCGCCGACAGGCGGGTCGGCAGGTCCTCCTCGAGGGGTCCGTCGAGGTCGACGAAGCGCACGGGGTCGATCGGCGTACCGTGCTCGTCGAGAACGAAGCGTGCCGGCCATCCGGGGGACGTGCTCACCTCGTCGTCATCGGATCACCCGTCGGGTCAGACCGAGTCGAGGAGCTCACGCAAGCGGCGGACGTCGCCGATCGGATCCGGACCGATCGGGTCGATCTGAATCATGGTGACGCCGGCGTCGCGGTACGCGGCCAGCCGGTCCTTGATGTAGGCCTCCTCGCCGATCAGCGACATCCCGTCGATCAGCGCCTGTGGCACGGCTGCCTCGGCCTGCTCGCGCTTGCCCTCGAGGTACAGATCCTGGATCAGCTTCGCCTCTGCCTCGAACCCGTAGCGGGCGGCGACGTCGTTGTAGAAGTTCTTGCCCCGCGCGCCCATCCCGCCGACGTAGAGCGCGATGTGCGGGCGTTCGGCGTCGCGCAACCTGGCGGTATCGGGGCCGATCGCCAGTGGTGCACCCGCCACGACCTGGAGGGGGCCAAGCGCCGCGTCCCGCGTGCGGCCGCCGCGATCGAGTGCCGCGCCCCATACCCGATCGGCAAGCTCGGGAACGAACAGGAACGGGATCCACCCTTGCGCCATCTCGGCCGTGAGTTCGACGTTCTTCTCGCCGAGCGCCGCCAGAAAGATCGGTATGTCCGAGCGATAGGGGTGCGTGATGAGCTTCAGCGGCTTGCCGAGCCCGGTCCCCTTCTCGGGCGGAAGAGGCAAGGTGTAGTGCTTGCCGGCGTACTCGACCCGTTCGCGCTTCCAGACCGATCGGCAGATCTCGATCGTCTCGCGGGTGCGGCCGAGGGGTGCGTCGTACGGTACGCCGTGCCAGCCCTCGATCACCTGCGGTCCACTCGCCCCGAGTCCGAGCATGAAGCGCCCGCCGGAGATCAGATCCAGCCCGGCGGCGGTCATCGCGATCAGGGTCGGGGTACGGGAGTACAGCGGCATGATCGCCGACATCAAGCGGGCCGTCGTCGTCTTCGCGGCGACGTACCCCAGCAGGCTGACCGCGTCGACTCCGTAGGCCTCGGCGATGCTGATCACGTCGATTCCGGCTTGCTCGAGCGCCACCGCCCGTTCGAGTGAGCGGCCCGTGTCACTCCCGAGATGCACGATCGCGGACAGTTGCAGGCGGTCGGTCACGGGAGGCCTTTCCGGTGGTGGCGTGCAGCCGGCGCTGCCCACCCGACACTAGTGCGGCGCGCTTCGGCCTCTATCGCCCGGCCGGACGGAGCCGCAACAACCCCTCCTGGATCACCGTCGCGACGAGCTGACCGGACTGATTGAGCACCTGGCCGCGAGCGAGCCCGCGGCCGTGGCCGGTCCAGGACCCCTCCTGGTCGTATAAGAGCCACTCATCGGCACGAAACCGCTGATGGAACCACATCGCGTGGTCGAGGCTGGCCGCAGACACCCCCGACTGGCGGAGCGTCATCCGGTGCGGGCGGAGAGCGGAGCTGATCAGGAACAGATCGGAGGCGTAGGCCAGCGCGCACACGTGCATCAGCGGGTCGTCGCCGAGCGGTTCCGCCGAGCGCAGCCAGACCCGCTGCCGGGTGGTCGGCGGCGGGGCGGGAGCGGCGCTCGGGAGGGGGTCGACGAAGCGGTAGTCGAGCGGGAAGCGCGCCCGGATCATCTCCCACCAGGCGACCGCTTCGGGATCGGCGTTGTTGAGGTCGATCTCCGGAACGTCCTGCGGGGGTGGGGCGTCAAGCGTCGCGACCTGATGGCTCAGACCCTCCTCGTCGCAGTGAAACGATGCCGCGAGGTTGAAGATCGCCTCGCCTCGCTGGATCGCGACCACGCGCCGGGTCGCAAACGAGCGCCCGTCCCTCACCACGTCGACGTCGTACAGGATCGGAAGCCTCGGATCGCCAGGCCGCAAGAAGTAGGCGTGCAGTGAGTGGACGTCCTTACCCGGCTCGACGGTCCGGCCGGCGGCCACGAGCGCCTGGCCGGCGACCTGGCCGCCGAAGACCCGGATGGAGTCCGTGTCCGGGGTGAAGCCCCGGTAATACCGCAGGTCGATCTGCTCCAGATCGAGGATGTCGAGCAGACGGCGCCGCCCGTTTTCTTGCCCTGCCCCCTCGCCGTCCCGGTCCATCGACCCACCGTAGGGCAGACCGGATCGGCGGCGCGTCGTCCCTCGACCGGACCCGGCGGCCGTGGGTGAATGAGGTGTGCCGGGCATGGTGACGATCACGGGTCACACCCGGCCGAGTGCCCGGGTCGCCGCCCTCATCGCGCTCGCACTCGTCGCCGGCGGCGTTGCCGCACCGGTGGCGGCCGCAGAAATCCGGCCGACGCGGCTCGCGGCGTCCCCGCCCGGGCCCGCACCCGGGACGATCGTCGTGCTCAATCATGCGCCCAGCGCCATCACGACCTACTCGGCGCATGCCTCGGGCGCGGCCGCTCCGCTGACCCGGATCGCGGGCGCGAGGACCGAGCTTGCCGGCGCGACCGACCTTGCGGTCACAGCTAGCGGCATGGTGTGGGTGAGCATCCCGACCCACAACCTGCTCGCCGAGTACGCCGGTCGCACGACAGGCAATGTCCGCCCGGTCGCCACAATCGCCGGAGCGAAGACCCGGTTGCACTCCCCGGTGGCGCTCGCCGTCGATCCCGCGGGCAATGTGTGGGTACTCAACGACAGCGTCTCCGACGGATCGGCGTCAGTCCTGGAGTTCGCGGCGGGTGCGAATGGCAACGTCGCGCCGCTGCGTCGGATCGCCGGGCGGCGTACCAGGCTCTTCCCCGCCGGGGGGATCGCAATTGCGGGTGCGAGCGTGTGGGTCACGCACGTCGAGGGGGGCAGCGGGCTACCCGCGCCGGCGCTGCAGCGGTTCCCGGCGACCGGTACGGGGAACCTGTCCGCCAACCGGGTGATCTCCGGCTCGCGCACGACGCTGGACTACCCCGCCGCGCTGACGGTCGACCGCGCCGGCGGGCTGACCGTGGCGAGCGATCCCGATCGGCACCACGCCAGCGCGATGGTGTCGTTCGCGCCGGGTGCGGTTGGCAATGTGGCGCCGGTCAGGCGAATTGTCGGCAGCCGGACCGCGCTGGCTGAGCCGGGCTTCCCGGGGCTCGACGCGAAGGCCAGGGTGTGGGTGCCGGACGCGACCCACACCCGGATCGTCCGCTTCGGCGCCGCGACCGACGGTAACGTCGCCCCCGCCGTGACCATCGCCGGCGCGGCGACCCGCCTGCACGCCCCTCGCGGGGTGGCGGTGTGGAGGGTGCCTCCGAGCGCGCCGCGCGGAGTCTCAGCGGTTGAGGTAGCGAGGCATCGCGTGCAGATCTCGTGGCGGCCGCCGCGCCGCACCGGCGGGGGGCTCGAGGGGTACGTCGTCATCCGGCGACAGGGGACGCTGGGTGAGGTTCATCGTCGCGCCGTCGGCGTGGGTCGCACGCTGACCACCGGCCGGTTGCCTCGTCATCACCGGTACACCTTCACCGTTCGGGCCGTGAACGACGCCGGGACATCAGGCGAGTCGGGCGCGATCTCCGTTCACGTGCACTGAGACCGCGTGGGGCGGTGCCGGTGGGCCGGTCGTGCCCGCTCTCTACCATGCCGGGGTGGACCCTTCGACCGGTGATGAGGCCGGCACGCGCACCGGCAGGGTCTTGCGCTGGGGCCGGCGGACATTTACCCCGGATCACCTCGCGGTGATGGCGATCGTCAACGCGACCCCGGACTCCTTCTATGACCGCGGCCGGACCTTCGGCGTCGACGCCGCGCTCCACCGAATCGACGAAGTCGTCTCCGAGGGCGCGGAGATCGTCGATATTGGGGGGATCAAGGCAGCGCCGGGTGGCGAGGTCAACGCGGAGGACGAGCTGGCGCGCGTCCTGCCGGTCGTCGAGGGTGCACGGCGTCGACACCCGGACCTGGTGATCAGCGTCGACACGTGGCGTTCGGCGGTTGCCGACGTGGTGTGCCGGGCCGGTGCCGACGTGATCAACGATGCCTGGGGAGGGGTCGATCCGGACCTCGTCGCGGTTGCCGCTCGGCACGACGCCGGGCTCGTCTGCACGCACGCCGGCCGGCAGTCGCCCCGGACCCGTCCGCACCGGGTCTGGTACGACGATGTGGTGGCGGAGGCGACCGCCTATCTTGTCGGTCTCGCCGAGACCGCCGTGGCTGCCGGTGTCCGCGCGGACGGGATCGTGATCGACCCGGCTCATGACTTCGGCAAGAACAGCCGGCACTCGTTGCTGCTCACCCGGCACACCCCCGCTTTGGTCGACACGGGCTGGCCGGTACTGATGGCGATGTCGCGCAAGGACTTCATCGGTGAGGTGCTCGACCTGCCTCCGGACGAGCGCCTCGAAGGGACGCTGTCGGCCACGGCGGTTGCGGCCTGGCTCGGCGCCCGGATCTTCCGGGCGCACGACGTCACCGCCACGTGGCGGGTTCTGAGCGTCGTCGCCGCCATCCGGGGCGATCGTGATCTCGCCGTCGGGCGGCGGGCCCTCGCGTGAGCTGCTGCTCGATCGCGTTCGTACCCGCCGCGCCGTTGCTGATCCCCTCCGTCGCAGGCGGGTCGGCGGACCGCGACGCGGAGCTGCGCGCCGCTGCCGTGGCCGCCGTCCGGACGGCGCTCGCCGCCGCGCCTGATCGGGTGCTCGTCGTCGCGCCGACGCCGGTTGCCTACGCCGGCGACGGTGACCTCACGTGGGACTTCGGCGGCTTCGGGGTTGAACGTCGCGTCGTCGACCGGCGACCGCGGTTGCCGTGGCAGCTCGGCGTCGGTGCCTGGCTCCTCGACGAATGCGGCTGGTCAGGGCCGCGCTCGTGGCTCGGTGCCGTCCAGGGGGCCGAACCGCCGGCGGAGTTCCCCCCCGGGGTCTTCGCGGTCGTGGCCGTCGGCGATGGCAGCGCGCGGCGCAGTGAGAAGGCACCGGGGCATCTCGACCCCCGGGCGGAGGCGTTCGACCTGCGGATCGCTGCGGCGCTGCGCGACGGGGACGTGGCTGCGCTGGCGACCGTCGATGCTGGCCTCGCGACCGAGGTGATGTGCCACGGGCTGCCGGTGTGGCAGTGGGTCTCGCGCCTGGTGGACTCCCAAGCCGCTGCCATCACCGCGGGAGGCCCGACGCTTCACGTCGCGCCGTACGGGGTGGGCTACTTCGTCGAGTCCTGGTTGCTCGACTGATCGGCCGGCGCGGCCAGAAGGTCGACGAGCGGCGGCCGCTCCGCGGTGTCGATGTCGTGCCTGCTCGTGCGCACTCCGCCCTCGGTCCGGTCGGGCTGGAGCAGCGTCGTCGCGCGGACGAGGTCGGCCGGCAGGCGTCCCTCGGACTCGAGCCGGTCGATCGCGGTGTGCATCACCTCGGCCGCCATCCGGCCGAGTGAGGCAAGGTCGGAGTGCCGATGCCATCGGCGGTGCAGGTCGACTTGGGCGAGGCCGTCGAGGCCGACCACGCGGTAGGCGTCCAGCAGCAGGCCGAGGTCGACCCCGTACCCGCATCGAAACGGCATCGCGCGCAAGAGGTCGGCGCGGGCGGCGTACTCGCCGGCGAGAGGCTGGAGTACGCCGGACAGTTCTGGCCAGAAGGTCGCGATCCAGGGTCGGGCCATCAGCTCGGTGACCCGCCCGCCGCCGTTGCTCGGAACGGACGGGTCGGTGGGCGGGCGGTCGTAGGCCGCTTTGACGAACCGGGTTGAGGAGTCGGTGAGTAGCGGACCGAGCAGCGCCACGACGAACCGCGCGTCGAACGACTGGAGGTCGGCGTCGACGAACACGACGAGATCGGCGTCCGTGGCGGCGAGTCCGCGCCACATCGCCTCGCCCTTGCCTCGCCGGGACCGAAGGTGGCCGAGGACGTCGCCGAGTGCAACCACCCGGGCTCCGTTCGCCGCCGCGACTGCGGCGGTGCCGTCCCGGGAGTCGCTGTCGACGACGATGATCTCGTCGACCAGATCGCCTTCGCCGGTGGCGAGATCGGCCCGAATCCGGGCAACGATGTCACCGACGGTCTCTTCCTCGTCCAACGCCGGGAGTACGACGGCGATCCGCTGCGTTGTCTTCAGCGTGCGGAGCTCGTCAGCGGACCAGTCGCCGATGTCCGAGGTATGCGCGGCGAACCAGTCGTCGACACGGCTGGCGCGCTCGGGATCGGCATGTCCGCGCACCGTCTCGACCGTACACGACCGGCGATGACGCCGAAGAGGGGCACAATGGCGCCGTGAACCAGATCAACGACCTCATCGACACATCCGAGATGTACCTGCGGACGGTGCTCGAGCTCGAGGAGGAGGGCATCCCGCCGTTGCGGGCGAGGATTGCCGAACGCCTCGATCAAACGGTTCCGACGGTGTCACAGACGGTTGGTCGGATGGAGCGAGACGGCCTGCTGACGGTCACCGGTGAGCGCACGATCGAGCTCACCGCGCTGGGCCGGTCGACCGCGACCCGGGTCATGCGCAAGCACCGGTTGGCGGAATGCCTGCTCGTCGATGTCATCGGGCTCGAATGGCAGCTGGTCCATGACGAGGCGTGCCGCTGGGAACACGTGATCAGCGAGACGGTCGAGCGTCGATTGCTGGAGATCCTCGGTCACCCCACCGAGTCTCCGTACGGAAACCCCATCCCCGGCCTCGACGAGCTGGGCGACTCCGAGCCGGATGACTATCTCGTCGGCCTGGTGGCGCTGACCGACGTCCCGACCTCGACGTCATCGGTCGTGGTGCGCCGGATCGGTGAGCCAATCCAGTCCGACACCGCACTTCTGACCCGGTTGCGGCGGGCCGGATTCCGGCCGAACCGACCGGTGGAGATCGGCTGGCGTGACGGTCACGTCCGAATCGGGGCCGGCAGCCGGGCCGTCGAGCTCGAAAACGCTACCGCTGCTCACGTGTTCGTCACCGCCGACCCCTGATTCTGCGTCCGGCGGCGTCACCCGCTCGGTCTGTGCGTCTCCTAATCCGAGTCGTCTCATTACCCGAGTCGTCTCATTATCCGAGTCGTCTCATTATCCGAGATAAATTTCTCAGTGATCGAAACTCACTACTAGGCTGGCGGGGTGCCTGCCGCCCGCCCTCACCGCTGGCTCATCCTCGGGATCGGCCTGGCCGCGCAGACGGCCACCAGCGCATACCTTTACGGCCTGCCGATGCTGCTTCCGCAAATTCGCCAGACCGGCGGGCTGTCCCTCGCCTCGGCCGGCACGCTGGTGGCCGCGCCGTCCATTGGCCTGCTGGCGACGCTGATCCTCTGGGGCGCGGTCGCCGACCGCCGAGGCGAGCGCGTCGTGATGGCCCTCGGCCTCGGACTCGGCGGCGTGTTCCTGCTCGGCGCCGCGCTCGTCGACGGGTTCGGCCCGCAGTTTGCGCTGCTCGTGCTGGCCGGAGCCGGAGGCGGTTCGGTCAATGCGGCCAGCGGCCGGGTCGTGCTGGGATGGTTCGCCGCTGACGAGCGCGGAATGGCCATGGGCGTTCGCCAGACTGCCCAGCCCCTCGGCGTTGCGCTCGCCGCGCTCGTCTTCCCGCCGGTGGCGGCCGGGTGGGGGGTTCGTGGTGCACTGGTGGTGTCGGCGCTGGCCTGTCTCGTGGTGAGCGGGCTGATCATGGCTTTCGTGGTCGACCCACCGCGAGCCGCACGGGTGCCCGGCCACCGACCCTGCTCGCCGTATGCCTCGTCGGCGCTGTGGCGCGTCCATGGATCCGGCGCGCTGCTCGTCGTGCCTCAACTCGCGATCTCGGCGTTCGCGTTGGAGTTCCTCGTCACCCAGCGGGACTGGACTCCCGCTGCGGCGGGGCGTCTACTGTTCGCCGTTCAGGTAGCGGGCGCGCTCGGACGGCTCGTTGTCGGCGTGTGGTCCGACCGCGTCGCGAGCCGGCTGCGCCCGATGCGCACCATCGCCGTGGCGGCTGCGCTCGCCATGCTGGCGGTCGGGCTCGGCGCAGCGGCCGGGTCGGTGCTGGCGGTGGCGGCGATCGGCGTCGCGACGGTGGTCACGGTTGCGGACAACGGCCTCGGATTCACTGCGGTGGCCGAGCTTGCCGGATCCGAGTGGGCGGGGCGCGCGCTGGGCGCGCAGAACACCGCTCAGAACATCACGGCGGTGCTGACTCCGCCGTTGCTTGCGGCGCTGATCGCCGGATCCGGTTTCGGCGTGGGGTTCGCCGTGGTGAGCGCGTTCCCAGTGCTGGCGATCGTCACGATCCCCGTGGGTGCCGAGGCCCGGCACTGGGCTGCGACGACCGGCGATGCGCGACCGGGCTCAGGCGCCGACCGCGTGCACGCCGCCGTCGACATGCACAACTGACCCGGTGGTCGCGGGGAACCAGTCCGAGAGGAGGGCGACGCAAGCCTTGGCGGCCGGTCCGGTGTCCTGCACGTCCCAGCCCAGCGGGGCGCGCTCCTTCCAGACCTGCTCGAAGCCGTCGAAGCCGGGGATCGACTTTGCTGCCATCGTCCGAAGCGGACCTGCCGCGACGAGGTTCACCCGGATCCCCCGGGGGCCGAGCTCGCGGGCCAGGTAGCGGGCGGCGGACTCGAGCCCGGCCTTTGCCACCCCCATCCAGTCGTAGGCCGGCCACGCCTTCGTCGCGTCGAAGTCCAGCCCGACGACCGAGGCGCCCGACCCGAGGATCGGTGCGCTCGCGCGGACCAGCGACACCAGGGAGTACGTCGAGATCTGCATCGCGGTCGCGACGTCCGGCCACGAGGTCTCGAGGAACCCGCCGCCCAACGCACTCGCCGGCGCGAAGCCGATCGCGTGCAGAATGCCGTCGAGCCGGTCGGTGTGCGGGGCCAGTGCCTCGACGAGACCGTCGAGCTCCTCCTCGCTGGTCACGTCGAGCGGCACGACCGGCGCGCTCTCGGGAAGGCGCTTGGCGATCCTCGTGGTCAGCGACAAGCTGCGGCCCACACCGGTGAGGATGACCTTCGCGCCCTCGCGCTGCGCGACCTCGGCCACCCGGAACCCGATCGATGCGTCGGTGAGCACTCCGGTCACGAGGACCGTCTTTGCCTCGAGCAGACCCATCAGTGGCCCATTCCCAATCCGCCGTCGACGGGCACGACCGCCCCGGTCACGTACGACGCCTCGTCGCTGACGAGGAACGCCGCGACCGACGCCACTTCCTCGACCGTCGCCGGCCGGCCGAGGGGGGTCAGGGCGATGATCGCGTCCCGCTGGGCGTCGCTTAGCGCATCGGCCATGCGGGTGGTCACCAAGCCCGGCGCGAGCACGTTGGCGGTGATCGACCGGGGGGCGTACTCCCGCGCGATCGAGCGGGTCAAACCGATCAGGCCCGCCTTCGACGCCGCATAGTTCGCCTGCCCGGCCTGGCCCGCCATGGCAACGACGCTCGACACGAACAGCAGCCGGCCGAAGCGTGCCTTGGCCATCGCGGGGATCACCGCCCGGGCGGCTGCCCAGGCGCCTCGCAGATTGGTGTCGATCACATCATCCCAGTCGTGGTCGGGCATTCGCATCATCAGCCCGTCGCGGGTGATCCCCGCGTTCGCGACCAGAATCTCGATCGGACCGTTCTCGGCGGCCGCCACGGCGGCTGCGTCGCGCACCGAGTCCGGGTCGGCGACGTCGCATTTGACCGCGAAAAGCCCGTCCGGGGCGCCACTCGAACGATGGGTCACGGCCACCCGGTGACCCTGACCGGCGAGGTGACGGGCGATCCCGAGGCCGATTCCCGCATTCCCGCCGGTGACGAGGACCGACCGTGACGGCGCGGTCACAGCGGGATGTTGCCGTGCTCGCCGACCCCCGCGGGGGCGGCCGACAGTGCCGCGCTCACCGTGCTGCGGGTTCGGTCGGGGGCGATGATTTCGTCGACCAGGTCGAGGTCAACGGCTCGCTGGACGCCGCCGGACTCGACCTCGTGCTCGGCGGCAAGGCTCGCTTCGAGGGCAGGCCGCTCGTCCTCGGGCACGGCGGCGATCTGCCTGCGCTTGAGGACTCGCACCGCGGCGACCGCGCCCATGACCGCGACCTCCGCACCCGGCCAGGCGTAGACCTTCGTCGCGTCCAACGACCGGGAGTTCATCGCGATATAGGCTCCGCCGTAGGCCTTGCGGGTGACGACGGTCACGCGCGGCACGGTGGCCTCCGCGAAGGCATGGAGGAGCTTCGCGCCGCGGCGGACGACCCCATCCCACTCCTGGGCCACGCCGGGAAGGTAACCCGGGACGTCGACCAACACGATGAGCGGGACGCCGAACGCATCGCACATCCGCACGAAACGCGCCGCCTTCTCCGCGCTGGCGGAGTCGAGGCAACCGCCCAGGCGCATCGGGTTGTTGGCGAGGACGCCGACGCTGCCGCCACCGATCCGGCCGAGGGTGGTGACGATGTTCGGCGCCCAGTTGGCGTGCAACTCGATGCCGGGCTCATCCAGCACGTTGTTGACCAGGGGGTGCACGTCGTAGGCCCGACGGGCCGACTCGGGAAGAAGGTCGCGCAACGGCCGGTCCTCGGCCGGGGTGATCGCGCGCTTGTCGGTCAGCAGGCCGATGATGTCGACCGCGGCGGACAGCGCGGCGGCGTCGCTGTCGGAGATCACGTGAACGACTCCGCTGCGCCGGCCGTGCGGTTCGGGCCCGCCCAGGCGAGCCATGTCGACATCCTCGCCGGTCACGCTGCGCACGACGTCCGGTCCGGTGACGAACACCCGGCCGTGCGGGCCGAGAATCACGATGTCGGTGAGCGCCGGGCCGTAGGCCGCGCCACCGGCGGCGGGGCCGAGAACGACGGACAGCTGGGGGATCCGTCCAGACGCCTTGGTCATCGCGGTGAAGATCCGCCCGACCCCGTGCAGCGAGGCCACGCCCTCGGCCAGGCGGGCGCCGCCGGACTGCCAGATCCCGACGATCGGGGCCTTGCGCTGGAGCGCGACCGCGTAGGCGTCGGCGATCGCGGCGCACCCGTCGACTCCCATGGCCCCGCCCTGGATCGAGGGGTCGGAGGCGAAGGCCACGGCCGGCTGGCCGTGCAGGGTGCCGATCGCGGTGACCACGCCCGTGCCCGGCTCGCCGCTGAGAACCGAAAAGCTCGCCGTACCGAACAGCTGAGCCAGCCGGATCTGCGGGTCGCGATCCACCTCGCCGGAGTCGTTGATCCGGGGGGCGTCGTCGCGACCGGCGAGGTTGGGACCAACATCGAGAAGGGACATCAGGCCTCCGTCAGGACCAGGGCGACGTCGTGTCCGCCGAAGCCGAACGAGTTGGACAGCGCCGCTTTGCCCGTAGCAAGAGGACGCGGGGTGACCGCGACCAGGTCGAGGCCGACCTCGTCGTCGGGGTCGTCGAGATTGCGGATCGCGGGGACGACGTGCTCGCGCAGCGACATCGCGGTGATGGCCGTCTCCAAGGCACCGGCGGCACCGAGGAGGTGGCCGGTGCAGGACTTGGTCGCCGTGACCGCGATCGCATCGGCATCCGCGCCGAACGCTCGCTTGATGGCGATCGCCTCGGCGACGTCTCCGGCCGGGGTGGACGTCGCGTGGGCGTTGATGTGGGCGACGTCGGCTGTCCCGACGCCGGCGTCACGCAGCGCCGTCGTCATCGCCCTGCCCGCGCCATCGCCGTCCGGATCCGGAGCGGCGATGTGGTGGGCGTCGCTGGCCATGCCCGCTCCGGCGAGGACGGCGTAGATCGACGCGCCCCGCGCCTCGGCGTGCTCGCGCGCTTCGAGAACGAGGATCGACGCGCCCTCGGCGAGCACGAAGCCGTCCCGGCCCTTGTCGAACGGCCGGGAGGCGGCCTCAGGTGCGTCGTGGCGGGTCGACAGCGCGCGCATCGCCGCGAACGCTGCGAGCGTCAACTGATGAACGACCGCCTCCGAGCCGCCGCACACCACGACGTCGGCGCGCCCGAGCCGGATCATGTCCAGGCCGTAGGCGATCGCTTCGGATCCGGACGCGCACGCGGACACCGGTGAGTGTGCGCCCGCCCGGGCGCCGAGCTCGAGTGCCACGACGGCGGCCGGGCCGTTGGGCATGATCATCGGGACGGTGAACGGGGACATCCGGCGGGCGCCACGCTCCCGAAGTACGTCGTACTGCTCGATGACGGTGGTCAGGCCACCGATCCCGCTGGACACGGCTGCGCCGAGCCGGACCGGATCAACGTCCGGCTCGCCCGCGTCCGCCCACGCCTCCCGGGCGGCGACGATCGCAAGCTGCTGGCTGCGGTCGAGGCTGCGCAGCCTCGCGGCGGGCAGCAGCGTCGACGGGTCGGTCGCCGCAGGTGCGGCGATCCGCACCGGGAGGTCGGCGGCCCACTCGTGGTCGAGAACTACCGCGCCGGACTGACCGGCGAGAAGTCCCCGCCAGGTGGAGGGCATGTCTCCACCGAGCGGAGTGGTCGCGCCGAGGCCGGTGATGACGACCTCGCGCGGACTCATGCTGGAACGCCGGCCTTCTCGAGGAACTCCACGACGTCGGCAACGGTCTTGAGCTTCGCGAGCTCGGAGTCCGGGATCGACACGTTGAACTTGTCCTCCGCCATGGTCGCGATCTCGACCATCGACAGCGAGTCGATGTCGAGGTCGTTCACGAACGAGGCGGCCGGGACGACCTTGCTCGCCGGGATGCCGGTTGCCTCTTCGACGATCTCGCCGAGGGTGGTGAGGATGTCTTGCTCAGCCATCTGAACTCTCCTGTGGGGTTGATATCTGTCGGGCGGGTGGTGCCGGTCGTACTGCTCGTGCGGATCGTGCGGTCACGGCATCGTGACGACGGAGCCGGCCCAGGTGAGGCCGGACCCGAAGGACAGGGTCAAGGCGAGGTCCCCCGTGGTGATCGCACCTTCGCGACGAAGTCGGGCCAGGGCGAGCGGAACCGAGGCTGCCGAGGTGTTCCCGGCATCGACGACGTCGGTCGCCACCACGGCGTTGTCGGCGCCGATCCGACGGGCGATCGCGTTGATAATCCGCAAGTTCGCCTGGTGGAGGACGACGGCCGACAGGTCCACCGGGTCGATGCCGGCTGTGCGGCACACGTCGAGCGCGACGTCACCGAGCGTGGTGGTCGCCCATCGGAACACTGCCGGTCCGTCGAGGCGGAGGCGGTTGTCCTCGCTCATGTCGATCAGGTGATGCGCGGTGCCATCGCTGCCGGAGACGACGGGGCTGATCCCGGGTGTGTCGGACGGGCCGATCACCACCGCCCCGGCGCCGTCGCCGAAGAGGATCGCCGAGGAACGGTCGGTCCAGTCGACCCAGTTGGTGATCTTCTCCGCTCCGATCACCACGACGTAGTCGGTGGTGCCGAGCCGGACGGCGTCCGAGCCGACAGACAGCGCGTAACAGAAGCCTGCACATGCGGCGTTGAGGTCGAACGCCCCCGCTCGTGAGGCGCCGAGCGCCGTGGCCACCTGCGGGGCGGCCCCGGGAATCGGCTGTGGCATCGAGCAGGTGGCGACGATGACCAGGCCCACCTGCTCGGGGTCGATTCCGGCGTCGGCGACGGCCTTGAGGGCTGCCTCGGAGGCCATCGAGACGACGGTCTCCTCCGGCCCCGCGACTCGACGCGACGCGATCCCGGTCCGTTGGCGGATCCACTCGTCGGAGGTGTCGAGCGTGGTTGACAGCTCGTCGTTGGTCACGGCCTGCACCGGTCGTTCCTCGCCGAGACCGATGATCCGGCTATGCCGGAGACCGGTGGGAGCATTCAACAGCGGCGTCATGCGTGACCATCCGCGGCAATCCGCGCCAGCGGCTGTCCCTCGTTGACCGGGTCGCCGTCGGCGACCAGCCATTCGACCAGGTGTCCGGCGCTGTCGGTGCGGACGTCGATGCACTCGGTCCGGGTGCTGACTTGCAGTACGACGTCACCGGCCGCGAGCTCGACCGACCCTGCAGGGTCGGTGAGGCTCGCGATTCCCTTCGCGGGTGCGACCACGAGCTGCCAGGGCATGGGTAGACAGGTCAGTTCGGCAGTGTGCTCGCTGATCAGGGCGTACGCCGCCTCCAGGTCGTCGGGGTCGCGAAGGGCGACGGTGGCCACGTCAGGGAGATCGCGGCGCAGCAGCGCGGTGAGCGTGCCTGCCGGGGCGAGCTCGATCGCGGCGGTCACTCCCATTGCCGCCATGGTCTGCATGCACAGGTCCCACCGGACCGGGCGCGTGACCTGGGACACGAGCCGGCGCAGGATCTCGGGGCCGTCGTGAACGAGGGTGCCGTCGGAGTTGGACAACATGCCGCCGGCGCAAGGCGCCGGCGCCACGAGTGTCGCAGCTGCGGCGATCTCCTCCTGAGCGGGGGCCATCAGCTCGGTGTGGAAGGCGCCGGCAACGGCCAGCGGGCGCAGCCGAGCGCCTGCCGGCGCCGCGTCGGTGAGCCTCGCGATCGCCTCGTTGGTACCCGCCGCGACCAGTTGTCCCCGAGCGTTGAAGTTGGCGAGCCAGGCGCCGGCTGCGGTGATTGCCGACACGACCGCCTCCGGCTCGCCGCCGAGGATCGCGACCATCCCGCTCGGCGCTGCCGCGGATGCGCTCGCCATGGCCGCACCCCGCGCCGCGACCAGGCGGAGCGCGGCGTCGGCGCTCAGCGAACCGGCGAGCGCGGCAGCAGCGAACTCACCGACGCTGTGTCCGGCGAAGATCGTGTCGGTCGGGAGTGCGGGCAGGAGCTCGGCGGTCGCGAGGCTCGCGGCGACAATGAGCGGCTGGGCGATCGCGGTGTCGGTAATGTCAGTGTCCGACATTTCAGTACCGGCGGCGACCAGGTCGATTCCGGCGCTGTCCCGCCAGCTTTCGAGGCGCTCACGAACGCCATCGCGAGTTAACCAGCCGGAAAGAAACCCCTGCTTCTGGGCTCCCTGGCCCGGAGCGAGGATCGCAAGCACGTATCAACCCTGTCCCGAGAGTGGCAGTGAAGTCAGCGTAGGCACACACAGTCTTTCGGTCGAAAACTTTGTATGAATCCTACAAGCTCACCACCTTCGCCGGTGGCGCGATGCTCGGCTCCTCCGCCCCGGGGATCTCGAGTCGGCCCAGGGTCAGAGCAACCTGGATGATGTAGCGCTCCCGGCCGTCGGTCAGATCGTGCCGACAAACCTCGTGAATGCGTCGTAATCGGTATCTCACCGTGTTTGGATGGACAAACAACGCACGCCCGGTCGACTCGATCGCCCCGCCGCAGCGGACGAAGGCATCCGCGGTCGCGATCAGATGCGGATCCTCGGCGAGTGGCTGGTAGATCTCGGTGATCAGCGCACGCACGGCTCGCTGGTCGCCACCGATCGCTCGCTCGGCAAGCAGGTCGTCGCTGTTCACCGGCCGCGGCGCTTCCGGCCAGGCCGCCGCAACGCGCAGCGCGGCCAGGACTTCCTGCACCGAGACCGCGGCCGCGGCAAGGCCGGTGACTGGGAGGCCGGTGACGATCGGCCCGGCGCCGAACGCCGGTAGCAGCGCTTTCGTCACCCGGCTGATCTTGCTGGTCGTACCGACGATCACGACAAGACGCGACGTCTGGATTCCGGCGAGGATGTCTGTGCCGGTGTCCGAACCGAGGCGTCGCACGTGGGACAGGATCCGCTCCGGATCACCGTCCGGTGCCCGACCGGCCATCGCGAAGATCTGCTCGGGCTGTGCCCAGCCGAGGGCCGCGGCCCGGGACAGCACCGAGTCGCTGACTTCGCCGCGGACGATCGCATCGACCACGAGCGACTCCAACCGCGCGTCCCACGTGCCGCGCTGCTCGGCTGCACGGGCGTAGACGAGAGCGGCCGCGAACGCGATCTCCCGTGAGTAGCGCAGGGTCGCCTCGCGCAACCAGACCTGCTGGGTGGGAGCGGCGAGCTCCTCGATCGCATCCTCGGTCACTTCGACCGCGATTCGGACGAGCTCGACCGTCTGCTCCAGGGTCACGACGCTTGCGAGATCGGTCGGGGCGAGCGCGAACACGTCCGCGGTGATCCGGGAGCCGGCACCGGGAGCGCGGAGCCAATCGGCGAAGCCCTGGATTCCGGCCTGGATGATCAAGCCGACCAGCGTCCGCGGCTGCGGGGGCATCGTGGCAAACCACGGAAGCGTCTCCTCCATCATCCGCTGCGCACGGTTCGACAACTCACCGGCGGCGCGGTCGATCCGGCGCGCGGTCGCCGCGATTCTGGTGGCGGACGGTGGTGGCATCTACGGCATCATCTAACGCCGTTGGCCGAGATCCGCCCGTTGCGCCTCGGGATCATCGTCGGCGTCGTGCGCCGAGGTCGAGAGGAAGGACGGGCTCGTCAACGGAAGACTGACGCGGAAGATCGCCCCTTCGCCGGGGCGGGAGTCGATCGAGACCGTTCCGCCGTGCGCGGTGACGATCCCGTGCACGATCGCGAGGCCGAGCCCTGTTCCTCCACCCGCGCGGCTGCGTGAACTGTCGGCGCGATAGAACCGCTCGAAGGCGTGGGCCGCGTCCTGCTCGGCGAGACCGGGGCCGGCGTCAGCGATCTCGACGACGGCTTGCGGTGGCGTGCCGTCGCTGGTCGACACGATCACCGCCACCGCAGTGCCGGCCGGCGTGTGGGTCAGTGCGTTGGTCATGAGGTTGCGCACGACCTGACGCAAGCGCAGCTCGTCGCCGATCACGACCGGCGGCGAGGTGGTGGAGACCTTGAGGTCGATGGCGCGATCCGGCGCGACCACCCGGGCGTCGTGGACGACGTCGCTGGCGATCTCGAGCAGGTCGACGGGCGCCTGCTCGAGCGGACGTTGCTGGTCGAGCCGGGCCAGCAGGAGCAGGTCGTCGACGAGGACGCCCATCCGTGCGGCCTCGTCTTCGACTCGGCGCATCAGCCGGGCGACCTCGGCCTCGTCCGTGGTGGCACCCATCCGGTGCAGTTCGGCGAACCCACGGATCGAGGTGAGCGGCGTTCGCAGCTCGTGGCTCGCGTCGGCGACGAACTGGCGCATCTTGTCCTCGGACGCCTTTGCCTTGCGCTGGGAGTCGCGTTCCTTGGCGAACGCCGTCTCGATCTGTCCCAACATCGAGTTGAGCGCGTCGGAGAGCCGTCCGAGCTCCGTGCTGGTGGGTAACGGGGTCACTCGTCGGGTCAGGTCACCTGCCGCAATGGCCTCCGCCGTGTGCTCAACCTCGACGAGGGGGCGCAGCGAGCGCCGGATCAGCAGGTATCCGCCGCCGCCCATCAGGACCAGAACGAGACCACCGATCACCAGCTCGAGCAGGATCAGGTGAGTCACGGTGTGGTTCAGCTCGGTCATCGAGGTCGCGACGACGATGCCGCCCGAGTCGTCCGGCAGTTCGTGCGCGACGACCCGCCAGGACGTGTGGCCGTCGCGCGAGGACACCGTGAACGGCTTGCCGTGCAACGCCGCCAACCGTGCGGTCGTCAGGGTCGGCAGCTTCGGCGGCGAGGTCACGCCGAACTGGCTGGTGGGCGGGGCATCGATTCGTCCGGACGGGTCGATGAAGGCGACGTAGAACGCGCTCGGCGTCGGTTGGGTCCGCGAGCTCCCGCTGCTCGGAACGCTTTCGCTGCCGGTCGCGCTGCCGCCGGGAGGAGCGCCGTAACGGTCGGGCTGGGCGTTAAATCCGCCGGCTCGGTTCGCGATCGGGCCGGCAGCCGTGGCCAGCTGGTCATCGAGTCGATTCAGGAGATAGGACCGAAGCGCGGCCGTCGCCGCGAACGCGGTGAGCGTCAATCCGGCCGCGGCAAGGACGAGGAACGCCGCGACCAGCTTGATCCGCAGTGGGGTTCGGGCGGCAAGTCCGCGCGCGGCAAGGACGGGATTGGGCACAGCTACTCGCGCGGCAGTCGCAGAACGTATCCGACGCTTCGGATGGTGTGCAGCAGGCGGGGCTCGGTGGTGTCGACCTTGCGGCGGAGATAGGACACGTAGGACTCCACCACGTTCGCATCGCCGCCGAAGTCGTAGTGCCAGACATGGTCGAGGATCTGCGCCTTGGACAGCACCCGCGTCGGGTTTTGCATGAAGTAGCGCAGGAGCTTGAACTCCGTCGGCGACAGCGACACCGGCGTACCTGCCTTGAACACCTCGTGGGTGTCGTCGTTGAGTTCGATGTCGCCGTAGGTCAGCACGGCATAATTCGGTCCCGGCGCCGCGACCGACAGCCGGCGCAGGACCGCCCGGATCCGCGCGATGACCTCCTCGAGGCTGAACGGCTTGGTGATGTAGTCATCGCCACCGAGGGTCAGTCCGGTGATCTTGTCCTCGGTGGCGTCGCGGGCGGTCAAAAAGAGCACCGGCATGCGCTGCTCGTCCTGCCGCAGCCGCCGGACCACTTCGAATCCGTCGATGCCCGGCATCATGACGTCGAGCACGATGAGGTCGGGCCGGTAGGTCGTCGCGACCTTGAGCGCCTCGTTGCCGTTGGTTGCGGTGGCGACGTCGAATCCGGCGAAGCGCAGGCTCGCCGACAGCAGTTCGAGGATGTTCGGCTCGTCGTCGACGACGAGCAGTCGGGCTTCTCCGGCCGGACTTGGCTGCGCGGTCATATCGATCCTCTGCACGTCGGCTCGCGCCTCGCTGGTCAGCGTCATGACCTAGGGTCCCGCCGCGCGCTGACGCGCTCCTGATCATCCCCTGTGAGCCGCCTGTGAGCCAGCAAACACCCAGCCTCGGAGCAGCCCGAAGCGGATCGCGGTCGCGGCGAGGTTCGCGATCACCAGGACGGAGGCCTCGGTGCTGCGGCCGGGGTTGGCCGATGCCGCGTGCAGGACGCCGAGTGCGGCCGTCGTGACGGCAAGGGCGAGGCCGAAGACCGCCAAACCCTGGGCCTGGTGCCTGACCGCGTTCGCCCGCCCACGGACCCCGAAGGTGAGCCGGCGGTTCACCGCTGTGTTCGCGATCGCGGTGGTGAGGAGCGCGAGTGCGTTCGCGAGAACCGGTCCGAGGCCGACCCGCAGCATCAGGTAGAGGACGACGTACGCGATCGTGCTGGCGACGCCGATCGCCGCGAACCGAACGATCTGGGCGCTGGTGCGCGGCGGGCCTGGCTCCGGTTCGACGCGCAGCGCGACCTGATCCCGGGCGAGGCTTCGCCGCAACCGGGCGATGCCCTTGAGGTCGGCGACGGCGGTTGAGGTGATGTCCACCTTCGAGACCGGGTCGTCGATCCAGTCGACCGGCACCTCGTGGATGCGCAGCCCGGCGCGCTCGGCGAGGACGAGCAACTCGGTGTCGAAGAACCACTCCTCGTCGCGAACGAGCGGGAGCAGTTGCTGTGCCCGGTCGCGCCGGATCGCCTTGAAACCGCACTGCGCGTCTGAGAAGCGGGCGCCGAGGGAGGCCCGAACGATCCGGTTGTAGGTCCGGGAGATGAACTCGCGCTTGCGGCCGCGGACAACCCGGGAACCGTGTGCGAGCCGCGTCCCGATCGCCAGGTCGCTGTGGCCGGACAGCAGCGGCGCGATCAGCGGAAGCAGCGCCGCGAGGTCGGTCGAGAGGTCGACGTCCATGTAGACGAGGATGTCGGCGTCGCTGTCGGTCCAGGCGTTGCGCAGCGCCCGGCCTCGGCCTTTGCGCTCGAGCCGGATGGCTCGGACCCCAGGCAGGTCGCAGGCGAGCCGACACGCAAGTGGCCACGTCCCGTCGGTGCTGGCGTTGTCGGCAATGGTGATCCGCGCCGAGACGGGTAGTGCGCTCGAAAGGAACACGTGCAGGCGCCGGACACTGACCTCGAGGCTCGCCTGCTCGTTGTAGACAGGGACGACGATGTCGACAACGGCCTGCGGGTCCGGCCTCGTCCCGGGATCGCGTTGGTCGACTCGCGGGTTCGTCGTGGGGGGCGGTGCACATGGGGTCGTCGTCATGCAGCCACGGTGCGACCTGCGGATGGATGCAGCCTTGAGCAGCGCTGTGAGCTCGCTGCGAGCCGGTGCTACTTCCCGCTGACCGACACCGAACCGCCACCGGGCGGGCTGAAGCCGCCGGGGCCGGGTCCACCGGAGATGCGCAACGACCGGAACCCGTTGCCCCCGCCGGTGGTGAGGTTGCTGCTGCTGCTCGGTACGGCGGCGTTGAGGTTTGCGAGGATCACCCGCTGACCGGTGGTCAGGCCGGCGAGGATCTGGGTGGTCGTCGCGCCCATCGCGCCGACGGTCACGGTCGTGCGGGTCAGTCGGCCGTTCGCGAGGGTCTCGACGTAGCTCTTCTCGCCGCTGCGGTGCACCGCAGAGGTGGGGACGATGAGCGCGTTGCGCACGTGCGCGAGGACGATCGAGACCGCGGCGTCCGCTCCCGACACCAGCGACGTCGCGGTCTTGGACACGGCGATCACGACCGGGTAGGTCGAGGAGCCGGTCGAGGACTCCGCCGCCGCGATGCCCACCGACGTGACAATGCCCGTCACCGACGTCGCGGCGCCGTCCGCAGTGACCCGCGCTTGCATCCCGGTTTTCACTGTTCGGATCTGGGCGGCCGTGAGCCCGATCGTGACCTGGCTCTGCGGGGATCCCACAACTTGGAACGCCGGGCTGGTCGAGCTCGATGAGCCGGAGACCTGGTCACCGCGGGCGACGGTGACGGTGACGACCCGTCCGGACATCGGGCTGCGCACGACGGCCTGGGCGAGGTTCGCCCGGGCCGTCGCGACTGCGGCACGGTCGGTGTCGATCGTCGCCTGGTCGGAGGCGAGTTGGGCCGCGGTCACGGTCGTCGTCGCGGTCGTTGCGCTGGCGGTGTCGGTCGCCGACGTGCTCTGGTGGCGTTGTGTGGTCGCGCCACTGTCGGTGGACGTGCTGCTCGTCGTGCCGCTGGTGCGAGTGTGTGCAGCGGTGGGGGCGGCCGAGGTTGTGGAGACGCCGAGGTCCTTGGTGAGGGCGGTCTGTGCCGCTTGGACGGCGCGCTGGTCCTTACTGACCGCGCTCTGGGCGGCGTACAGCGTCTGGACCGCGGCGGTGCAGTCGTCGGAGGCAGTACTCGACGCGCCCGAGGTCGCACTCGAGGACGATGAGGCGTCGCTGAGCTCGCTCGCGCACGCGGTCTTCTCCGCCGCCAACGCTGCCTTTGCGGTCGCTAGGTCCGCATCCGCGCGACGCTGGGCATTGACCAACGTGAGCTGATCAGCCTGAATCTTCTTGGAGTTTCCGGTCGTACTGTTGTGCTGGTTGCCGGACGCGGTCGAGCCGGTGGACGTCGCTGCGCTGCTCGTCGACGTACTGTTCGCGACCGTGCTCGTGGACTGGCTGGCCTCGTCGGAGGTCAGCGTTTCGCGGGCGGCGCTGAGCGTGGATTCGGCGGCCGTGAGGGTCGCACGCAGATCGGCCCGTTTGAGGCGAGCGAGCACCTCGCCGGCCGTGACCCGCTGACCTTGCTTCACGACCACCCGGCGGACCGTCCCGGAGACCTGAAAGTCGACGTTGGCCGACTTGATCGGTGAGATGACCCCGGTGGTGTCGATGGACGCGACGACCGACCCGCGGCCGACCGTGGCAAGCCGGTACGCCGTCCCCGAACCGCCGCTCATCGCCCACGCCGACGTGCCGGCAGCGGCGACGATGACGACGGCGAGGCCGCCGACGATCACCCGGCGGCGAATGAGCACGCTAGGCACTGGTCGACCCGTTCGGGCGGGAACCCCGTGGGCCACCGAAACCGAACCCGCCACCGAACCCGCTGGTGCTCGCGGTGCAGGTGCCGTCGCTGGGACTGGAGACCGTGACCGAGAAGGCATCAACGACTCCGCCGCTTGTCTTCTGGCCGATCGCGGTGAGGCACGTGCCGGTGACGACGTCGCTCTTCGATCCGGTGACGCTGCGTCGCAACGTCGTCGACCCCGAGGTCGTCACGGTGACGTGGCCGGTCGAGGGCGACGATGATCCGCCGGCGACACCGCGCACGAGGGACTTGATCGTGATCGTCGAGCCGGAGATCGAGGTGATCGTCCCCGCCCTCGGGAACCCGCCGACCCGGTTGCCGCTGCCCGAGGCGCCGCCGGTCGGAGGTGTCCCGTCGGGCAACCCCCCGCTCCCGGACGTGCCGCCGGGGAAGCCCTCACCACCGGGCGCGCCGCTGGCGACGCTACCGCCGCTCGGCGGGCCGCCATTACCCGTGCCGGGTCTACCGAAGCTGCGGGCGGTACTGCACGCGGTGTTGCTGGTGACCGTGATGGTGGTTGCCGTGATCGCGGTGGCTGAGCTGGTGGTCGACGAGCTCGACACGGTGACGCACTGGCCGACCTTGAGGGCGGCCTTGTCGATCGTCGCGAGCGTGGTGAACCGGGTCGTCGACGCGAACGCCACGTCGGTCTTGCCGGACGTCGTGGACACGCGCGCACCCGAGCTTCCGGTGGACACAACCTTGCCCGTTACCGGGGCGAACCCCGCCGCGCTTCCGGTGGGAGCGTCTGACGCTCCGCCGCCGCCGGAGTTGCCGCCGGTTGAGCCGCTTCCGCACGCGGCGAGCACCGCGGCGCTCGCGCCGATCACCGCGACGGTGGCGAGGCGACGCTTGCCGCCGGTCGAGGCGGTCCGGATGTGGGGGGTCACGGGGTGCTCCTTCGGTTATTCACTACGCAGTGCGTCGATGGGGGCGAGCCGCGCGGCTCTGCTGGCGGGGTAGACGCCGAAGACCAGGCCGATTCCGACGGCAACCGCAATCGCGCCGATCGCCGCGGTGGAGGAGATGGCGATCGGATCGGAGATGAAGTGCGGGAGAACGACCGCGCCGATCAGACCAAGTGCGACTCCGAGGATCCCGCCGGTCAATCCGAGGGTTCCGGCCTCGACGAGGAACTGGCGACGGATTGCGCTCGGCGTGGCGCCGAGGGCTTTGCGCAACCCGATCTCGCGGATCCGCTCGGTGACCGACACCAGCATGATGTTCATCACGCCGATCCCCCCGACGAACAAGGAGATGCCAGCGATTCCGCCGAGCAAGATGGTGAGCGTCCGGTCGACGCTGGTCGCCGTACTCAGGATCGATTGCTGGGAGGCGATCGAGAAGTCGGCGTCGGACGAGGTCGTGATGCCGTGCAGGGCCAGGAGTTCTGCGTCCGCCTCCTGATAGGCGGCGGAGATCGTCTTCGAGCTGGTCGCCTCGATGTAGATCGTGCTGACCGAGGTGCGCGACGTCCCTCCGACGACCCGGGTCATCGCGGTCGTGATCGGCACGATCGCGGTGTCGTCCTGATCGGAGCTGGACGAGGCGCCCGACCCGACCGAGTTCAAGACGCCGACCACGGTGAACGGGATGTCGGCGATGGTCACCGTCTGCCCGACCGGGTCCCGTCCGCTGAACAGCTCGGACGAGGTCTCCGATCCGAGCACGACGACGGCGGCGTTCGTCGCCACGTCGTGCGCGGTGATGAATCGTCCCTCGACGACCGAGCGAGACCGAACCGAGAGCCACGACGGGGTCGTGCCGGCCACGGTCGTGGTCCAGTTCGTCGCCGAGGACGATGACGAGGAGGAGGACGAGCCGGACGCTGCCAGCGCCGCGAACCGATTGCCGGTGGCGGAGGAATCAACGGTGAGCTCCTCCGAGGTCGAGGTGGTCGCCGCGACGGCCTTGATGTCGGGGGCGGTGACCTTGGACGACAGTGCCGTCGCGTCCTCGGTGGTGAGCGTGGAGGCCGATCCGAAGCCGCCGCGGATGCCGGTCGAGCTCGTCGCACTCCCGGGGGAGACGATGAGCAGGTTGCTTCCTAGGGCGCTGATCTCGCTGCCCACCTGCTGTTGGGCTCCTTGCCCGAGGCCCACCGTGAGAATCACCGCGGCGATCCCGATCAGGATTCCGAGCATTGTGAGGATCGAGCGCATCCGGTGGGTCACGATCGCCGTGAGCCCGGTTCGGGCCGTCTCGAGCCAGCTCATCGCGCCCCGCCCATCGAGGTCGCGAGGTCCGGATCGAGGAGACCGTCCTTCATCCGGACGATTCGCTGCGCGGCGGCGGCGACGTCCGCCTCGTGCGTGATCAGAACGATCGTGCGTCCGCCATCGTGCAGTTCCGCCAGCAGTGCGAGCACGTCCGCGCTCGAGGTCGAGTCAAGGTTGCCGGTCGGTTCGTCGGCGAGAATCAGCGTCGGATCCGTGACCAGAGCCCGTGCGACGGCGACCCGCTGTTGCTGGCCACCGGACAGCTCGCCCGGTCGGTGTTCGACGCGGTCACCGAGACCGACCCTGGTTAGCGCCTCGAGAGCGCGGCTGCGTCGATCTGCAGGACTGGCTCCGGCGTAGGTCAGCGGTAGTTCGACGTTGCGAAGTGCGCTCAACGAAGCAAGCAGATTGAACTGCTGGAACACGAAGCCGATCCGCCGGTTGCGGACGTGGGCCAGAGCCGCCTCGTTCATGGTCGCCACGTCCTCGCCGGCAAGCCGGTAACGTCCCGATGTCGGGGTGTCCAGGCAGCCGAGGATGTGCATGAGCGTCGACTTGCCCGAGCCCGACGGGCCCATGATCGCGACGTACTCGCCGTCGTCGATGTCGAGGGTGATGCCGCGCAGCGCCTCGACCTCGAGCGAGCCGTTGCGGTAGGTCTTGCGCACGTCCTCCAGAGCGAGGACGGGGGCGCCGGTGGGAGTGGTCATCAGCCGTTTCCGAATCCGCCGCTGCCATCGGGGAAGCCGCCCCCGGTCGGGAAGCCTCCGCCGCCGCTGTTCCCGCCGGTCCCGCCGAACAGGCCGCCGCTGGGCACGTTGCCTTCGCCACCGCTTCCGCGGTTGAACTGGGCGAACGACGGAACCGTGACCACCACGTCCTCGCCGGACTTCAGTCCGGACACCACCTGGGTTTCCTGGCCGTAGGTCGAACCGGTCGTGATCGTGCGGGTTGTGGTGGAGTTGCCGGAACGCACCTTCACGGTTGCGGTGGACCCGCTGTAGGTGACTGCCAGGGTCGGGATCTCGAGCACGTGGGCGAGGTGTTTCGTCGTGATCAGGAGCGTCGCGCTTGCGCCCGCGTATACGCCGCTCGGGTGGCCGGCGACCCGGACGACGATCGGAAAGCTGACCACGCTGGACTCGGACGACGGCACGGTGCTGACCGACGTGACGACGCCGTTGACGGTTGTGGTCGCACCGTCGGGCGTGATCGTGACCTTCTGCCCCTTCTTGACCGAGCTGACCTCGGTGTCATCGACCGTGGCGTCAACGAGGAAGGTTCGGGAGGACTGGATGACGACCTGGCTCTCCGATGAGGTTGACGACGACGTCGCTGCGTTGCTGGCGGTCGACGTACCGCTCACTTGCTGGCCCTTGGTCAGGTTGACCGACGTGACCGTCCCGTTGATCGTTGCCCGCAGGCTGGCGTCCCGGAGCGCGGATTTCGCGGACGCGAGCTGGCTGTTTGCCGAGACCAGCGCGGCCCGATCGGCGGCGAGCTGGGTGCTCGATCCCGTGGAATCTTCGGCAACCTTGGCGGCCGCGGACTCGACGCTGGCCCGTGCGGCCGCGACCTGCGCGACCAACGCCGCCCGGCCGACGGTGGCGAGGACCTCGCCGTTGCGGACCTTCTCGCCTTCCTTGACCCGAATCGAGGTGACTCGACCGCTCGTCGCGAAGTCGAGATCCGCGGAATGCAACGGCTCGATCGTGCCGGAGGTCGACACGGTCTGGTTGATCGTGGCGTACTTCGCGGCCACGACCTGGGTCGTTGCGTTCGACGAGCCCGAGGATCGGGTCATCGCCCATGCGGCTCCACCGCCGGCGAGGACGATGACGACCGCGGCGGCGATGACCGGCCAGCGGCGAAGGAGGTGCAACGGTCGCGGCACGACGTACTCTCCTGGTTCGCGGGACAGGAATGCACGGCCCGAAACGCCGGCATTCGAAGCGTGATCTCAGCCTGAGATCACGCCCTGAGCACCGCGTGAGGTACGCCTGGGAGCTACCTGTGAATCCGGATCCCCGCCGCCATCCGCCCAACTGTCAGTTATCGGCCATTTCTTCGCCGAAAACGGCCGATAACTGACAGTTGGGCGAAGGGGGTTAGCGCTGGAGGTGGGCGAGGGTCAGGAACTCGGCCCGGCTTCGGGCGTCGTTGCGCAGGTGCCCGAGCAGTGTTGAGGTCACCGTTGTCGCCCCCCGGGCCCCCACCCCGCGGATCGTCATGCACGTGTGCTCGGCCTCGAGGACGATGCCGACGCCTTTCGGCGCGAGGTTGTCATTCAGCCAACGCGCGATCTGCGTGGTCATCCGCTCTTGTACCTGCGGGCGGCGGGCGAACATCTCGACCACCCGGGCGAGCTTGGATAGTCCGAGGATCCGCTCGCCGGGTAGGTATGCCACGACGGCCGTGCCGACGAACGGCAGGAAGTGATGCTCGCAGACCGAGGAGAACGGGATATCCCGGGCGATGACCAGCTCGTCGTAGCCCTCGTCGTTGGGGAAGGTGGTGAGCGAGAACTCCCGGTGGGTCAGGAGCTCGGCGTAGGCCCGGGCGATCCGAGCGGGGGTGCCGGCCAGCGGCGCCTCGCTGGTGTCAACGCCCAACGCGCCGAGCAGGTCCGCCGCCGCCTTCTCGGCGCCGGCAAGGTCGATCTGGTCGCCGTTCATCTCGATCCGGTCGTCGGTCATGACGGGTCAACAGGCTGGTAGGTCCCCCATATTTCCCGTAGCGCGTTGCAGACCTCGCCGACGGTGGCCCGAGCGGCGAGGGCGGCCCGCATCGGGACCAGGACGTTGTCGGTACCTTCCGCGGCGAACCGCAGCGCGTCGAGGGCCGCGCTCACATCGGCCGACGAGCGGTCCGCCCGCAGCTTCGCCAGCCGCTCGGCCTGCGCCTCCCCGATCCGCGGGTCGACCCGCAACGGCTCGTAGTGCTCCTCCACGTCGACGGTGAACTTGTTGACCCCGACGACGACCCGCTCGCCGGCGTCGATCTGCTGCGATGTCCGGTACGCCGTCCGCTCGATCTCGCCTTTCTGATAACCCCGCTCGATCGCGGCGACCGCGCCTCCCATGTCTTCGATCCGGCGCATCAGTTCGACCGCGGCCGCCTCGACCTCGTCGGTCATCGACTCCACGGCATAGGAGCCGGCGAACGGGTCGACCGTGGCCGTGATGTCGGTCTCGTGGGCCAGCACCTGCTGGGTGCGCACGGCGAGCCGGGCCGCCTTCTCGGTGGGGAGCGCAATCGCCTCGTCGTAGGAGTTCGTGTGCAGCGACTGGGTCCCGCCGAACAACGCGGCGAGCGCTTGGGTGGTGACCCGGATCAGGTTGACCTCGGGCTGCTGGGCGGTGAGTTGAACGCCCGCGGTCTGGGTGTGAAATCTCAGCATCTGTGACTTGGGGTTCTCGGCTCCGAACGTCTCCTTCATCACTCGCGCCCAGATCCGTCGCGCAGCGCGGAACTTCGCGACCTCCTCCAACAACGTGGTGCGGGCCACGAAGAAGAACGAGAGCGCGGGCGCGAACTCGTCCACGTGCTGGCCGCTTGCGATCGCGGCACGAACGTATTCGATCCCGTCGGCGATCGTGAACGCGATCTCCTGCGCGGGGGTCGCTCCGGCCTCGGCCATGTGATAGCCCGAGATCGAGATCGTGTTCCACTTCGGTACGGCGGAGCGGCAGTAGCTGAAGATGTCGGTGATCAGTCGCAGCGACGGCTTCGGCGGGAAGATGTAGGTTCCGCGGGCGATGTACTCCTTGAGGATGTCGTTTTGGATGGTGCCGGTGAGCGCGCTTGCGGGCACGCCCTGCTCCGCGCCGACCAGTTCGTAAAGCAAAAGCAACAGCGACGCCGGTGCATTGATCGTCATCGACGTCGAGACCTTGTCCAGCGGGATGCCGTCGAAGAGCACCCGCATGTCCTCGACCGAGTCGATCGCCACGCCGACCTTGCCGACCTCACCCGAGGCGACCGGGTCGTCGGAGTCGTAGCCCATCTGGGTCGGCAGGTCGAACGCCACCGAGAGCCCGGTGGAGCCGTTCGCGACCAGCTGGTGGTAGCGCTCGTTGGACTCCCGGGCGGTGCCGAAGCCGGCGTACTGACGGATCGTCCACGGCCGGCCCGTGTACATGGAGGGATAGACGCCTCTGGTGAAGGGGTAGCCGCCGGGCTCGCCTAGCTGGGTCGCCGGGTCCCACCCCTGCAGGCTGGACGCGTCGTAACGCGTCTCGATGGGGAATCCCGATTCACTGTCCACCGCCGAACGGTAGTCCACCACCGATCCGGGGATGAGGCCAGGATGGGTCTGTGGCTCATCCTCCCGGGTGTTAGTCCTGATCGGCCTCCGCGGAGTGGGCGGGCGTGCTTCGGCTCTCGAACGCTCGCCGCAGCGCCGGTCGGCGCTCGATCAGGGCCGTGAACTCACTCGCGGAGATGTGCAGCAAGGTCAGGGGCGAGGTCGACACGACGCTTGCGTTGCGCAACCGGTGAGCGGTCAACCCGACCTCGCCGACGACGGCGCCCGCTGCGACGGTGTCGAGCTTGCGATCTCCGTCGAGGATGTCGGCGGAGCCGCTCAGCAGGACGTAGCAGGCGTCCGATGGTGTCTCTTGCTGGATCAGCGGCCAGTTGGCCGGCAGCGACGTCCGCCGAGCGTGTTCGGCGAGGTCGTTCAGATCGGAGCGGTCGCAGTTCGCAAAGACCGGCAGTGCCCGGAGCGTCTCGACGATCTCCTCGTGTTCCGAATCGTGTTCCGAACGGGCCATCCGTCCTCCAGGTCAGGGGCGCTCGGGCAGGTCCGCGATGTCGCGCCTTCCGCAAGAGTCTGCCGGGTCGACGGATTCGGTCGGTGGGGGGCCCGCGAGGCCGGGGAGCCAGCGGCGGAGTTCGGCGCCGTAGGGGATCTCGGCGTCGAGCTGGCACAGGACTCCGATCAGCCCGGTGCTGACCCGGTGCATGAGCAGGTAGGTAGCCGGCAAGTTCAGCTGGCGGCCGAGTTGGTTTGCGGGAGAGCGCGGGTCGCTGACTCGCGCGGCCTCCTGTCGCAGCCAGGACCGGGTGAAGTGGAACCGCTCAGCAATGACCGGCGCGAGCATGGGCAGCACGTAGTCCAGCACGGCCTGCGCGTCGACCTCGAGATCATCCGGCACGAACCCTTCGTCGCGCAGCCCGTCGAGGACCGCGTCCGCATGCCCTTCGAGCGCGAGCCTCCCGAGCGCACCGATCTGCGGAGGGAAACCGCCGGGGAGCCGGTTGACCGCCCCGTAGTCCAGCACGGCGAGGGTGTCCTGCGCGGTGATCCGGAAGTTGCCGGGGTGCGGGTCGGCGTGCAACAGGCCGGCCCGGGACGGTCCGGAGAACAGGAAGCGGGTGAGCAGCAGCCCGGCCCGGTTGCGCTGCGCGGGACTGCCGTCGCGGATCAGCACCGACAACGGAGTCCCGTCCACCCACTGCGTGACCAGGACGTTTCCGGCCTGGCTGAGCACCTTCGGTACGACGATGTCGGGGTCGCCGTCATAGGCGGCAGCGAAGCGTGCCTGGGACGCCGCTTCCTGCTCGTAGTCAAGCTCCTCGGCGACCCGCTCTTTGAGCTCCTTGATCAGTGGCTTGACGTCCAGACCCTGGTTGATGACCGCGAACAGCCGGGCGAGGCGCGCAAGCTGGTTGAGGTCGGAGAGCAGCGCCGGACCGGCACCCGGGTACTGAACCTTGACCGCGACCGTCTGGCCGTCCTTCCAGACCGCCTTGTGGACCTGACCGATCGAGGCCGCAGCCGCAGGCCGGTCGTCCCACTCCAGGAACGACGAACGCCAGTCCGGCCCGAGCGCGTCGGCCAGGACGGAGTGCACGGTTGCGGCCGGCATCGGCGGTGCCGCGTCCTGGAGTTTGGTGAGTGCCGCTCGGTACGGCGCGGCCAGATCTTCGGGGAGCGCAGCCTCGAAGACCGACAGCGCTTGCCCGAATTTCATGGCGCCGCCCTTGAGTTCGCCGAGCACGCGAAAGAGTTGATCCGCGGTGCGCTGCTGGATCTCGGATGCGACAACCTCGGCCGGTCGTCCCCCGATCCGCTTGCCCACGCCGAGCGCCGTGCGTCCGGCAAATCGGGTGGGAATGCTCGCGAGCTTCACGGATCGGGAGATCGCCCACTTCGGGATGTCACTCACCCCTCTATTCTCGTTGATCGAAGCCGAGGCGTGTGCGTGAGGGAGATCCAGATGGCCGACTACGAACTCAACTACCCGAGCGGGGTGCTGCCCCTCGACGAGGTCGAGGGGACCGAGGCGCCGTCGGGGATGCACGTGGGAAAGCTGCTCTCGACCACCGGGCGAGTCACCTACGACCCCGGTTTCGGCAACACCGCCTCGTGCACATCGGCCATTACCTTCATCGACGGTGACGCCGGCATCCTTCGCTACCGCGGTTACCCGATCGAACAGCTCGCCGAGTCCTCGTCGTTCCTCGAGACGTCCTACCTGCTGATCTACGGCGAACTCCCCACACGGGCGGAGCTCGCGACTTTCACGGCCGAGGTCATGAAGCACACGATGTTGCACGAGGATCTGACCGGCTTTTTCGGCGGCTTCCCGCGCGACGCGCACCCGATGCCGGTGCTCTCCTCGGCGGTGAGCGCGCTATCGACCTTCTACCAGGACACCCTCGACCCGTTCGACCCGGTGCATGTCGAGCAGACGACGATGCGACTGCTCGCGAAGCTTCCGACGATTGCGGCCTATGCGCACAAGAAGGCGGTCGGCCAGCCGTTCCTGTACCCGGACAACTCCCTCGGGTACGTCGAGAACTTCCTCCGGATGACTTTCGGCGTACCTGCCGAGACCTACGACGTCGATCCGACCGTCGCCAAAGTCCTCGACATGCTCCTGATCCTGCACGCCGATCACGAGCAGAACTGCTCGACCTCTACCGTTCGCATGGTGGGGTCCGCCCACGCGAACCTGTTCGCCTCGGTTTCCGCCGGGGTCAACGCGCTCTTCGGTCCACTGCACGGCGGCGCCAACCAGGCGGTGCTCGAGATGCTGGACACGATCATGACCGACGGCGGGGATGTGCGCTCGTTCGTCGAGCGGGTGAAGAACAAGGAGCCGGGCGTCAAGCTGATGGGGTTCGGCCACCGGGTCTACAAGAGTTACGACCCGCGGGCCGCGATCGTGAAGAAGGCCACCCGCGACGTGCTCGACGCGTTGAGCGTGCAAGACCCGATGCTCGATCTCGCGATCGAGCTCGAAGAGATCGCCCTCGCCGACGACTACTTCGTCGAGCGCAAGCTGTATCCGAACGTCGACTTCTACACCGGAGTGATCTACAAAGCGATGGGCTTCCCCACCCCGATGTTCACCGTGCTGTTCGCTCTCGGTCGGCTGCCGGGATGGATCGCGCACTGGCGGGAGATGATGACCGACCCCGACACCAGGATCGGGCGTCCGCGTCAGGTGTACACGGGTGCCACCAAGCGCGACTACGTGCCTGCCGCGCAGCGCCAATCCTGACCTCCGGGCTCCCGCTACGGGTGGGGTTCAGTGATCCCAACCGCGCCGCATCCACAGTCCGGATGCGCGGTGATTGTTCGGCGCCGTAGCCGAAGGTCAACCAGAGACAACTCGAAAACCCCGCCGACACTCGGCGGAGGCCGGTCGTCGCCGTGCTCGATCCAGGCGAGAACGTGCAGGGCGGCGATCGATGCGGCCGCACCGGCGAGGACCACGTCGCAGGGCTCGACTCCTGCGGGCTGACCCACGAGCTGCGCGGTCAACGCCGGCCACACGGGGTCGCGCTCGCCCCTGGCCAGCTCAAGGCACCGAAGGCAGGGGCTGCTCCCGGGCAAGACGAGCGGCCCGATCGACGCGGTCGTCTCGCGGATGAGCACCGGAAGATGCACCTGATGACGGGCGGTGGCCAGCCACTCGGGCGGCAGGAATCCGCCCGTGGGCGCCAGCACGATCAGGGCATCGGCGCGCCGGACGACACTCGGCTCGGTGTCGATCTCGCGCCGCAGTTGCTGCGCCCGGGTGGTGACGTGCGCGCCGACGACCCGGATCCCACCGGGCGCGAGGTCGGCGTCCCTGACCGGCCCGTCGTCGGTGACCGCGAGGTGGCCGACTCCCGCGGCATTGAGCGCACGAGCGAGCGTCGCGCCGACCCGTCCGGCACCGCGCACCTCGACCGCTGCGGAGCGGCGCCGAGCCAGACGCAGGGGAGCCTCGCCCGGCCCGCGATGCACGAGCGACAAAGACAACAGGTCCGGAGCCAGCCGGGCGTCGGGTGGGGGAGCGGCGTCGCCGTCGTCGAGTGCGTCGGCAGCGTCGAGGGTGTTCAGGAGGGCCAAAGTGCGATCTCTCGGGTGCCCCTTGCGCTCGGCGTCGTCGGCGATCTCGGTGACCTCGTGCCGACCGTCGATGAGGTCGAGCAGTGCGAGGTCGGCCGGGTCGATCCCGCCGAGGACGATTGCCCGGCGCGGGTCCACCCCGAGTTGAAGGGTCGACGGGTCGCGCCAGAGCCGGCGCAACGCGGGTTTGAGCATCGGGCGCACGGCGATCGGCCTCTCCTCGCAAGCGCCGCAGCCTGGCACAGCGGGGCGCTCGTCCGCGGGCGCTGTCCACAGCTGGACGGTGAGCGAGCGGCGAGAGGGACCCGAATGGATCGCGAGGAAATCGATCACAACGCGCCGGAACCCCGCGAGACCGGTGCCTCGCGGGGTTCCGAAATGTCTGTCGCGCTCGCGCCGATGGCGCAGCCCGGCCAACGGGGAGGAGCGTCGGGCCGTGCCGAGGTTCGGAGACGGACCGAGCGGGTACGCCGGGCGAAATGCCTAGGCTTTGCCGAGAATCCGATTCACCTTGGTGCCACAGACCGGGCATGGGCCCTGGGCCATCCGGCGGCCCGACTCGCTGGTCTTGATCTCACCCTGGTACGTGCGCTTCTCTTTGCACTTCACGCAGTAGCCCTCGTAGGTGTCGGCCATCTGGCCCTCCTCGATCGATCGCCGCCGGCCGGGAGCCGGTCGAACCTTCGATCACCCTACCGTCGCCACGCTCAATTTCGCGGTATCTGAGCGTGGGGCGTGGCGGTCGGCCCGGGCCGAGGATGCCCGCGCGGCCGCCTGAGCTTGGTTCGACACCGGACCGCCGCCCGCGGCGCGCAGGATTCTCACCCAGGGCCTAGGCTCCCGGAACCGCCCCTTTCGACCGGGAGAACCGGATGCCTTCAGGCCCGCTTCGTGTCGACCGTCGTCCCGACGGTGTTGTCGTGCTGACCCTCGACCTGCCCGACCAGCGCAACGCCATGACCGCCGAGCTCACCGCTGCGTGGCGCGAGGCCGTCGGCTCACTGCGCGGCGACCGCTCGGTGCGGGCGGTCGTCGTGACGGGCGCCGGTCCGGCGTTTTGCGCCGGCGGGGATCTGTCCTGGATCGGGGAATCGCCCGATCTCAGCGTTGACGCGATCCGGGACCGGATGCTGCCGTTCTACCGCACGTGGCTGTCGATTCGCGATCTGGAAGTGCCCACCATTGCGGCGATCAACGGGCCTGCCATTGGAGCGGGACTGTGCCTCGCGCTCGCCTGCGACCTGCGCTACGCCGCGAACGACGCGGTTCTCTCGGCGCCGTTCACCAGGTTGGGCATGCACGCCGGGATGGGCGCGACCTACCTGTTGCCCGAGGTGGTGGGCCATGCGGTGGCGGGTGAACTTCTGCTCACCGGCCGGAAGGTGTCCGCCGCAGAGGCGCTACGCATCGGTCTGGTCAACGGTGTGGTTGGTGCCGAGGAGGTGCTCGGCGCTGCACTCGCCGTGGCCGAGCAGATTGCGCTCAACGCCCCGGTCGCGGTCCGTCTGAGTGTCGCCGGGCTGCGCGGCGACCGGTGTCAGAGCCTCGAGGCCGCCCTGCAGTACGAGGCGCTCGCCCAGCCCGTGACCTTCGCGACCGACGATTTGCGCGAGGGGATCGCGGCGAGCAAAGCCCGGCGTACCCCGAGATTCGTCGGTCGCTGAGCGCGATGCCCGGGGTGGACAACGAAGCCCCCGGGCAGGTCGTGCAGTCGTTCGCCTTCCCCTTGCGAACGCCCACCCGGCCTACCACGGGGGCTCCGTTGGGCATGACCGTACGGACCCGACCGAAGGTCGTCAATGACAGATCGACGAGGCCTGTGGATGAGGTTGGGGACACGCTGGGGACAAGATGGAGTGTCGGTGTGGACAGCCTCGGACGGCCCCTGTGGACGAACCCACCGATCGCTCCGCCCCACCTCGGCGACCTGCGGGAACGTTGTGCACCGGGTGTGCACAACAACAACTCGGTCGCCAATCGCGGGTTAGCGTCGCGACCGTGAACGCCAATCGGGGCGAACCACCCACCGCCGCGCCGCTGGTCGAGGTCGTGCGCAGTGCGCGCCGCCGCCGGACGGTGTCCGCTCGTCGTGAGGGCGACCGGATCGTCGTCTTTGTGCCCGCGAGGACGAGCCGAGCGCAAGAACGGCGCTGGGTGGCCCTGTTGGTCGAGCGGGTGCTCGCAGGCGAAGCCAAGCGGCGCCCCAGCGATCAGGACCTGCTGCGACGGGCGGAGCGCCTCAACGATCGGTATCTGCGCGGCCGGGCGGTGCCGAGCAGCGTCCGGTGGGTCGACAACATGACCACGCGGTGGGGGTCGTGCACCCCGGTTGACCGCACGATCCGGCTGTCGCGACGTCTCGTCGATCTGCCGGACTACGTCGTGGACTACGTGCTCCTGCACGAGCTCGCGCACCTGATCGTGGCCGGTCATGGTCCGGCGTTTTGGGCCACGCTCGCGGACTACCCGCGACTCGAGCGCGCCCGCGGCTACCTCGAGGGCGTCGACGCAGCGACGAGGAGTCCGGCCTTGGGTGAGACCTAGGAGCCCGACGGGTCCTCGGGCGGCGAGTCGTTGAGCTCGGAAAGGTCGAGCGGGTCGTCGGTGGTCCCTCGCTCGACCCAGCCGCGCGGGTCGTCAAGATCCTCGCCGACTGGGAGCAGGTCGGGGTGCGCCCAGACCGCGTCGCGCTCGGCGATTCCGCGCCGCTCGCCCATGGTCTGCCAGAGCAGTGCGGCGTCGCGAAGCCGACGGGGGCGAAGCTCGAGACCCACTAACGATGCGAACGTGACCTCGGCCGGACCGCCGGTGGCGCGGCGTCGGCGCATGGTCTCCTGGAGGGCGCCGAAGCTCGGCAAGGACTCCGCGGCCGCTGCGGTGACGGTATCGACCCACCCCTCGACCAGCGCGAGCGCGGTTTCGAGCCGGCGAAGCGCGGCGTCCTGCGCGGGAGTCGCCTCCGGTTCGAACATCCCGCCCGCCATCGCCCGCTGCAGAGCCTCGGGGTCACTGGGGTCGAGGCCCTGGGCCAGATCCTGAAGCTTGGAGGTATCGATGGTGATGCCTTCGGCGTACGCGCGCACCGCGGTGACCAGGTGGGTGCGCAACCACGGCACATGCCCGAACAGCCGATGGTGCGCGGCTTCTCGCAGCGCCACGAACAGCCGAACCTCCTCCGGCGGGAGGGCGAGGCCTGCACCGAAGGCCCGGACGGACTCCGGGACAAGCGCGCCGACACCGGGCGGTCCGAGCGGGAGGCCGACGTCGGTGGAACACACGACCTCGGTGGCCAGCGTGCCAAGAGCCTGTCCGACCTGGCCGCCGAACACCAGCCCTCCCACCTGATTCATGACGCCCATCAACGGGGCCGCCATGGCACGCATCTCTTCCGGTAGCGCCTGGCCCATCGCGGCACCAACGCGGGCGGCTACCGGCTCGACGAGGTCCGTCCACGCGGGTCGGGTGGCCTCCAGCCAGCGGCGGCGGCTCCACGCCTCGGTCGTGCTCACCCCGGAGGGCAGCGTGGTGACGGCGTCGAGCCAGTGGTCGGCGAGCCTGATGGCGTCGGCCACCTCGCTCGCCTCCGCCGCCGTCGTTCCCGCGTCAGCACCGATGACCGCCATTGCCGATTGCCGGGCGACCTGCCAGTTGACCGGTCCGGTTTCGCCGGACATCAGGTCGCCGAGCTGACGCAGCATGGCACCCAAGTCCGGCGTCGCGCCCGCGGCTGCGAATGGATCCCCCGGGGTTTCCTCGGGCTCCCCATCGCCGCTGGGCCGAAAGCCGAACGGTGGCGTGGTCACGAATCCACCGTAGCCGTCAAGATGGACTGGTGATTCAGGTCCGCTCAGGTGTTCGCCGTCGGCGCACCGTGCCCGCTGCGGTAGGGGTGGTCGGCGCCGCGGGTCCGCTGGGGCTCGCACTGGTGGAGCGCCTCGCGGGCAACGCGTCGGGGCTCACCGTGGTCGGTCTCGACACCGAGCATCGGCAGGTTGACGGCGTCTCGTGGCGGCTGACCGATCTCGGTCGGCCTTCGCTAGCGCGAGCGCTCGACGGTCTGGACGTCGTCGTCAACCTCGCCACTGATCGTTCGACCTCTACTCCGGTGAACCAGCGCCGTGCAGTGAACGTCGAGGGCGCCAGGGCGGTGCTCGAGGCGGCCGAATCAGCCGGTGTGGGACGGGTAGTGCTGTTGACGAGCGCCATGGTCTACGGAGCCCAGGCCGCCAACCCGGTACCGCTCGTCGAGGACGCCGCCCTGATCGAAGGTCCCGTCGATGGCTTGATCGGGGACTGGGTGGAGGTGGAGCGGGGGGCGAGCGCGCACGCCGCCTCGGGTGCGCGGGTTGAAGTGACGACCGTGCGTCCCGCCTCGCTCGTCGGGCTCGTTTCCGACTCGCTGCTACCGGGATTGTTCGAGGCGGTTCGCCTCCTGGCGATCCGTGATTCTGTCTGTCACTGGCAGTTCTGCCACACCGATGACCTGCTCGACGCCCTCATCGCCGCCGCGAACGGCTCGGTTCATGGGGCGGTGACCGCAGGCTGCGACGGGTGGTTGACCCGCGCGGACGTCGAGGCTCTCTCCGGGCTGCGCTCGGTCGTCTTGCCGTACGCCGTCGCATACGCCACGGCCGAGAGACTGCATCGCATCGGGGCACTCGCCTCGCCGGCGAGCGATCTGCACTACCTTGCCCACCCCTGGGTCGTCGGATCCCAGCAACTGCGGGCGAGCGGTTGGGAGCCTCGCTGGTCCAACGAGGCAGCGCTCCGCGACCATCTGCACCGGTTGGGGGACCGTGCCGGTCGTAGCCTCATCGTGATGGACCGACGCGATGCCACCCGCGCCGCCGCCGCCGGTGCCGGTGCGACCCTGGCGTTGATCGGCTCTCTCGCCCTCGCGCGGGCCCGAGGCCGAAAGGCGTGACCGGTTTCCTCGTCGCGCTCCGCGACACTGCGCTCTCGGTCGACGAGGTCATCGCGGCAGTCAGCGGTGCGGGTGTCGGCGGGACCGCGGTCTTCCTCGGGACCGTTCGTGATCACGATCACGACAAGCAGGTGGCGGCGCTGGAGTACTCCGCCCATCCGAGCGCTTCCGCCGAGCTGGAACGGGTCGTTGCGGAGGTCGGGCGGAGCGTCCCAGGTGTCAGCCTCGCTGCGGTGCACCGCGTCGGGTCGCTTCAGGTCGGCGAGATCGCGGTGGTCGTTGCCGCCGGCGCCCCCCATCGGCACGAAGCGTTCGCCGCTGCCCGGCTGCTGGTCGATCGGGTCAAGGCCGAGGTGCCGCTGTGGAAGCACCAGACATTCGCCGATGGCTCGCAGGAGTGGGTGGGTGCATGCGACCCACCAACGGCTTAGACTGATCGGCATGGGCGTGTTGGCGTGGCTCGGACCACCGGCAGTGGCGACCGTCCTTGCGATCATTTGGGTCAACTGGTCGGCGCGCACCCGAGGGCCGGCGGAGATTCACGAGTCGCTCGCCGAGCGGGAGCGCTTCAACGCTGCGTGTGCTCGACAACCGCAGCTCCAGCAACACCACCGCGCTTCCTGACGCCGCGAGGGGGCTCCGCCGGACGCCGTCTGGGCCGCCCGACCAACCTTGAGCGTGCGTTGCGCTCAACCTCACCCGCTTTGGTGCCGACATGGACCGTGTCCGCAAACTTCGCAATGAACGTCGAAGGATCGTCATGGAGCATGTTGTCTTCTACCCCGCGACGGATGGCACGCCGGCGTTTGAGCGGGTGAACTCCCTCGACGAGGCGGTGGCCTTCGCGGAGCGACTGCGCAACTCGAGCGGGATCTCCGAGTTCAGCGTCCACGCCATGACGCCGGTCCCCGTGTCCTTCCGGGCGTACTACCACGTGGAGATTCCGGAGTCGGAGAGGCCGCTTGCGGCTGCCGAGCCGGTCCCCGTTGCCGAGACGACGGAGCCGGCCACCGAGCCGGCCACCGCCGAGGCTCTTGCTCCGGTGGAGGCATCGGTTGCGCCCGAGGCCGTCGTCGTCGAACCCGCTGTCGAAGCCGTCGTGGAGCCGGTCGGGTCGGAATCCTCCGACGCCGCCGAGCCGGCAGGCGCCGACACCGCCAGCACGGACGACGTGGTCGTTGACGAGTCGGCGCCGGCCGCGGTCGAGGAGACGTTGATCGCCCTCGTGCCCGACCCCGAGCCCGAGGTTGCGGACGCTGCCGACGATGACCGTTCCGAGGAGTGGGTTGCCGAGGCAGAGGTTCGCGAACCGTCGCCGGTCGTGGCCGTCACGCCGGAGGTGGACGAGCCCGAGGTCCCGGCCGTCGCGCCGAGTGCGCCGATCGCGCCAAGCACGCCGTTCGCCGACGCGCCGCCGGTCACGCCGGCCGGGGATGCGGCGATCGCCGAGACCGAGTCCGGAACCGCCGACGTCGTGCCGATCCCGCAGGGTCGTCGCAGCATGGGCTTCTTCTCCCGCTGATCGGTGACGCCTCGGTCGCCTCAGGAAGGCCTCACGGTCAGCGGCTAGTGTCCGTCTGGTGACCCGAGGCGTGGCGACGTTGACCGCGTCACTGGTCATCGTCCTCGGGCTGGTCATCGCCGCGACCACTATTCATGTGCCGTACGTGATCTTCCAGCCCGGTCCGGTCACCAACACGTTGGGCGACGTGCCGGCCGCGGACACCAGCAACGGCCACGCGGGCGGTCCGGTGATCTCGATCAAGGGTCCGCCGACGCACGCCAACGGCGGCCGGCTGTACCTCACGACGGTGTCCGAAGTGCCTGGATCCTGCAGCGCGCATCCGACGTTCTGGGAGGCGGTTCGCGCCTGGTTCGACAAGACGAACACGGTCGAGCCGCAGCAAGTCGTGTGTCCTCCGGGCCAGACCAGCCAGCAGGTCGAGCACGAGAATGCGCAACAGATGACCCAGTCGCAATCCGACGCGGTTACCGCGGCGCTGTTTCAACTGGGCTATCACCCGTCAAGCCAGCACATCACCGTCGGCAGCGTCGACTCGGGCGCTCCGGCGAGCGACGTGCTCGAGGACGCGGATGTGATCCTCGCCCTCGACGGCCAGCCCGTCTCCACTCTCGCTCAGCTGCGCGCGACGCTCGACACGCTGCGCCCCGGTGACCCGATTCGCCTCACGATCCGGCGTGACGGCAAGACCAAGACCGTGGCGACGAAGACGACCCGCGGGCCGGACGGTTCGGCGGTGATCGGGATCACCGCCGATCGCAGCGCGACGTTCCCCGGGGTGACCGTCACGATCGGGATCGATCCGAACGTGATCGGCGGTCCGAGCGCTGGTACCGCCCTCGCGCTCGGGATCATCGACAAACTGACCCCCGGCGGCCTCACCGGTGGCCGGACGGTTGCCGGGACCGGGACCGTCGACGGCTTCGGCAGAGTCGGTCCGATCGGGGGAATCCAGCAGAAGATCGCGGGCGCCCATCGCGCGGGCGCGACCGTCTTCTTCGCCCCGGCGAGCGAGTGCAACGACGCGAAGGCCGCCGCCCCGCGATCGATGACGCTGATCAGCGTGCGGACGTTGGCCGGTGTGGTTCACGCGCTGGAGGCCATTAAGGCAGGCGGCACCGACTTTCCGCATTGTTGATGGCAGCGATGCCGCGACGGATAGGTTCGGTTGCGTGACCTTCAACGTCCCTCGTCCGCAGGTGCCACAGGTTCCGCAGCTCGGGCGGCGGGGAAAGGCCGTCATCGGCGCCGTGATCGCCGTGATCGCGTTCCTGATTCTCGCGTCGGTTTTCGTCAATCAGTACACCGATCTCCTGTGGTTCCGTTCGGTGGACTACTCCTCGGTGTTCACCCGCAGGCTCGTCACCGAAGTCCTCTTATTCGTTGTTTTCGGCGTCGTGATGGCGGCGGCAGTTGTGGCCAACGTCGTGGTCGCCTACCGGCTCCGTCCGGAGGTGCGCCCGGCGTCCCGCGAGCAGGAGCAGCTCGAGCACTACCGCAGCTTGTTTCATCGCGGGCGGGTGTTGATCGTCGCCGTCGTTGCGCTGATCGTCGGAGTCATCGCTGGCGCATCGGCGTCCCAGCACTGGCAGACCTGGCTGTTGTGGCGCAACGGACAGTCGTTCCACCATGACGACCCCCTGTTCCACAAAGACGTCTCCTACTTTGCCTTCACCTACCCGATGCAGCGGTTCGTCCTCAGTTATCTGTTCGCGGTCGTGATCGTGTCGCTGATCGCCGTGCTCGTGACGTCCTATGTTGCCGGATCCCTTCGCATTCAGACACCGGGTCAGCGATGGACGCCCGCGGCGCGAGTCCACGTGTCGGTGCTTCTCGGCGTCCTCGTGTTACTCAAAGCGGCCGCCTACTGGCTCGACCGGTACGGACTGGCGTTCTCGGGCCGGGGCATCGTCACCGGTCCTGGCTACACCGACGTGCATGCGGTGCTCCCGGCGAAGACGATCCTGGTGTTCGTCGCGCTCATTTGCTCGTTGCTGTTCTTCGCCAACATCTATACCCGCAACTGGATGCTTCCGGCGGTCGCGACCGGGCTGATGGTGTTCTCGGCGATCGTGATCGGTGGGGTCTACCCGTTGCTGGTCGAACACTTCAAGGTTGCGCCGAGCCAGCAGGACCTCGAGGCGCCCTACATTGGCCGCAACATCGAGCAAACGCGGTACGCCTACGGCATCGGGGACGACTACGTCACCCAGAAGGACTACTCCGGGGTGTCGACGGCCACCGCCGCGGAGCAGCGGCAGGCGGCAAGTACGGATGCCCAGTTGCGGGTACTGGACCCGAACGTCGTCTCCCAGACCTTTGAGCAGCTCCAGCAGCAACGGTCGTTCTACAAGTTCGAGGATTCCCTCGACGTCGACCGTTACGACCTGGCCGGACGCTCGACGCCGACCGACGTGGTGATCGGCACGCGGGAGGTCTCAATCGCCGGACTTCAGCCCAACCAGCGCAACTGGATCAACGAGCATCTCGTCTACACGCACGGGTACGGCGTCGTCGCCGCGCGTGCCAACACGGCATTGCCCGACGGGTCGCCGGACTTCGTTCAGAAGAACATCCCGTCGACGGGGAGCGGCAACCAGTTGGGCCTCGACCCGACCCAGGCCGAGGTCTACTTCGGCGAGTCCTCGCCGACGTACTCGATCGTCGGCGCGCCGAGCGGCACCCCGCCGCGGGAGCTCAACTACCCGCTTAACAGCGCGGGCCAGAAGAACAACACCTACGCGGGTGGGGGAGGCGTGCCGATCGGGTCCACCTTCCGGCAGTTGTTGTATGCGTGGAAGTTCCACGACAAGAACATTTTGCTCTCCAGCGGAGTCAACTCCGCGTCGCGCATTCTCTACGTCCGCGACCCTCGCCAGCGGGTGGCGAAGGTCGCCCCGTGGCTGACGCTCGACGGAGACCCGTATCCCGTGGTGGTTGGCGGCACCATCGACTGGGTGGTCGACGGATACACGACGACAGACGGATTCCCGTACTCGGAGCAGCAGTCGCTGTCGAACTCAACGAAGACCTCACTCAACACGACGACCGATGCCGTCGCGAGCCAGCGCAACAGCAACATCAACTACATCCGCAACTCGGTCAAGGCAATCGTCAACGCCTACACCGGTCAGGTCACTCTCTACGCCTGGAACCAGAGTGCGCAGCCGGACCCGGTGCTCCAGACGTGGGAGAAGGCGTTCCCCGGAGTGGTGCAACCGCAGAGCGCGATGCCCGCTGAGCTCGTCGATCACCTGCGCTACCCCGAGGACCTGTTCAACATCCAACGAACCCTGATCGCGCGCTATCACGTGACCGACCCGCACGACTTCTACAACGGGACGCAGTTCTGGAACGTGCCGTACGACCCGACGGTGACGACGACGAACGTGCCACAGCCCTCGTACTACCTGAGCATGTCGGCGGATGGCGGAACGACCCCGCAACGGTTCTCGCTGACCTCGCCCTTCCTGTCCTTGTCACGGCGCAACCTGACGGCTTACCTCTCGGTGGACTCCCAACCCGGTCCCGACTACGGCAAGATGACGCTGTTGAACCTCCCTGCTGACGCGGGTCTGCCCGGTCCTGGGCAGGTGCAGAACGAATGGGACTCGAATCCCACGATCTCGAGGCAGTACTCGTTGCTGAACTCCAATGGCTCGGTGGTGATCAAGGGCAACCTGCTGACGGTGCCTGTGGCGGGTTCGATGCTCTACGTCGAGCCGTGGTATGTGCAGGCGTCGGGCGGGCAGTCGTTCCCGGTGTTGCGCAGCTTCCTGGCCTACTCCGACGGCCGGACGGCATATCAGCCGACGTTGAACGCCGCGCTCGACGAGGTCTTCGGGGTGAGCGCCAGCGCCTCGCAGAAGCCTTCCGGGGCAAGCAACACGACCCCGTCGACCGGTCCGCAAACGGGCGTGACGTCCTCGCCGGAGTTGCAGGCCGCGATCGACGACGCCCAAGCCGCCGAGAAGGCGGCGCGGGCAGCGCTCCGCCGGGGTGACCTCGCGACGTATGCCGAGGAACAGAAGAAGGTGGCGGCGGCACTCCGGCGGATCGCCGCGCTCACCACCGACGCGAAGACCTCCTCGAATTCGGGCTCCTCGACGGGCTAGCTCGTGAGCCACGTCAGAGGCGTTTGAACCCGCGCTCCACGCCGGGCTATCGTGGCGATACCGACGCGGGGTGGAGCAGCTCGGTAGCTCGCTGGGCTCATAACCCAGAGGTCGCAGGTTCGAATCCTGCCCCCGCCACTAGTGTGATGAGTCGCGAGATCGTGGCTGTGTGAAGATGCTGAGCACCGACTACCTGGTCATCGGTGCGGGCGCCATGGGGATGGCCTTCACCGACGCGTTGATCGACCACGCTGACGTCCACGTCACCATCGTCGACCGGCGGTACGCGCCCGGCGGCCACTGGCAGGACGCCTATCCGTTCGTCCAATTGCATCAGGCGTCGCAGTTCTACGGCGTCGCGTCGACCGTCCTCGGAACCGGCGCCGTCCAAACCCGCGGACCCGAGGAGGGTTTGCAGGAGAGGGCCCGCCGATCGGAGATCCAGCACTACTACGACGGCATTCTGTTCGGCCGCTTCCTCGGTTCCGACCGGGTGAGCTTCCTTGCCGGCAGCGAATATCGCTCGGACGCGAGAGTTCACCTCGCGACCTCGCTCGTCTCCGGACGGACGGTGGAGATCGACGTACGGCGCCGAGTGGTCGACGCGACCTACCTGTCGCCGACGATCCCCGCCACGACGCCACCGCCCTTCGGCGTGGCGGACGGCGCCCGCGTTATTCCGGTCAATGCGCTCGGTAGTTTGGTCGACGCACCGACCCGGTTCGTCGTCATCGGTTCCGGTAAGACCGCAACCGATGCGATCGTCTGGCTGATCACGCACGCAGTGCCCTCCGATCGACTGACGTGGGTGCGTCCGCGCGAGCCGTGGATGCTCAACCGCGCGGTCGTGCAACCGGATCCGGTCGTGGCGCTGGGAATGGCGACCGACCTGATGGCCGCGGCGGCGGACGCCGATTCCGTGGATGAGTTGTTCCTGGGTCTCGAGGCGGCGGGCGTGATGCTTCGGATCGATCCGGACACCCAGCCCACGATGGCGAAGGCACCGACGCTCGGGTCGTGGGAGCTCGATCTGCTCCGTACCGTCGACGACGTCGTACGTCTGGGCCACGTCAGGTCCGTGTCGGAGACTGAGATCGTGCTGGACAACGGCACGCTCCCGCTGGCTCCCGGCTCGATCGTTGTCCACTGCGCGGCTGCGGGTCTGCCCTGCACGCCACTGGTCCCGCTGTGGCAACCGGGTGTGATCCGGCTGCAATCGGTGCGGGCAGGTTTCCCGTGCTTCGCCGCGGCGCTGGCCGGGTACGTCGAGGCGACCCGCGACGACGACCGCGACCGCAACCGGTTGTGCCCGCCGAACTCCTTTTCCGACAGCCCCGCGAGTTGGGTGCAGATGCAGATGCGCGGAACGTTGGCGACCCGCGCGTTCGGCGCCGAACCCGACATCGCCGAATGGATGAACCGATGCGCGTTGAATCCGGCTCGAATCCCGGCCGATCAACGCGACACCCCCGCCGTGCAGGGGGCGATGGCGCGGCTCGCGTCCGTCGCGGACGCCGGCCTCGCCCGGATGACAGCGCTGTCGGCCGTCGGCTGACCCGTTCGTTGTCGCGGCGTTCCTGAGCACAACCCCGGCGTGTCGCGCGGCCGTGTCGCGCATTTTCCCGCGATGCGGCACGCGCGGCGCGCGCGGCGCGCGCCGGTTGTGCTCAGAAACGCCGGGATCCGCCCGGACGGCGGTGGCGCCGGGCGCAGCCCGGCGCTACGGTATGCCGGTCGAGCCGAGGCCCTGGGGGCGCCAGGTGATGCGGATGCGGTCGCCACAGGTTGCCGCCACGATGGCGGCACTGCTCGCGAGTACGGCGTTCGTGGTCGGGCCGGCGCACGCGGCGCGTGCGGCGACCCCGCCGGTCATCAACTTCGACGATCTGGCGATCGGCACGGTGGTGTCCAACCAGTATTCGTCGCAGGGCGTCGAGTTCGGTCTGGCGAGCGGCTTCGGCCAGTCACCCACGAACGCGGACTGCGGATCGCCGTCCGTCAGCAGCATCGCGACGGCGTACTCGTCGCCGAATTACGCCGTCCTGCCGGACTGTTCGCCGCCCGGCGCCGTCGCCCGCTACTTCGCCGACACCTACGGCTACTTCTCCAACGGTGCGACGAGCTCACTGTCGGTTGAGGTGTCGAGCCTCGCCGCGTCCGGCGCGGCCGTGGCGATGACGATCTACGGGTACGACGCCGGCGGTACCGAGGTGGCGACCGGCACCGCGACTGCACCCGCAGGCACGTGGACGGCGCTCACTGCGTCGCCGACCGGGAGCTCGGCGTCGATCTCCTACTTCCAGATCATCAGTACGACCTCGGTCTCCGATGCGGCTCTGGCGCCGCAGGTCGGGATCGACGACCTCTCCTTCACGACGACGGGTGGCGGGGGTGGGTCACCGACCGCAAGCGTGGCCGTGGACACCACCGACCCGACCGGCGGACAACCGGTGACGTTCGACGGCAGTGGCTCGACGCCAGGCGGAGCCAGCGGATCGACGATCGTGTCCTATGACTGGGACTTCAACGACGACGGTCACATCGATACGAGCACCGGCAGCAACCCGAACGCCACGTTCATCTTCCCGCCGGGCACTCACACGATCGGCCTCACCATCACCAACTCCGGCGGACAGTCGGCAAGCACTCACACGACCTTCACCGCCGCGCCGCCACCGATCTCCCTTCCGATGTCCGATGGCGGGCAGGGAGACTGCACATCGACGTACGACGACGGTGACGTCCACATCATTGCCGACTGCATACAGACGTTGCCCCAAGGTGGATGGGTAATCCAGACGAAAGTTCTCGACCTCGACGGCATGGCGCTCGTGCCGCGCGGGGGCGGCTACGGCGTGTTCACGATCAGCAAGTTCAACCAGCTGGGCATTGGCAGTGGCACCCGGTTGTCCGGACCGGTCACGGATGTCGAGTTGTTGAACACCCCCATCGGCAACGTGGTCGTCGGAGGGATGGATCTCAGCACGAATCCGATGCAGTTGACCTTCAAGGCGTTCGTCCCGCCGGTGATTCACCTGGGTGGTGCGATCCGTTCCGCTGATCGTGCGCCGGCCACGCATCGAGGCGCGTTCGACGACGAGAACGGCGGGAAGACCCTGCTGGCGAGCTTCGGGGTCGGCGAGTCATGCTCCTCGGCCGGCAAGAACCCTGCCTGCTGCCCGCCGAGCGGTGGATCCAGCGCTTGCGCGACGCTGCCGGGCGGCTTCCCGTTGACCGGTCAGGTGAAGGTCTACCTGAACAACAAGGGTCAGTCCCTCTTCGACGTGCAGGTCGCTCTGGATCTGCAGTCGGTGGGGTTTGAGGCGACCGGGTCGCTCGAGATCGTGGCCGATCCCACCACCGGGATCAATCTGGCGTCCCTACAGTTCACGATTCCGAAGGCGGGGATCGCCGACATCTTCCAGGTGAAGGACGCGTCGTTCGTCTACTACTTCCCCAGCGATCCGGATGCTTCGAAGCGGGACACGTGGCAGGCGAAAGGGACGTTGATCTTCGGTCCGCTGAGCCAGCCGAGTCTCGCGGCGGAACTCGACTTCAAGCAGGGACAGTTCTCCTACGCGTCGATGCTTTTCACGGCTCCGACCGGCACGGGCGTACCGATCTACCCAGGGATCCTGCTGAACCAGCTCGGCGGATCGATCGGCGTCAACCCGCTCCAGTTCGGTGGGCAGCTCGGCGCGAGCATTGCCGAGGAGCTCGAGCTCAGCCTTGCCTTCAAATACCGCGATGCGACCGACACGACGCTCGGGCTCTTCGGCGGGAAGGGATCGCTGTCGCTGTCCGACGATGAGATCGCGTCGTTGGCTGCCGACGTCTATTCCGACGGATACACCGACGCCCAGTTGAAGCTGTCCCTGAAATACCCGAGCGACGACCCGGTCGTCAGCGCCAGCGGCGGCATCTCGTTCTGGGATGAGCCCAGTAGCGGTCGATGGGAGGCGGATGGGAACGTTGCCTTGAAGTTGTGGGTGATCAGTGCCGAGGTGGCGGGCTTGATCAACAACAACTACATCGCCGGCTGCGCTGACATCTCCGGCTTCGGCGCTCAGGGCAGGTACGGGTTCGCCGACGGCAGCATCAGCGGTGGCTTCTTCGGGTTCAGCAACTGCTCGGACCAGCTCAAGCAGTACCAACAGACTCCGGTGGCTCAACACACCGGCGGGTTCGTCGGCAGCGAGCGCGGATTCCACGGGTCCGTGACCTCGGCTGCGGGGACCAAGTACCAAACGATCCACATTGCCGGCGGTCAGCAGGGTGTCGAGCTGAAGCTCACGGCGAACGCGGACGACCCGACGGTGACCTTGATCTCGCCAAGCGGCCAGAAGTTCACCACTCCGACCGCCGCGGGTGAGGTGAGCAAAGCCAAGGGAAAGTACGTCGCAGCGATCGCGCCCGACACCCACCAGATCATCGTCTTTCTGCGCAAGCCGCAGGGCGGAACTTGGAAGGTGGTGGAGGCGGCCGGAGCACCCAAGGTCACCCAGGTCCACCAAGCCGGGGACGCGCCGCCAGCGAAGATCCACACTCACGTCAAGCGACTGCATGGTCGCCGCTACCAACTCCGCTACCGGATCGCGCACTACGTCGCCGGTTCTCAGATCCAGTTTGTCGAGCGCGGTCACGACAGCACCGACGTGGTCGGCACCGCGCGGCGCGCGCATGGAACTGTGACGTTCACTCCGCAGGACGCGCTAGGACGCAAACGGTCGATCGTCGCCTATCTGCGCTCCTCAGCCGGCGCTCCGCTGCGAACGCTGAAGGTCGGCTCCTTCAAGGCGCCTCCTGCCGTGCGTCCCAGTGGTGTCCACCATGTGCGGATGGTTCGCACCGGCGGCTCGGGCGCGCGGCTGACCTGGGCTGCGGCGCACCACGTCCGCCGTTATCGCGTGACGCTTCGCGGGAACGATGGACGCCTGGTGACCACGTTCACCAGCCCCAAGCATCGATCGGTCACCCTTGGCAAGGTCCTACCGTCGGACTCCTATACCGCCACGGTCGTCGGCCAAGGTGGCCCCAACCTGCTGTCCGGCCGGGCCGGCCGGGCCCACCTGCGCGCAATCAAACCCGCCAAGGTCGACTTCCTCTCGTGCAAGTCCCACACCTGCTCGCTCACCGTGAGCACTGTGGGGAGCGGTCAGGTGACGGTCACCGGCCGCGAGGTTCACGCCACCCTGCGTCGCGGCAAGAAGGTCTTCGGGAGTGGACTCGCCTCGGCGTTGACACATCCGAAGCGGATCACGCTGAACCAGCGGCATGCTCTGCACAAGGGTCGTTACCACCTCGTCCTGACCTACACCCATGCCGGACATCGGCACACCGGCCATGAGACGGTGACGGTGCACTGAACCGTTCGCGGGAACCAGCATGTGCGGCCGGCCGAATTACCGGTCGTGCCCCGCGGATCTGCCCGAGGCGGCCGGGTACGGCGGGGTCGGCGGAGGCTCGGTCATCGACGATTCCTGCATTCGGTATACCGGAATGCCGAGAAGCAGCGCACCACCGGCCATGAAGAACGGCGCCCAGTACGTCCAGAAGCTGTGTCCGGTATTGCGCGAGTACACGATGAACAGCACCGAGAAGATGAGGGCGAGGATGGCAACGACCATGTCGCGCGCGAAGTGCGGAGTGTCGATCTGCCGGTGGTCGGCCAGGCGCCATTTGATCTGTGCGAGCGCCGAGAAGCCGTAGGGGATGGCGGCGGTGATGCCCGTCATCAGCACCAGGGTGGTGAAGACCGTGGCCCCGCCCGACCCGATGAAGTTGATGATCATGGCGGCGGACGCGAGAACGGTCGAGGAGATGATCCCGAAGGTTGGCACACCGGCACTGGACAGTCGCTTGAAGCGCTCCGGGAAGAGCCCGTCCTCAGCGGCGGCGAGCGGCATCTCGGCGCAGATCATCGTCCAGCCGTTGAGTGCCCCCAGACCGGAGATGATCACAGCCACGGCCATCGCCTTCCCGGCCCAGGTGCCGCCGAAGATGACGTTTGCCGCGTCCGAGAAGGGTGCGGTCGAGTTGACCAGCGTGGAGGTCGGCACGATGCCGAAGACCGCGGTCAGCGAGAGCATGTACACCACTGCGGTCGCCAACGTGCCGAGGATCGTTGAGCGGGGAATGTTCCGGTCCGGGTCGCGGACCTTGCCGGCCGCGACCGCGGCGGTCTCAACCCCGAGATAGCTGAACAGCGCGATCGCCATTCCGCCACCGACGGCATTGATGACGTTGTCGCCGCTGACGTTCCAGGGGGTGTAGTTCGCGCTCTTGATGAAGAACAGGCCGACGGTAGCCATGAAGCCGACTGCGACGTACTTGACGATCGTCGTAACAACCTGAACCGAACCCATGTTCTTGACGCCGGACAGGTTGACGAGCGCGGGAAGCCACAGACCGATGAGCACCAGCAGAATCGACCACCCGCGGTGGTGACCCTTGTTGACGAAGACCTCGACGTACAGCACCCAGCCCACCGCGATGGCGGCGTTGCCTGCCCACGCCGTGATCCAGTACGACCAGGCGTTGTAGAAACCCAGGGTGTTACCGAACCCGACGCGGGCGTAGGCGTACGGACCGCCGTCGGCGGGCAGGCGCCGGGAGAGCGCCGCAAACAGGATCGCGAGGGCCAAGGCGCCGATCGTGGTCAGCCCCATCGACACCAAGGTGATCGGGCCGTAGCTCGCGAGCGACGTCGGAAGGTTGAAGATCCCGACCCCGATGATCGAGCCGACGATTAGCGCGATGGCGACTCCCAGGCCGAAGCCTTGGGCCTGGGGTGCAGCGGTCGCCGGCGATTCGGTGTCCTGCATCGCACCTCCTGAACTGGGGCTGTGAGGCAACGCCCGGTAATGGTCAGCAGGTCGCTGCTCGGATTGTCAAGATGGCTGCGGCGACGCTGCCCGAGAGCTTGGCTCGACACCGAGGGGGTCGCATTGGCTGATCGCGGATGCAATGATCGTGGTCAGGCCCCACCGATTGATCAGCAGAGGAGCACGCGATGACGGCCACGAACATCGACGGAGAAGCTGACCGAGCCCTCGGTCCGATCAGCTACCTGATCGTCGAATTCCCGGGAAACAAGATGACGGGTGAGGGCTTTCCGATCCTGCTCGACCTCGTCGATCGTGGCCTGATCAGCATTCTCGATCTGTGCTTTGTGCGCCGCGATGACGACGGTTCCATCGTGGCCGTCGAGTTGACCGATATCGACCTCGACGGTGAGTTCGACCTGGCGGTCTTCGAAGGAGCGTCCGCCGGTCTGATCGACGACACCGATCTCGCCGATGCTGCAGACGCGATCGAACCGGGCTCCTCGGCCGCGATCCTGATCTTCGAAAACCGCTGGGCCACGAGCTTCGTCCAGGCGTTGCGGGCAGGGGACGCTCAGCTTGTCGCGGCGGGCTACATCCCGCAGGATGCGCTGCTTGCCTCCCTCGACGCGATCGAGTAACAACCCAATCCCCGGACCGAGCACGAAGAAGGAGACCTCACGATGCCAGGACTGATGCGCGGAGTCGCCCGCACCGCTGTGGTGGCCGGCACCGCCACCGCAGTGTCCAACCGAGTGTCGCGCCGCCAGGCCAACCGGTGGGCCAGCCAGGACGAGCAGCAGCAGCAGTACGCCGCACCGCCGCCCGCTGCCCCCGCCCCCGCCCCCGCCGCCCCGGACCCGATCGAGCAGTTGAAGCAGCTCGCGGAACTGCATGCTCAGGGCGTGCTCACCGACGCCGAGTTCGAGGCTCAGAAGGCCAAAGTCCTCAACTCCTGACCCGTCGCAGGAGTAGCTCGTCGCTCAGGGAGTCGCGCCGAGCGTGATCGTTGCACGGTGAGTCTGCCCGGCTCGTACGTACTCGACCGGCACGGCATCGCCGGCCGCTTTCGTGATCGACAGTGACTCGAGTTGCACGTTGGTGGTCGCCGCCTCGCCGTCGATCGTCGTGATCACGTCGTTGGGCTGCAGGCCGGCGACCGCAGCCGGACCGCCCGCGACCACCGACGTGACGAGGAGCCCCTGCGGCAACCCTTCCGCATGTGCGGCCGAGGAGGGGATCGGAACCGTCTGGAGGCCGAAATAGGCGTGCGTGACTCGCCCCGTGTTGATGATTTGATCGGCGAGACTGATCGCAAGGTCGACGGGAATCGCGAACCCGAGGCCGATGCTGCCTCCGGCGGACTCGCCAGAGGGGTTGGGCACCACTGCCCCGGCGGTCGGCACGCCGACGAGATCGCCGTTGCAGTTGACGAGAGCGCCGCCGCTGTTGCCCGGGTTGATCGAGGCATCGGTCTGAAGCGCCCCCACGAGGAGCGCGTGCCGGTTCGACTCGCCCGGAACCTGCACCGTTCGGTCCATCGCGCTCACGATTCCCGCGGTGACCGTTCCGTCGAGGCCGAGCGGCGCACCGAGGGCTACGACCGGTTGTCCGACCCGGACCGAATCGGAGGATCCGATTCCGATCACCGTCATCCCCTCGGGGGGGTCGACCTTGAGCACGGCAATGTCGGTTTGCGGGTCGCGACCGGTGATCGTTGCGGGCACCGACTTCCCGCCGGAGAACACCACCTGAACCGAGCCGCCGTTGGCGGCCACCGAGATCACGTGGTTGTTCGTCACGATATGGCCGGCGGAGTCGATCACTTCGCCGGAGCCGGTGCCACTTCCGCCCGAGCCGCTCGCCGCAATCTTCACGACGGAAGGCAGGACATCGTCGGCAACCTTGGTGACATTGCAGGAGCCGGCCGAGGAGGAGTCCGAGGACCCGCAGGCGGTGAGCGCCGTGCCGGCGGCGACAAGGGCACACACCACTGCGACGGCCCTGCGCCCACCGAAGGAGCGTGTCGGTCGGGTCCGGATCGAGTGACGATCCTCCGGGTGGGCTGACTGAGGCGGTGCCATCGGCGCGAGCCTAGCGGCCTGGTTGCCTCCCGTCTCGACGCTCACCGTGGTCCGAGAACATACGAGCCGGACTGCGGATCCAGGTACCAGCCAGAGGCCGCCTGCGTCCCGCCGTCGACGTGGAGTGTCTGACCGGTGACGTAGCTCGCGAGGTCCGAGGCGAGGAACACGGCGGCCCCTGCGATCTCATCGACGTGACCGGCACGGCCCATCGGCACCGCATCACCGAACCGTTGTTCCGCATCGGGTCCGGCCAGCGCCAGAAGGCCCTCCGTCACGGTGATGTCCGGCGCGAGTGCGTTGACTCGGATTCCGTACGGAGCGAGTTCGAGCGCCGCGGTCTTCGTGTAGTTGATGACCCCTGCCTTGGCGGCGGCGTACGCCGCATAACCGGGCGCAGCCCGGACCCCCTCGATCGACGTGATGTTCGTGACGCTGCCCGGCAACCGAGCGGCCACCATCTCGCGTGCGACCCGCTGAGTGCACACCAGCACGTGCCGCAGGTTGGCTCGGTAGAGGGCGTCCCAGCCGTTTTCCGAGGTCTCTAACAGCGGGGAGGAGAACACCCCTCCGGCGTTGTTGACGAGGATCGTCACCGGACCGAGCTCGGCGGCGGTGCGGGCCAACGCGGCGTCGACGGACTCGGTCTCGCGGACGTCGGCGAGGATCCCGAGTGCTCCGATCGCCTCCGCCGACTCCTGGCAGGACACGGGGTCTCGCTCCCAGATCGCGACCGACGCACCGAAAGCGGTGAGGCCGGCCGCGATTGCGCGCCCGATCCCCGCCCCACCGCCTGTGACGACGGCGACGCGGCCGGTCAGTAGTACGTCCGATGCAGCGATCGCCATGTCCGCATCCCGCCCGTCCGTCCGGAGTCTTCGAATCAGGTTGTCACGGAATGAGAGACTGGCGTCATCGCGTTCCCTGCTATCCGACGGTGGCGCGCAGTGACCGAGCCCGTCGTCGCACCCGTCCGCACCCCCGCGATCAGGAAGTGAGCGTGAACGACCAGGTAGCCCGACGTCCGGATGCCACCGAGGCACTCCGGGAGTTGCTGCGTTCCCGACTCGTGATCCTCGACGGAGCCATGGGCACGATGATCCAGGCTCGCTCGTTTCGCGAGTCGGAGTACCGCGGCGCGCGGTTCGCGGACTGGGATCACGACCTCAAGGGCAACAACGACCTGTTGACGCTGACCCAGCCCGAGGCGATCGGCGCGATCCATCGCGCCTATCTGGACGCGGGGGCGGACATCGTCGAGACGAATACGTTCAACGCCCAGCGGATCTCGCTCGCGGACTACGGCATGCAGAGCCTGGCGTACGAGCTCAATCTCGAGTCCGCGCGACTCGCCCGCGCCGCGTGCGATGCGGTAGAGGGATCGGATCCGGCTCGTCCACGGTTCGTCGCGGGAGCTCTCGGGCCGACCAATCGGACAGCATCGATCTCTCCGGACGTCAACGATCCGGGGGCGCGCAATGTCAGCTTCGACGAGCTTGTGGAGGCCTACCTCGAACAGGCGAGCGGTTTGGTCGATGGTGGCGCGGACCTGCTCGTGGTCGAGACCATCTTCGACACTCTGAACGCCAAGGCGGCGATCTTTGCCCTGAAAACACTGTTCGATGAGCACGATCGACGATGGCCGGTGATGATCTCGGGCACGATCACGGACGCCTCTGGCCGCACGCTGTCGGGGCAGGTCACCGAGGCGTTCTGGCACTCAATCCGGCACGTCGATCCGCTGATCGTCGGTTTGAACTGTGCGCTCGGCGCACGAGAGCTGAGGCCCTACGTCGCAGAGCTCGCCCGGATCGCGGACTGCTACGTGTCCTGTTACCCGAACGCGGGCCTTCCGAACGCCTTCGGCGAGTACGACGAGGTGGCGGAGCAGACGGCGGCGGTGACCCGGGAGTTCGCCGAAAGCGGCCTGGTCAACCTGATCGGCGGATGCTGCGGTACGACGCCCGATCACATCCGGGCGATCGCTGCGGCGGTCGAGGGCATCGCTCCGCGGGTCCCACCGACGCCCGATCCTGCTTCCCGGTTCTCCGGCTTGGAACCTTTGAACGTGACGTCGTCCTCGTTGTTCGTCAACGTGGGCGAGCGGACGAACATCACCGGGTCGGCGCGGTTTCGCAGCCTCATCCGCGACGGCGACTACGCCACCGCTGTGTCCGTCGCCCGCCAGCAGGTGGAGAACGGCGCGCAGATCATCGACATCAACATGGACGAGGGGCTGGTCGACGGGGTTGCCGCGATGGACCGCTTCGTCAAGCTGGTCGCGAGCGAACCGGACATCAGCAGAGTGCCGATCATGATCGACTCGTCGAAGTTCGAGGTGATCGAAGCCGGACTGCGTTGCGTCCAAGGCAAGTCCATCGTCAACTCAATCTCGATGAAAGAGGGCGAAGAGAAGTTCCGAGAACAGGCCCGACTGTGCCGCAAGTACGGCGCGGCCGTTGTCGTCATGGCGTTTGATGAGGACGGTCAGGCCGACACGCTTGATCGCCGCACGGCGATCTGTGCGCGTGCGTACCGGATCCTCGTCGACGAGGTCGGCTTCCCTGCCGAGGACATCATCTTCGACCCCAACATTTTTGCGCTCGCGACCGGCATCGAGGAGCACGCGAACTACGGCGTCGACTTCATCGAGGCGACTCGATGGATCAAGGAAAACCTGCCAGGCGCTCTGGTTTCCGGCGGCGTGTCGAACGTCTCGTTCTCCTTCCGTGGCAACAACGCCGTCCGGGAGGCGATTCACGCCGTCTTCCTGTATCACGCGGTCGCCGCCGGGATGGACATGGGGATTGTCAACGCGGGGGCGCTGATTGGCTACGAGGAGGTCGAGCGCGAGCTTCGCGACCGGATCGAGGACGTGATCCTCAACCGGCGACCCGACGCCGGCGACCGGTTGCTGGCGATCGCGACCGAGTTTGCCGGAGACGGCACCGTCACGGCGCTTACCGACGACGCGTGGCGCCTCCTGCCCGTCGAGGAGCGCATCACCCACGCGCTGGTCAAGGGAATCGACGACTTCGTCGACTCCGACACCGAGGAGTTGCGGGAGTCGATCCTCGCCCGTGGCGGACGGCCGATCGAGGTGATCGAAGGTCCGTTGATGGCGGGGATGAACGTCGTCGGCGACCTGTTCGGCGCCGGCAAGATGTTTCTTCCGCAGGTGGTCAAATCCGCTCGAGTGATGAAGAAGGCGGTCGCCTACCTCGTTCCGTTCATCGAGGCGGATCGTGCCGATGGCGTCGGCAAGTCGAACGGCACGATCGTGATGGCGACGGTCAAAGGCGACGTCCACGACATCGGCAAGAACATCGTCGGTGTGGTGCTGCAGTGCAACAACTACCAGGTCGTCGATCTCGGCGTCATGGTGCCGGCACAACGAATCATTGACACCGCCAAAGAGCACGGTGCCGACATCATTGGGCTGTCGGGGCTGATCACGCCGTCGCTGGACGAGATGGTGAGCTTCGCCGGCGAGCTGGAGCGGCAGGGATTCGACATCCCACTTCTCCTCGGAGGCGCGACGACGTCTCGAGCGCACACGGCGGTCAAGGTGGATCGGTGCTATCACGGCCCGGTGATCTGGGTGAAGGACGCCTCTCGTTCGGTTCCCGTGGTCGCGGCGCTGCTCTCCGATGAGCGCAGACCTGCCTTGCTTGAGCAGGTTGACGCTGACTACGAGGCCGTTCGCGAACGCTTCGCGGCTCGCTCGGAGATGAGGCCGCTGCTCCCGATCGAGGAGGCTCGGCGGGATCGGACGGTCATCGACTGGTCGGCCTACCGCCCGCCGCGGCCGCGCATGCTTGCGGCGCAGGCTCCGGATGTTCACCACGACGGAGACTGGGTCGCCACGACCGCTACTCAGTTCGTCAAGACGTTCCGCGACTACCCGCTCGACGAGCTGCGCGGCT
>DATJWM010000134.1:0-58034 GCA_035501255.1 Mycobacteriales bacterium | reverse complement strand
CGGGGACTCTGCTCGACCTGGGCGAGTACAAGTCCCCCTTGGAGTGTGGCAAGCAGAGTAATGGCGAGGTCGTCGGGATCGATGTCCGGCGGAAGCTTCCAGTCGGCATGAAGCGATCTCAGGCCTTCGCCGATGGCGGCTGCCCACTGGTCGAACCCTGCCGCGATGATTGCTCGGGCCTCCGGGTCACTCTCGGCGAGTTGACCAACGAGCGAGCCAAGTTGGCATCCGCCCTTTCCCTTGGTGCGCCTCGCCGGGGTGATCACCATGTTCCGCCAGGCTTCGATTCCGTTCGCGCTGCCGAACGCGTGCCGCTGGCGATCGACGATGCTTTCGGCCTGGTAGTCGATGACCGCCTGCACGACTCACGAGCGTCAACCCCATCCGCCAACACACACACCCCGGTATCTGCGATACGTGCGCCGGCTGTTAGCAATTGAATCCGAGGTTGTAGGTGCATATGCTTACAACCATGAAGGAGGCGCAAACACTCGTCGCGGAAGCTCGGAAGACAGCCGCGCTTTCGCTGCGCGAGCTTGCGCGTCTCGCCGGCGTTTCGTTCACCACGATTCGCCGTGTCGAGGCCGGCGACATGGATCCAACGGTCGGGATGCTTCGGCGCATCCTGGCTGCGGCGGGCGAAGACCTTGAGATGACGACGAGGCCAGCTGATCGCCCGCGGCCTTCTCTTGCCGCGCTGGCTAATGCCTGTACGACTGGCGCTGCCGGTGAGCGCCCCGACTGGACGGCGCTTCGGGCGCTCAACGACTATCTCGCGCTGCACCCGGACGAGACCGCAGCCGCCATCGCCCAACAACCGCACGCGAAATCTCGGCTGATGCGTGCCCTGCTTGCAGGTATCGCGGAAAAGCTCGCGGACGACCACGACCTAGGCCGCCCTGGCTGGACGTGGACTGCGCCGAAGATGACGCCCGAGTGGGAACTTCCCGGGACTCCTCGGATGCGCGCCGACCGTCGTGCCCACGCTCCGAGACAGCTCCTCGACCGCGGAATCGTCGTCGACGAGGCCACCTTGTGGCGTGATCGGGCGACCGTCAGTGCCTGACCAACCACTCGATCGCACCCAGATCGTCGCGCTGCTCGAGGAGGTAGCGGCAGAGCTCGGGGACGTGGGCAGCCGACACGTCGTGATCATCGTCGGAGGGTCGCTTCTGGCGTGGCACGACCTTCGAGAGTCGACCGTCGACGTCGACTCGATCCGCCGCATCGACGACGAGCTCGCTCGCGCGGTCGAGGTCGTGGCTTCTCGGCACACCCTCGCGCCACGGTGGATGAACGACCGGGCGGCGATGTTCATGCCGCAGACGTTCGAGGAGTCTTCATGCGAGGTGCTCCTCGAAAGGGCGAGGCTGATGGTGCTGGGCTTGCCGCTTCGCGATGCGTTCTTGATGAAGTTGTTCGCCGCTCGTGGACGCGACCACGACGACCTGGTCTCGCTCTGGCCGCGTTGCGGCTTCGCCACAGCGCGGGACGCGGTCGCCGAGATGTACCTGGCTTATCCGGCAGCGCCGGACGATCCTCACCTGGAATCATTCGTCGAGCAGATCATTGACGAGGCGACGAGCTAGTCCCGCCGAGCCCTGATAGATGGAGTTGTTCGGAGACCAATGGCCGCCACTATTCGGCGAGACGATGTCCTACCGCCTGGGTTTGACCATCCGCATGCCTCCGGCGCGGCACGCGAGATTGCTCAGCGGGGCCTGATCCTTCGCACTCAAGTGGGATCCGGACTATCTCGATCGGCTCCGCGACGACTGGCCGGCGTGATCATTCTCGATGCCAGCGTGGCATCGCGCACCTCGGTGCCGATGACGCCCTGCATGATCGAGCGGCCGAGTTGCTGGTCGACCTCGCGGAGGACGAACTCGGCATCAGTCCGCTGACTCTCGCCGAGCTGTACGTCGGACCGGCGCGGGCGGTCAAACTCCCACAAGCCCAACAGGCGATGCGCGACCGTGACGTCGCCGTCGTCCCATTTGGCGACGACGCACCTGAACGACTCGCTGAGCTCCGATCCTCGACCGGGCTGCGACTTCCTGACTGTTGCGTCCTGTACGCCGCGCAGGTCGCCGCGGCTGAGCTTGCGACATTCGACGATCGACTCGGATCGGCGGCGACGACGTTGGGATTGACAGTCCGGGGATAGGAGAGTCACGTTGGAGGCCGATGGCATGCACGGGGTCCGGCGACTCTTACCGCTTCTTGCCGTCTCGAAAGAGTTGGAGTGTCTTCTCGATGCGCCGCTTCCGCGTGTCGTCGGTCTTCGCCGAGACGATGTTGTCGACGTGGTAGCGCTGGAGGCTGTTGGACAGCCCTTCGAAGAACGCGAGCAGCGCGGGTTCCGCGTCGAATGCGGCAGCGAGGTCCTCGGGTATGACGACCTCGCGCGGCGAGTCCGCGACCGTCAGTACGACGTGGATGGGATCGCCGCCGGTGAGCCCGGTGTCCTTTCGCACTGCGGCGCTGACGCTGATCAAGTGTGTGCCGCCCATGACGCCGACCGTGTTGCGGTACTCATAGCCGTTCACGTTGACGACGACCGCGGGCCTGCGTCCAGCTCCCAGACGCTCGATGGCGTCGTCGGGGACGACGATCCCGGTGTTGTTTCCGTGGGCCGTCACGATCGTGTCGAATTCAACCCTCGCTGTCACTCCTTCGCCTCCCTTCGACCCCGCGCAGGCGCGGGCGAGCCATATTGGAACTAGACCGTACAGTACTAGAAGAGTCGTCTCTTGTGATGCGGTGAGGAGGCATCAATGGCCGAGCGGTCGGTCGTCGCGGGGAGCGAAGGACGGTCGGCGTACAAGCGACGCGCGATCGTTGAGGCTGCAACCGCGTTGTTCCTGCGCGAGGGGTACGGCGGGACGAGTGTGGACCAGATCGCCGCGGACGCGGCCGTCTCCAAGCAGACCGTCTACAAGCACTTCGGCGACAAGGCCCAACTCTTCCGGGCCATCGTGCTGCGAGTTACCTCGCACGCCGAGAGCATCGTCAGCGAGATGTCAGCAGTCCTCTACGACGAGGCCGTCACGACCACCGATACCCTGCGTGCGGCGTTGACGAGCCTGGCGCGCCGTTATCTCGACGGGGTTCTGCAGCCGTCCGTGCTGGCGCTGCGACGCCTCGTGATCGCCGAGGCGGAGCGCTTCCCGGACCTTGCCGATATCTACTACCGGCAGACCGTGTCACGCGCCATCGACGTGATCGCCGATGCACTGAGCACGTTCGAGGCGCGAGGGCTGCTCACGGTTCAAGACTCACATCTCGCCGCGGGCCACTTCGCGTACCTGGTGCTGGCGATCCCGCAGGACCGCGCCTACTTCGCTCCGCGCCGTCGAACCTCCGCCGCGGAGCGTGACCGGCTCGCCGCGGAGGCGGTCCGAGTGTTTCTCGCCGCCTACCGGCGCTAGGACGCCCCAGCGTGTTCGCTCGCGTTGTTCCATCGACTCAGGGTCGGGTTGAGCGGAAGATTCGGTGAATCGTCGCGAGAGTTCCTGCTCCTACGTTTAATCCCGTGACTGCAGTCATGGTCTGGATCGTGTGATCGCCTTCATTGATTGCCCCGGTCACAACGTGTTCGGGCACGTGGGAGAGTTGACTACCCGCGCATTCGGTGGCGACGGTCGCGTCGTGCAGACGTGCCGGCCGGCCGTGAACGGTGAGGTGACGTCCAGGTAGTTGCGAGAAGCGCCCTACGCCGATGGTCGCTGTCCACAGCACGAGTACGCCGTGTCCGCCGACCGCTTCGGCGCGTGCCCGGCACTTCCCGCTCGAGATCGGACGTGACCCTAACGACCGTGACAGGTCGTGATGCAGGTAGGCAATGCCGAGCGCTGCCCCTCGTCCGCCCGCCGACACGTCGAGGGTACGGCCCGTCGCTGTCCAGTTCTGCGGGTATTTGAAGGAGAGATGCATCGGACCGGGCGGCTGGCGATACGTCGACCACCCGTCGCTCACCAGGCCCACGGCGGGCGTGGTCGGGCTGTCTTGGGTGAGCGGTGCGGAAGCCGCTCCGCTGCATCCGGTCGCCGAACCGGCCGCGACCGCCAGCGAGGCGGCGATCGCCGCGCGCCGAAGCTTGTGCATACTCGGCTCCACACCTCGGTCAACGCCGACAGTGCGCACAGTATGACAAGGACGGGCTGCCGACCGTGTTGGCGGTGAACACGCGCCGTTTCGTCGCGACTGACCAGGCCGGCGTGTGGGTTTGCCTCCGGATCGGAGGCGCTGTAGACGTACGGAACGTCGAGCATCGGGCGGCGACCAGGACGAGCCAGACGCCGAGGACGGACCGGGAGTGGCGCGCGCAGAAGTAGCCCAGCCGATGCAGAAAGCCGGACAATGCTCCCTCCCCAGGACCGCGCGCACGCATAATCCGGCCACCGAGGTTGAGGGGGAGATCCTGCGGATGGCGGACATGTCGGGAGCCCGACTCCCGCGGCGAGGCCGATCGTCTCTACGCGGCCCTCAGCGACGGTGGGAGCGAGTCGACCGGCATGACCGAGATGCCATGGGATTGCTGGGGCTGCACGCTTGATCGGTACGGCATCCGGTGGATGTTTAACGTCCCCTAAACCCCTTCAAGCCCGGCAATAGCCATTAAATCGGCATGAGAGAAGTCTCACGGCCGGCTCATCCAGCGGCCACGTTTGTTTTCCGACACTCGATGGAGAACCCGGACTGCTCAGTGGAAGGACCCGCGATGCAACGCGCCTCTCGCCGGCTAGCCGCGCTCGCTACCGTCGGCGCGGTCGTGACGGGTGGTGCGGTGGCGATCAACAGCGCGGCCGATGCGTCGAGTGCGAGCCCGAAGCAACCTGAGGTTGATGTCGCCTCGGTGCGAGCGCATGGTGCCGCCGCGGCGTCGGCCGAGCTGAACGCGGCGACCGCGCGCGAACATGAGCTGAACGCGGCGGTGCGTCGAGCCCGCGAGGCATTGCTCGCTCGTCGCCGCCTGGCCCACCGCCGCGCCCAACAAGCGGCGGCCGCGGTAGCCGCGGCCGCGGCGCAGCCGGTGGTGGCCAGCGAGCCAGCGGTCCCCGCGCCGGCTCCGACGACCGCGGCGCCTGCGCCCTCGGCGCGGCCGACCCACAAGTCGGCTTCGAGCCCGAAGCCGACCAGCGCACCCACGACGCAGGGGAGCACCGGCGCGAGCGGCGCGGCCTATGGTCACGGGTCCGATGACGGGTCGGGAGACGACGGGTCACGGGGCGGTGACGGCGGAGGAGACGACAACGGTGGCGACGACTAGGACTGAGCACCCGATTTCGAGGGGGATCGTCGGGATCGTTATCGCCGGGTCGGTCACAGTTGCGTCCGTGACCGTGGCGTGGGCGAGCGCCACGGCGCCCGCGCCCCATCACGCGGCCGGCCCCACAGCCGCGGACCTGCGGCGGGCCGCACGCATCCGGCAACAGATCGACGCGGTCAGGGCCGCGCAGCATCGCGCCGGCGTCGAGCGTCGGCACGCGCACGCGCTTGCGAGGAGGCTTGAGCGGCTCCACCGCCGGACCGAGCGGATCTCGCTCTCCCCCACCCGGCCGGTGACCGGTGCTGCGGTCGGGTCGGGCACAACCACGACCGGGGGATCGCGGTCGGGGACGACCTCACACGCGCCCGCTCAGCCGTCCCGACCGGCGCCGTCGGCACCCAAGTCCAGTCCGGCCCCGCCGGTCACCCAGACACCGCCCCCGGTGAACGGATCGACGGGGGCGAGTGGTGGTTGACCCGGCCTCGGTGAGCCTCGGGACGCTACTGAACGAGGCCCAGCTGGTCGGTCACGCGATGGGCAGCCGGATCTCGCTCACTGCCGTCTCGACCTCGATCCGCAGGGCGGAGCTGGTCGATCTCCTCGGAGTCGGCATGGATGAGTTCGCCGCGGTGGATCGTGAGTGCACCCGGTTCGACCCGAGTAGCTCGCTGATGCGCGCCAACCGCGCGGGCGAGCGGTGGGTCGAGGTGGACCGGCGGTGCGCGGAAGCGCTGCAGGCGGCCGAGACGGCATACACCGCGACCGGTCACCGCTTCGACCCCCGCGTCCACGACGACCTCGTGCGGCTCGGATACGACCGGTCCCGTCGCTTCGGTCCGATCAGCCCGCGTCGGCGCGACGCGCTCTCCCGCCGTCCTGCCCTGCCCGATTGGCAGCCGGAGTTCGACCACGCCCATGGCCGGGTTCGGATTGGGCCCCGGGCGGTCGATCTCGGCGGAATTGCCAAGGGGTACGGCGTCGATCAGGTCGCGAGCCTGCTGTCGCGATCGGTTGACGGCTTGCTGGTTGAGGCGGGTGGGGACTGCTGGTGCGGCGGGGTCACGGCGACCGGTGAGCCATGGCGGATCGCGGTGGAGGACCCGCACGGCGGCCCCGGTCCGGTCGCGGTGCTTGCGCTCACCGACCGAGCGGTCGCCACCTCGTCGACGCGAGTGTGCTCATGGGAGGTCGACGGCGTCGAGGTCCACCATCTGATCGATCCCCGGACCGGCCTTCCGGGCGGCGAGGGGTTGGCGGCAGTCACTGTCGTCGCGATCGGCGCAATGACGGCAGAGGTGTGGAGCAAGGTGCTCTTCCTCGAGGGCGTGGATGGCATTGCCAAGGCCGCCGACGACTTTGGCGTTCCGTGTCTGTGGGTCGACACGGAGCGTCGTCTGCACGCGACGGCGGACATGTCGCGTTACCTGATTTGGCGCGGCGATGAGTGATGTCGTGGCCCCGCGCCGACCGTCGTGGCTGCTCGGCTGGCTCGCGGTCGCAGCGGCGGTGGGATATCTCGGGATCAGCCTCGTGGTGTCGCACGTCTCCGTCCAAATGCTTCCCTGGGTCCTCGGTCGCGCGTTCGGTGTCGCCGCCTATCTCGCCCTGGTCGTCATGACCGGTCTCGGGCTGTGGTTGAGGCATCCGTGGCGGGTTAGCCGCGCACGCTGGTCGGGACCCGCGGTCCACCGTGCCCACGCTCTGTTGGCGACCGTCACACTGATCTTCGTCGCCGGGCACATCGTCGCGCTCGGGGTTGACAGGTACGCCGGCGTGGGCTGGGTAGGGACTTTCGTGCCCGGCCGGTCCGGCTACCGGCCGGTCGCCGTGGCGCTCGGCACGATTGGTCTCTACGTCGGTGTGGCGGTCGGGCTTTCTGCCCGCTTGGCGGGGTGGATCGGTGGCCGGGCTTTCCTTCGGGTGCATCGGTGGGGCTCCGCCGCGTGCGTCGCGATCTGGTTCCACGGTGTGCTGGCCGGCAGCAACGCCCGAGCTCTGGTGCCGATGTATGTCGTCACCGGCGCGGGCCTAGCGGCGCTGGCCGCCACTCGGCGGTGGGTCAATCCGCCCTCGAGCACGGTGTCGCTCGAGCCGGGATCCGGGCGGTGAGCGACCGTCGGCGCGACGCCGACTTGTCGCTGTCGGTGGACGCGGCGGCCTGCGCCGCGCACGGCATCTGCGCGCATGTGATGGCCGATCGAGTAACACTCGACCCATGGGGGTTCGCGATCGTCGATTCGTCGGCTTTGGACAGCGCCCGGTTGGTTCGCAAGGCCAAGCGGGCAGCGAAGGCATGCCCGGCCCGGGCGCTTCGGGTCACGAAAACGCCACCTGGCCAATGAGCCGCGGCGAGGATCCGCCCCGGGACGGTCGGCGCTCTCGGTCGTGGTGGCTGATCCCGGTGGTGCTCGCGACCGGGGCGACGCTGGGATTCGTCGCGCTCGCCGCGCCGCAGTGGAGCCACCACACCCGGGTGCCGCCGCTGATCGCGGTTCGTGCCGATGCCGCTGAGCCGGTTGACGTCGACAAACCGACCGCAGCACCGACGCTGGCGCGGCATCATCGTCCCCGACCGAAGCCGTCCCAGTCCTCGGCCCCGCCGACCACGGCGACAGCCACCGTCACGGTCGTGCGGCCGGTTCGCCCGGTCGTCACCGCCGCGCCGACCGGCCACGACCACGATCACGACTCCGACGACCGTTCGGATGACAGCCACCACGGCGGCAGCGACGACGGCAGCGACGACTCGAAGTCCGGCCGCGACCGGTGAGGGCGCCCGAGGCCGCTGACCGGTCACCGGACCCGGTCGTGATGACGATTCCCGCCGGCTCCCCGCCCGTCGATGGGTCCGGCGCCCACCCGCGCCGTAACAGGTCCAGCACCGCAGTGCGGTTGGCACTGCTACAGCTCGGCGTCTTGGCGGTGATCCTCGCCGCCGTGGTGCTGAGCCTGGTGCGAACCTTTGCCGACCAGTCGCGGACAGCGACCGTTCATCTGCTGACCTCTGAGGTTCAGGGTTTCCAGCGCGCGGCCGATGCCCGTCCGCCCAACCAGTCGTTGGCGGCGTTCAGCCGCTCCTACCTGCGGACACATCCGACACCCGCCGGTGGGCTGGTGCTGATTGCGCTCCCGCGCATCGGCATTCTGGGCACGACCGGGTCGTCGAGCCTTGCTCGTTCGCTGCCGGTGTCCACTCTCCTGGCTAGGCCGCCGAGCCGATCGATACAGAGTTCGGTCGTTGTCGGGAATCGGACCTACGAGGTGCTCGCCGTGCCGGTGACGGCTGGATCGACAACGGGGACGATCGTCGTCGCCGATGCCCAGGATTCGGTGCGGGACAACGAGGGTCGAGTGCTGCACCTTGCGATCCTTGAGGCGCTGGTGGCGCTTGTCGCCTGTGGCCTCGCCGGTTACCTGCTCCTTCGCGGACTGTTGCGACGTGTTGGCCGAATTACCGAGACGGCCGCAGGCTTGGGCCAGGGCGAGATGGATCGACGGCTCGGGGACCAGGGGACCGACGATGAGGTGGGTCGGCTGGCTGAGACCTTCGATGCGATGGCCGATCGGGTGGCCGCCGCGATGGCCACGCAGCGGCGCATGCTCGCCGACGTCTCGCACCAGTTACGCACCCCGCTCACGGTGGCACGCGGTCATCTCGAGGTGCTCGATCGCGGGGGCGCAACCGATCCGTCCGAGGTGCGGGACACGATCAGTTTGGTCGTCGATGAGCTGGATCACATGAGCGTCACGATCGAGCGCTTGCTTCAGCTCGGGCGGGCGCTCGAGCCGGACTTTGTCGCGCTCGCCCCGGTCGACCTGCGCAGCCTGCTGACCGATCTGCTGGAGTCCGGTCGAGTGATCGCCGATCGCGACTGGGAGCTCAGCGAGATTCCTGACGTCACCCTCAACGCGAGTCTCGACAAGCTTCGCGGAGCGCTGCTCAACCTCATCGACAACGCCGTGAAGGCAACCCGTCCCGGCGACCTGATCCGAATCGAGTCGGGGCTGACCACGGATGGATGGCTGGAGATCGCCGTGCTCGACTCGGGTCCGGGCATCCCGATCCCCGAGCGGGAACGCGCGCTCGATCGGTTCGGGCGTCTTGCCGACACCGCGACGAGTGGCACCGGTCTGGGGCTGGCCATCGTGCGAGCCGTGGCCGAAGCACACGGCGGCCGGGTCGAGATCTCCGATGCACCGGGTGGCGGTGCCAAGGTGGCCATCCTGCTCCCGCCCCAGACGCTGTTGCGCGGGGTGACCGACTGATGCGCATTCTTGTGGTTGAAGACGACGACCGGATCGCTGCGTTCCTACAGAAGGGCCTGCGCGCCGAGGGCTACTCCTGCGACGTTGCCGCCTCGAGCGAAGCCGCCGAGGGTTTCCTGACCTCCGGCAACCGCCCGGATCTCGTACTGCTCGATCTCGGACTTCCGGATGCCGACGGTGACGTGCTGCTGCGTCGCGTCCGAGCGCGCGGGGACACCGTGCCGGTGATCGTGCTGACCGCCCGCTCCGAGGTGCGTGACCGGGTGCGCGGGCTCGACGCAGGAGCCAACGACTACGTCGTCAAGCCCTTCGCCTTCGACGAGCTGCTCGCCCGAATCCGGGCCTGCCAACGCACCGCGGAGCAACCGTCGTCCACCGAACTGACGGTCGGTGATCTTCGCCTTGACCTTCTGACCAAGGTTGCCTGGCGGGCGGGCCGGCGGATCGACCTTGCACCGCGAGAGTGGGCGCTGCTCGAGCTGTTCATGCGCCAACCGACCCGGGTGTTCAGCCGCGCCCACATCCTGAGCAGCGTCTGGGACTACGGAAGTGACCCGGGAACCAACGTCGTCGACGTGTACGTCGGATATCTCCGGCGGAAGCTCAACGTTGATGGCCTGCCGGCATTGATCCACACCGTTCGCGGAGCCGGCTACCGCCTGGTGGAGCCCTAGGTCAGCGGCGTTGGAAGCATCGGCCGGCGTGAAGTCGCGGTACATGTCCCCCGTGCGTGGCGCTCGATCTCCGACCGGAAGGCGTCAAGGGAGCTCATGGCGAAACGCACCGCACCGTCTGGGTGGTTACATGCGCCGCGCTGGCGAAGGAGCTCGACTGCCCGATCGATCTCCCGATTCGTGCGTGCTCCTCTCCTCGGCCGGTGCGGGGCCGCAAGGCGGTCAAACATCTCGGCAAGCCGCGGGAGACCGTGCAGGCACGGACCGCACTGCCCGGCGGACTCCTCGGCGAGGTAGTCCAAAACCCGGGCCGACTCGACGAGGCCGCAGACGTCGGCCGGAAGCGCGAACAGCACTCCCGCGCCGAGCGCGGTTCCGAGGGGGCGAAGGTCGTCGTTCGCCATCGTCAAAGACGCCGCGCTCGCGGCTTGTACCCAGCCGCCGTGGTAGCCACCGAACAGCACGGCCTGGATCGGCTTGCTCAACCCACCCGCGGCGTCGAACACCTGACGGACCGGAGTGCCGAGGGCTGCTTCCACGACGCCCGGCTGGCGGACCGCGCCGCTCACCGAGCACAACATCGTGCCGGGTTCGTCGACCGTCCCGACCGCACGGAACCACTCCGGACCGTAGCGGGCGATCAGAGCAACGTGCGCCAGCGTTTCGACGTTCTGCACCAGCGTCGGCCGACCGAAGGCCCCCCGCTCGAAGACCCGGGGTGGCTTTGAGCGGGGGAGGGCTTCGCCTCCTTCAATGACCGAGACGACCGCGGACTCCTCGCCGGCGATGAACCGGTCCGGGGCGACCGCGACGTCGATCGCCGGTCGGTCGACTGCAGCAGCGCGACGTTCGAGCACCGCTCGACGAACGACGTTGATCAGTCGGTGGTCGTTGTGGACGTAGAGGAAGACCCGTACGGCGCCGACCGCCCGTGCGGCGAGGGTCAGCCCGTCGAGGACGAGGTGTGGGTCGCGGTCGAGCAGTGCGCGGTCTTTAAACGCCGCGGGCTCTCCCTCCGCGGCGTTGCCGATCGCGATCGCGGCGCCGGACCCGCCCGCGACCGCCCGTAGCTTGCGCGCAACCGGGAACGCGGCGCCACCCCGGCCGGTGAGGCCGGCCGCCTCGACGAGGTCGATCAGCCGCTCGCCGGTGATTTCCGGCAGGAGGCCCCGCCGATCGACGTGCGCCCCGAGGGTCGCTGCCCCCCGCGGGCCGGAGGGGTCGAGCACCCGCTGGGTGGACGCGGGCGGCGCGGATCGGGCCAGGTGATCGTGCTCGGCCGCGGTCACACGCTCTCCTCGGGGTCGACGGTGGATCCATCTCCCACTATGAGCGGCTCGTGTGGGGGTCGGCTGAAGGATCGATGAGAGTTCTCTTATTGCGGGGTGCCGGTGGCGATCGCGCGAAGGTCCGCGATGGAGTTCCGCAGTGCCAGTTGCAGGTCGCCGTCGTCGGTGCCGGCGGCCCAGCGTTCGACGGCCACCCGAAACACCGACATGCCCGCGTCGGCGCTCAGCGTTGCTTGCGGTTCGCTCACCCCCCTCCCTCGCAGGGCGAGCGCGACCGCAGCGGCGAGGTCCGCCAACTTGGCGGACTCGCGCTCTCGAAGCTCGGGATTCGCAGCGATCACGGCCTGCCGGCGCGCCACAAGGTCGCGTCGGCCTTCACCGACGATCGCGCCCGCCTGGTCGAGACCGCGGGCGACCGCGTCGAGCGGGCCGTCGCTGGGCGGTGCTGTGGTCACGGCCGTCACGACCCGCTCCTTGAGCAGGGCCGACCCGCCGAAAAGCACCTCCCGCTTGTCGGCGAAATGCCGGAAGAACGTGCGCTCGGTCAGTCCTGCCCGGGCGGCGATCTGAGCCGCCGTGGTCTGGTCGAAGCCGTTCTCCGCGTAGAGCGTGAGCGCGGCTTCGTGGAGGCGGCCGCGACTGTCCGGCTCCCAGCGACCCACGACACCCTCCGAGGTTGACAGCCATGACGTGTTGACAGTCACTGACATCACTTCCTAGAGTGATGTCTGTTACTGACATCAGGATAGACGGAGGCGCCAAAGATGAAAGCATTTGTTACCGGGGCATCGGGCTGGATCGGCTCGGCGGTGGTTCCCGAGCTGCTAGCCAGCGGCCACGAAGTCGTCGGCCTGGCGCGCTCCGAGGCCGCCGCCGGTCTCCTCGAGAACGCGGGCGCCCAGGTGGCGCGGGGAGACCTCGACGATCCGGACGGCCTGGCGAAATTGGCCGCCGACTCGGACGCGGTGATTCACCTTGCCTTCCAACATGAGGTCGCGTTCGGTGCCGGGAACTTCGCCGCGGCCGCCGCGGCCGATCGCCGAGCGGTCGAGGCGATGGCGGTGGCGCTGGCCGGCTCGGATCGGCCCTTCGTGCTCGCCTCGGGCATGATCGGCCTCGCCGTCGATCGACCCGCGACGGAAGACGATGGCCTGGTGCCCTCGGCTGAGGTTCGGGCCAACCCCGCCGGCCTTCGAGCCGCCACCGCATTGCTCGTGCTGTCACTGCGCGGGATCGGCGTACGGTCCAGCGTGCTCCGTTTGCCCCCAACCGTTCATGGCGAGGGTGACGTGGGATTCATCGGGATGCTGGCGAGAACGGCTCGTCAACGAGGGGTTGCCGGGTACGTCGGTGACGGCGCGAACCGCTGGCCGGCCGTCCACCGCAGTGACGCCGCCCGGCTCGCCCGGCTGGCGATCGAGGGTGCTCCGGCAGGGTCGGTGCTCCATGCGGTCGGTGAGGAAGGCGTTCCGATCCGCGCGGTCGCCGAGGCGATCGGGCGCCGGCTCGGCGTCCCGACGGCCTCGGTCCCGTCCGCGCAGGCGGCCGAGCACTTCGACTATCTCGGGCGCTTCATCGGGGTGGACTGCCCGGCCTCGGCCGACCGGACGCGCGGGCTCGTTCCCTGGCAGCCCAGCGGACCGACACTGCTCGAGGACATCGATCGCGGCTACTACGACGACGTCGCCTAATCGGTCCGTCTGGGCCGTTTCGGCGGTCCGTCCTCGGCGCGAGCGGCGCCGGTTCTATACCGTCCAGACGGTACAGCGCGACAGCTACGATGGGTCATGCCCTCAACCCGCGACCGAATCCTTGACGCCGCCGAGGGCATCGTGATCCGCGAGGGCGTCGCGCGCCTGACCCTCGCCGATGCCGCGGCCGCGGCCGGCTTGAGCAAGGGTGGCGTCCTCTATCACTTCGGCACCCGCGACGCCCTCGTCTCGGCGATGGTCGACCGGCTGGTCGCGGCCTTCGATGCCGACCTGGCCGAGGAGTGCGCTGCCGATCCCGATCCGCGCGCGGACGGTCGCTACACGCGTTCCTACGTCCGCGCGACCGTCCGGGCACCCAGGACCGTGGCGGAGATCCGGCGCGAGCGCGCGGGTGCGGCGATACTCGCGGCGATGGCCGCCGAGCCGGAGTTGCTCGCGCCATTGCGCACCGCGTTCGAACGCTGGCAGGCGAGGCTCGCCGAGGACGGGATCGACCCGGTCCGGGCGACCGTCGCCCGGCTTGCCGCGGACGGCCTGTGGCTGTCCGAGCTGTTCGGCTTCGCGCCGCTCGACGACTCGTTGCGCGGCCAGGTCGCGACCTTCCTCGAGTCGCTGACCGAGGTCGCGGACGTGCGGCGATGACCGCGCGAGCGAAGCGGCTCGTCGGCGTTCTTGCGGTCACTGCCTTCATCGAATGGCTGGGTGCGAGCGCGATCCTTCCGCTGCTTCCGGCGTACTTGAAGCAGCACGGCAGCTCACCGGCGGAGATCGGGCTGGTCATGTCGGCCTACTTCATCGCCGGCCTGCTCGTGCAGTATCCGGTCGGGCATCTCGGTGACCGGATCGGACAGCGCCCGGTGCTCGTGGCCGGGCTGTTGAGCTACGCGATCGGAAGCCTCGGTTTCCTCGCCCATCCGGAGGTCGCGGGGTACGTCGCCTTACGCGGCGCGCAAGGGGCCGGCGCGGGCGCCGTGCAGGTCGCGTCCTTCGCGATCATTGGTGCGGCGGTCCCGCTCGAACGGCGCGGACGGGCGTTCTCGATGCTCTTCGCCGGTCAGCTCGGCGGAATGGCGATCGGACCGCTCGCCGGTGCCATCGTCGGGGTGTCAGGCATGGGCGTGCTGTTCGCCGTCACCGCGCTCACCTCCACGATCGCCAGTGTCGCGGTGCTACGCGGAATCCCGCGACTGCCACCCGCGCCGGTGCGCGAGCGGGCGCGGCTGGTCGTCAATCGGATGTTTGCCGGTGTGCTCATGACCGGCGTGGTGGGCGGTCTCATTACCGGCGTGTACGAGACCTGTTGGACCTTGCTCCTGGACCTGCGGGGGGCACAGGCATGGCAGGTTGGCCTGTCCTGGACCCTGTTCGCGGCGCCGTTCGCCGCGTTCTCGCCGATTGCCGGCACGATGGCCGACCGCTTCGACCGGACCAAGCTGGCGTTCTTCGCGCTCGCCGGTTCGCTCGGCTTCGCCGCGGTGTACCCGTTCGTGCACTCGCTCCCATGGCTGATCGGGCTGGGCTCGATCGAGTCGATCGCGGTCGCGATCGCCTATCCGGCGGCGCAGTCGATCCTCGCGCAAAGCGTTCCCGAATCCGCCCAAGGCCGAGCTCAGGGGCTGTTCAACGCGACGCAGACCGCGGCGATCGCGATCGCCGCTGCCTCCGCAGGGGTGTTGTTCGGCGTGGCGCCGTGGGTTCCGTTCGTCGGTGCCGCGCTCGTGTCCGCCCTCATCACCGCAGCGCTCCCGTTCGTCTGGCGCGCGAGCTCCGCCGAGACGCCCGTCGCCGCCGAACCCGAGCGCCGGCTAGCACCGGTTGTCTAGCGGCCGGTGGCCGATCCGCCATCGGGGGATGCGCCGCTATCGTGCCGCTGTGAGGAGGCGCGAATCCGATGAACTCCACCCAGCACCGGCTTGACCCGCGGCGGGTCGAGCGCCTGCTCGCCGATGAGCGCAGCCGCTTCATCGCTACCCACCCGCGATCGGTCGCTTTTCATGACCGCGCACAGGACGCGTTGCTCTACGGCGTACCGATGAACTGGATGACGCGGTGGGCGAGTCCGGCGTCCGTGGTCGTCGCGCACGCGAGCGGCGCGACGATCGAGGACATCGACGGCAACACTTACGTCGATCTCTGCCTCGGCGACACCGGTGCGATGGCGGGCCACGCCCCGGCGCCGGTGGTCGCGGCGGTCGCCGCGCAGATGGGCAAGGGTGCGACGTTCATGCTGCCGACCGAGGATGCGCTGTGGGTCGCCGACGAGCTGACCCAACGGTTCGGGATGGCGCACTGGCAGTTCTGCCTGACCGCGTCGGATGCGAATCGATTCGTGTTGCGGCTCGCCCGTCACATCACCGGGCGGCCGAACGTGGTCGTGCACAACTGGTGCTATCACGGGTCGGTTGACGAGACCTTCGCGCTCCTTGACGACTCGGGCAGGGTCATTGTGCGGCCGGGCAGTGTCGGTCCTTCCTACGACGTCACCGAGTCCACCCGGGTTGTCGAGATCAACGACCTCGAGGCGTTGGAGACCGCGTTGCTGGACGGATCCGTGGCTTGTGTCCTGGTCGAGCCGGCGCTCACCAACATCGGCATCGTGCTGCCCGACGATGACTACCACCGTGAGCTGCGGCGGATCACCCGCGATACCGGCACCCTGCTCGTGATCGACGAGACACATACGATCTGCGCCGGTCCCGGGGGTTACACCGCGCGTGCCGGTCTCGAACCCGACCTGCTGACGATCGGCAAGACGATCGGTGGGGGCGTACCGGTGGCGGCGTACGGGATGAGCGACGAGATCGCCGGCCTGATCGTCGCGAACACGTTCTGGGAGGAGGCAGACGTGGGCGGGGTGGGCGGGACTCTCGCGGGCAACGCGCTGTCGGCGGCGGCGACCCGGGCAACCCTCGGCGAGGTCCTCACCGACGAGGCGTTCCAGCGGATGGAGGCGCTGGCGATTCGGCTGTGCGCCGGCATCGACGCCGCGATCGCGAGTCGGCAGTTGCCCTGGCATGTGACCCGGTTGGGTTGCCGGTCGGAGTACTTGTTCAGCCCGAACCGACCGCGCACGGGGAGCGAGGCGGCGGCGATGGCCGACGCCGAACTCGACGCGCTGCTGCACCTCGCGATGCTCAACCGAGGCGTGCTGCTGACGCCGTTCCACAACATGACCCTGATGTCTCCTGCGACCACCGAGGATCAGGTCGACACGCATACGGCGGTGTTCGAAGAGATCGTCGACGACCTGCTCTCCTGAACTCGATCTGCGAGGTACGCCGAGACGCGGATCAGGAGATCGTGCACTCCGGCGCGCAGATTTCGAGATCGTCGAGAAACGACGGATAGCTCGTCGCGACCATGTCGAAGCCGTTGATGATCGACACGCCCGAGCAAGTCAGGGCGGCCAGTGCGCCCGCCATGGCAATTCGGTGGTCACCGTGGCTGTCGACCGTGGCCGGCCGCAGCGGTCGTCCACCGGTGATCCTCAAACCGTCGTCGGTCTCGGTGACGTCGGCGCCGAACCGGTGCAGCATGTCCGCCACGGTGGCGAGCCGATCGGACTCCTTGAGCCGCAGCTCGCCGGCTCCGCGGATGACGGTTGTTCCCTCCGCAAGCGCCGCCGCCACGGCGAGCACCGGGATCTCGTCGACCAGGCCGGGGATCTCGGCCGGCGCGACCTCGGTCGCGCGTAGCGAACCACCCGCCACGCGCAGGTTAAAGCCCGACGGTTTGCCGGGAGCCTGGACAACATCGGCGCCCATCCGGCGAAGGACGTCGAGAAACCCGTCGCGCGCGGGACCGACGTACACGCCGTCCACCGTGACGTCGCTGCCGGGGATCGCGGCTGCCATCGTCAGCCAGAATGCGGCCTGCGACGGATCGCCCGGCACCGTGTCGTCGAGCGGGGCGAGCGCCGAAGGCTCGAGACGGGTCGTCGTTCCGTCGACAGTGATCCGGGCGCCCCGCGCGGCGAGCATCTCCTCGGTGTGGCGGCGGCTGACGAGCGGCTCCACCACGGTCGTCGGTCCGACGGCGGACAGTCCGGCGAGCAGGATTGCCGACTTCACCTGCGCCGAGGGCACGGGGGAGTCGTAGTGGATCCCGGTGAGGGTCGTGCCGTCGATGGTCAGTGGCGGGAACCTCCCCTGCGATGGGCCGCCGATCCGCGCCCCCATCGCGCGCAGCGGCTCGGTGACGCGGTCCATCGGCCGGCGCCGGATCGAGGCGTCGCCGTCGAGTACGGTCCGAAACGGCGCGGCGGCCACCATGCCCGCGAGCAGCCGGATACCGGTGCCGGAGTTGCCGACGTCGATCACCTCGGTGCTCGCCGTGAGCGGTCCACCGGTGATCCGGACCTTGCCGTCGCGGTCGCCGTCCACCTGCGCGCCGAGCAACTGGATCGCACGCAGGGTGTGCTGGACGTCCGCCCCGGTGGACAGACCGCTGATCGTGCTCGTCCCGGCGGCGAGCGCGGACAGCATGAGACACCGGTGCGAGATGGACTTGTCGCCGGGCATCCGGATACGTCCGCGCAGCGTCGCCGGCCCGCGCACAGACAGCACGGACGGCAGGTCCGGGCGCGAGGTCGCTCGCGCCACATTCATGGTGTCGAAGTCTAGGCAATGCCGGCCCGCGGCGGCCTCCGCTAGTGCTGAGGCCTCGGTGGGGAGGGCGCGCCTTCGCCGCCGCCACCTTCGTGCGGCCCGCTGACGTCGACCAGCGTGCCGTAGCTGATCAGCCGATACACCTTCGCGGCGGTCGGAATCGGCAGTTCGAGGCACCCCACGGATTGCGGAGTTCCGTAGGACGCCCGCGGAAATCCGTGCACGGCCGAGCCGCCGGAGAAGTAGTTGACCCAGGGCACGCCGGGATCTTTGTACGTCGAGCCGTCCGGGTTGGTGCCCGACATCGTCGTCGAGGTGAATCGCTCATACACCGGGAAAGTTCCCAGTGGGGTCGGGGCCCCGGGAACCCCGCCGTTGACCGGACTGGTGAGGTCGGTCCGCCCGTCGACCCACACCGAGAGCCGTTGCGGAACGTAGAGGTTCGCGGTGACGAAGCTGTAGCGATGCGGGTCGACCCGGTCGTGAAGGTCGGCTCGAGTCAGTGCCTCCCACGTCATCGGCCCGACGGAGGCGTCGACCGGGAGGCCGGCGTGGTGCTGGAACGCGATCACCGCTCCCCGAAGGATCTCGCTCGAACCGCCGGGTATCCATTCACCCTTGAGCGTCGCGGGGATGTTGCCGTACCGCCAGGAGAAATGGCCCGGCGCAGGGGTGTAGACCGCGTCCGCCTCTTGCGCCGGTGTCGTCGGGGTGGCGGCGGTCGTGGTGAGCGGCAGGTAGTGCAGACGGGCGAGGATCTGCTGTGCGCGCAACAGCGACCCGGTCGGGGTCATCGGTGCGGCGAGGACTCGTGCCGCACCGCCCGGCCGCCGGACCAGACTGATGTGGATCGGTTGGTCCGGGGGATAGGCCTGGCTCGGGGTGAACACCGCCGAGGTCCCCCGGCGCACCCAGGTGCCCGGAACGCGGGGGGACAGGGTCGGCAGGGCCGACGTCGGCTGGAGTGGCGCTTGGAAGGTGACGGTGATCGCGCCGGTCGCAGCGATCCGATGCCGTGGTCGAACCGAGCGGACACGCGGCGCTCGGGCAACCGTTGGCGTTGCTGCGCCGGTCGAGGATCGATGCGTGGTGGGGCCGGATCGAGTGCTGCAGCCGGTGACGGCGATTGCGGTCGCGACGCCGATCGCAACCAAGATCGCGATCGGTCGGCGCACCCGTGCCTCCTGCCCCGTGGCGGGCACGTCCACTGTAGGCAGGACCACGGACAGGGCGCCGAGCCGCCATCGACCCGGGTCGCTTAGCCCGTTAGGTCCAGGGCGGACACGCTGAACGCACCAATTCCGGCGGCGGACCTGTAGCGGGGCGCGCTTTCCCCCGATTGAGTGATCGGAGGGATCTGTCGTGACCGAACTCGCACCGCGCACCTTGGCCAACGAGGTGACCGACGCGTTTCGCTTGATCATTGCGAGCGCGTTGGCGATGGTCGTCGTCGTCGTTGCCTCCCTGTCGTGGTTCGTGTTCGTGGGTGACCCCTCGATCGACCGTTCGGCGCGACTGGTCGGCCTGAGCCAGGACGTGCAGGCGGACCTGTTCGAACAGGCCTACCTTCTGCGGGCGTACGTCATCACCGGCGACGCGAGCGTGCTCGACAACTACCCGGCCGCCCGGGCGACGACCCTCGCCGACATCGACGCGCTCCGGCATTCGGTGTCCCGTGGTCGCTCAGCGCGGCTGGTCGCCCGACTCGTGGACGCGGACTCGGTCTGGCAGAACCAGTGGGCGAGTCAGGCCGTCTTGCCGCAAACCCGCGCACGGATCGTGTCCTCCGACGGAAACCTCGACGCCGACAAGCTCTCGGCGTTCATCCAGCGGGGTCAGGTCACACTCGAGGCCGCCGAGACCGCCGCGATGAACGCCCACGCCGCGGGCGTCGCCGCACACAACCGGAGTCGGATCGAGACGGTGGCGGTGATCAGCGGTACGGCGGCGTTGTTGCTCATCATCGCGCTGGTCGCGGCGATCGCGTCGACCCGCCGCCGGCGCCGCCTCGACGCCCGGGTGGTCGGACCGATTGGCGTACTCCTCGCGAAGGTGCGGTCGGTAAGCAACGGCGAGTTCGGTCCCGCGCCCGTGATCGACGCGCCGTTGGAACTGCTCGAACTTCGCGACGAGCTGGCGAACATGAGCGCGTCGCTCGAGGTCCAGCAAGAGGCGCTGGAGGCGCGCGCGGACGAGGCGGCCGACAACGCTCGCCGGCTCAAGTTGGTGGTTGACTTCGCCCGCGAGATCGCGGACAGCATGACCCTGTCCAACGTGCTGGCCGCGGTGACGTCGGCCAGTCGCCGCCTGCTCACGTCGCAGCGGGTGCGGGTGTGGCTCGTCGAGCCTGATGACGCGCTCACCCTCCGCTTGCGCTCGGACTCGATCACCGGCGACGCCGTTCCCGATCTCACGCATCCGGTTGGTTCGGGCGGACTCGGGCGGGCGGCGCAGGAACATCGGATGTGCTACGCCGACGCCCTGACCGGTGACAGCTCCACCGCGTCCTCAGAGACCCTGGTCGTCGCCGTACCCCTGTTGAAGGGAACTCGGGTGATCGGGGTGCTCGAGATCGCGCTCGCCCGAGGCGAGGCCGAGCTCGACCCGGCAACCGTGGACGTCCTGGAGGTCACCGCCGATCACGCCGCGACCGCGATCGACGGCGCTCTGCTCTATGAGCTCGCTGAATCCCTCGCCCGATCGGATCCGCTCACCGGCCTGGGGAACCGTCGGCAGCTCGATCAGGACCTGGCGCTCGAGGTCGAGCGATCGGGCCGCTACCAACGGCCGCTGACCTTCCTGATGATCGACATCGATCACTTCAAGCAGGTCAACGACACCTTCGGGCACGCGGTCGGCGACGGCGTGCTGCGGGAGGTCGCCGCCCTGCTACGCACCGAGATGCGCGCGGGGGACACGGCGTACCGGTTCGGTGGTGAGGAGTTCGCGGTGCTCGCACGCGAGACCGATGTTGCGGGCGGGGCGGCGGTCGCCGAGCGTCTCCGCGCGGCGATCGAGAAGAAGTACGCGCCTCGGGTCGACGGGGATCTGAGCGTCACGGTGTCGATCGGCGTTGCGGCTCTGCGGTTCGCAGCCGAGGACGGCGCCGAGTTGATGGGTTCCGCGGACGCGATGCTTTACGAGGCGAAGCGGCTCGGTCGCAACCGGGTGCAGGGCGCAAAGACCGGCGGGCCGGTCGACGGCAAGATCGGGCGGTTCGCCGTCGTGCGCTAAGCGCACGGTTCGCTGTTAGCATCGACCAGTGCGATCGCCCGGCGGCCAGCTCCTTCCCGAGCCGCGCTGAGAAGGACATTCCTCAGCGCGGCGGCCCTCCTCTGCGAGGGCCCTTTTGCTGTCCGGACACAGACGATCAGCCGTGGTTGAGAGCGAGATGGTGATGAGCGAGCAGGGCGAGCCGGTCGGATACGACCCGCTGGCGGTCGTCGACAAGTGGCTGCCCGTGTGGGACGAGCTGCGGGTCTTCGAACCGCTCGACGACGGCTCTCGGCCGCGAAAGTACGTCGTCGACATGTTCCCCTATCCCAGCGGTGACCTGCATATGGGTCACGCCGAAGCATTCAGCATCGGCGACGCGGTGGCGCGCTTCGCCCGCGCCCGCGGTTTCGACGTCCTGCACCCCATGGGGTGGGACTCGTTCGGATTGCCGGCCGAGAATGCGGCGCTCGCCCGCAACCTGGATCCGCGGGAGTGGACCTACACCAACATCGGCGTACAAGCTGAGTCCTTCCGTCGCCTGGGCATCTCCTTCGATTGGCGCACGCGGCTGCACACGTCGGACCCCGAGTACTACCGCTGGACGCAGTGGCTGTTCCTCAGGTTCTACGAGCGTGGCCTGGCATATCGAAAGTCCGCCCCGGTCAATTGGTGTCCGAAGGACCTGACCGTGCTCGCCAACGAGCAGGTGATCCAGGGACGGTGCGAACGTTGCGGCACCGAGGTCACGAAGAAGAACCTGACGCAGTGGTTCTTCAAGATCACCGAGTACGCCGAGCGGTTGCTCGCGGACATGGCCGGACTCGAAGGTGCGTGGCCGACGCCGGTGCTCACCATGCAGCGCAACTGGATCGGTCGCTCGACCGGCGCCTACGTCGACTTCGTGATCGTCGGCCGCGATGAGCCCGTCCGCGTGTTCACCACCCGGCCGGACACGCTGTTCGGCGCGACCTTCTTCGTCGTGGCGGCCGACTCCGAGCTTGCCGATGAACTGTGCGCGCAGGACCAGCGCGAGGCTTTTACGGCGTACCGCGATCAGGTACGTCGGGTCACCGAGATCGAGCGGCTGGCCGAGGGCAGGGACAAGACCGGGGTGCCGTTGGGCCGGGTCGCGATCAATCCTGTCAACGGCGACAAGATTCCGGTCTGGGCGGCGGAGTACGTCCTCGCGGAATACGGCACGGGCGCGATCATGGCTGTGCCGGCGCATGACCAACGGGACCTGGACTTCGCGCGCGCGTTCGACCTGCCGGTGCGCGTTGTGGTCGACACCGGCCAGGACGACCCCGTCGCCACCGGTATCGCCACGGGAGGAGACGGCGCTCTCGTCAACAGCGGAATCTTCGATGGTCTGAGCAAGGACGACGCGATCGAGGCCATCACTCGCTCGCTTGCGGCCGCGGGCCAGGGCGAGGCGGCGGTGACCTTCCGGCTCCGGGACTGGCTGCTGTCCCGGCAGCGCTACTGGGGCTGCCCGATACCGATCGTGCACTGCCCGGCGTGCGGTGAGGTTGCCGTCCCCGACGATGAGCTGCCGGTTGAGCTTCCGGTGACCGGCTACCAGCTACGGCCGGCAGGTGGCCAGTCTCCGCTGTCGTCCGCGGCCGACTGGGTGGCCGTCGCCTGTCCCCGCTGCGGGGGCGACGCGACGCGGGACACCGACACCATGGACACCTTCGTCGACTCCTCCTGGTACTACCTGCGCTATCCGTCGTCGGGGAACGCGGACGCGGCATTCGACCCTCGCCGTACCGAGGATTGGCTCCCGGTCGACGAGTACATCGGCGGGGTCGAGCACGCGATCCTGCATCTGCTGTACTCGCGGTTTTTCACCAAGGCACTCCATGACATGGGGCTCCTGTCCTTCACCGAACCGTTCCGGCGCCTGACCAATCAGGGGCAGGTCATCATGGACGGCTCCTCGATGTCGAAGACCAAGGGAAACCTGGTCAACCTGCAGGAGGAGCTCGCGAAGTACGGTCCGGACGCGGTCCGGGTGACGATGCTGTTCGCCGGGCCACCCGAGGACGACATCGACTGGGCCGACGTGTCGCCGACCGGAGCGGTGAAGTGGCTGAGCCGGGTATGGCGGGTGTCGACCGACGTCGGCGTTGCGGGCCTGGGTTCCGACCCGACCTCGGGCGATCCGCAGATCCGAGCGGCCGTGCACAAGCTGGTCGCCGATGCCACCGTGCAGGCGGAAGCGAAGCGGTTCAACGTCTCGATCGCGCGGCTCATGGAACTGACCTCGTTGCTGCGCAAGGCCGTCGATGCGGACGCTTTGACCTCGGCAGCAGGTGCGGCGGCGGTGCGCGAGGGCGCGGACGCACTTGCGCGGATGTTGTCGATCTACGCGCCGTTCACGGCGGAGGAAGCCTGGTCGCTGCTCGGCCACGAGCCGTCGGTGGTTGCGGCCGGGTGGCCCGATTACGACGAGTCGTTGCTCGTCGAGTCCAGCGTCGTGTGCGTCGTTCAGGTCGCGGGAAAGGTGCGGGACCGCCTGACGGTGGCGGCCGACATCACCGACGTCGACCTTCGCGAGCTCGCGCTGGAGTCGGAGGCGGTGCGCCGCACGCTCGACGGTCGTGGCGTGCGCACCGTCATCGTGCGGGCGCCCAAGCTGGTCAACGTCGTGCCGGTCTAGTTCGCATTCTGCGTGCTGTACTTCATCTCGATCTTGCCGAAGTTGAGGCTGATCTGCTCGCTCGGCGTTTCATTGTCCGCGGCCGAGTGGTCATAGGCGGAGATCACGACCTCGGACAGCGTGATCGTGAGGAAGTCCTGCTTGGCGTTGCTCGCCCGCATCGTCAGGGTGGCCTGCGGGATGTGCTTGCCGGTGGCGCAGTGGGTCATCAGCGCGGGTGAGGACTTGTCGACGGTCTTCGTGAAGGTCATCCCCTTGAACGAGACCTTGCCTTTCTTGGCGCTCGTCGGTTTCGTGGCGTCGGTCGCCCGGAAGCCGTAACTCGCGACGTCGATCCAGTCCTGGTGGGTCGAGTCCTGGCTCTCGCCCTTGATGCCGTCGATCTTGAGGAAGTAGTCGACGAACGTCGCACTCGCCGCCGGAGTGACCGCGTCTGCGGCCGCGGCTTTCGGACTCGTCTCCTTCGCGGCCGCACGCGCGGTCGCGAGGCCCGAACCGAGGACCATGCCGCCGGCAAGGGCCCCACCGCGCAGCACGTTGCGCCTGCTTGTCACCCGTTGTTGTTCCATCGCTCCTCCTCCTCAGGACTTCGGCCAGTGTGTTGGCTGCGGAGGCGGGTGACAAGCCGCGTCGGCGCCTCGGTGACGACGTGCCAATCGTCCACACGCCTGTGGGAGGTGGTCGATCGTCCACAGTGTCGCTTCGGTGTCCTGCCCGACCGCGGACGGTTCCTAGCGTTGCGCAATGCCTCGGAACGGACGTGATCGGCCGGACGACGATCGACGTCTGCACGACCGGCTCGACGCTCTCGGGCTCGGTCGCAGCGAGGATGACGCGTCTGCCGGTTGGGTGCCGGCGGCGCCGGCGACGAGGCCTCCGTCCGGCCCGGGATCGGATCGTCGCGCGGTCGACTGGTTACGTGACCGGGTGCCGGTCACCGTGCACCCCGCGCTCGACCGCTGGGGCCTCGCACGGCCGCTCGGCATCCTGGTGGCGATCGCCGTCGCGGTCGCCATCGTGCTGATCGTCGTGCACGGGCGTTCGGGAGGTGGGGTGGTCACGGCGTACTCCTCGGAAGCGCCACCCAGCCCATCGTGGGAGGCGTCGAGCGGATCGTCGCCGGACCCGTACGCTTCGGCTCTGTCGTCCGCCGTCACCGACCCGACGTCGATCGTGGTCGATGTCGGTGGCCGGGTGCGCAAACCAGGCCTCGTGACCTTGCCGCAAGGCGCTCGGGTTGCCGACGCCATCGACGCGGCGGGCGGCCCTGTGCATCGCCGGGAGCTTGTACGGGTGGACCTCGCCGCTCGGGTCAGCGACGGGCAGTTGTTGCTCGTCGGCGTCGGCAGCGTCCCGGCGGGCGGCGCGGACGGATCCGCTCCGAGCGCTTCGCCGTCGCCGGTCCCACTGAACTCGGCCAGTCTCGACGAGCTCGAGACGTTGCCCGGAGTCGGCCCGGTCACGGCGCAGAAGATCATCGACTGGCGAACCGCGCACGGCGGGTTCACCAGCGTTGAGCAGCTCCAGCAGGTCTCCGGGATCGGGCCGGCCCGCTACGCCGAACTCTCGCCGCTCGTCACGCCGTGAGCGCCCATGCGTCGCGCCGTGCTGGTCGCCGCTGCGGCGGGTGGGTGGCTGGCGGCGGCCGCGGCCACGATGATGTCGCCGCGGACCGGTGTGGTTGTCGGGCTCGGGGCGGCAGCCAGCGTGCCGTTGTTCGGGCGTTGGCGTCGGCGTTGGCGTCAGCTCGTGGCCGCGGCGCTTGTCGGCGTCGCCGCCGGCGCCCTGTCGGGCGCGTGGCACCTGCACCGGCTGCACGACGGTCCGGTGTGGGCGCTGGCAGGTGCGAACGCCGAGGTGGAAGTGCACGCGCGCCTGGTGCGGGATCCAACTCCCGTCCTCACCTCAGCCGGTGCCGTCATGACGCTGACGGATGCGACCGTGACGGCGGTGTACCAGCGCGGATGGATACCGGTATCGGCACCGGTTCTGGTGATCTCCTTCGGCCGCGGATGGACCGGTCTGCTGCCGGGTCAGCAGGTGGAGCTGTCCGGTCGGATCTCCCGCCCGCGCCGCGGCGACTCGGTCACCGGGGTCATCGACGTCGACCGGCCTCCGACACTGCTCGGCCGGCCTCCGTGGTGGCAGCGCTTGGCCGGGCGGGTCCGACAGAAGCTGGAACAGGCGTGCGCCGGACTTCCTGCCGACGAACGAGGGCTCGTTCCGGGCTTGGTCGATGGTGATGCCGTCGCCGAACCCGCCGGGCTGAGGGACGACATGCGACTGACCGGTCTGACCCACCTTCAGGCCGTGTCGGGGGAGAACGTGAACGTGATCCTGGCGGTCGCGCTGGCCGTCGCCCGATCGATCGGGCTGCGCCGGCGGTCGCGGATCGCCGTGTCCGCGGCCGCTCTGCTCGGTTTCGTCGTCCTGGCCCGGCCGTCCCCGAGCGTGTTACGGGCGGCAGTAATGGGTGGGCTGGCGCTGATCGCGATGGCAGCGGGCCGCCGCTCGGCTGCGCTGCCCGCACTCGCGGTCTCGGTGCTGGTCCTGGTCGTGGTCAACCCGTTCCTCGCCCGCTCGATCGGCTTCATCCTGTCCGTCTGCGCGACCGCGGGCCTGATCATGATCGCGCCTCGCTGGACGGGCTCGCTCCGGCGGTGGATGCCCCGCCCGCTCGCAGCCGCGATCGCCGTCCCGGCGGCGGCCCAACTCGCCTGCACTCCGGCGCTGGTGGTCGCCTTCGGCCAGCTGACCCCGTACGCCGTGCCCGCCAACCTGCTCGCCGGACCGGCCGTGGCTCCGGCGACGATCCTCGGCGTGGGTGCGGCCGTGCTCGCGACGCTCAGCGTTCCCCTCGGCACAGTGATGGCGTGGGCCGCCGCAATGCCGGCGACGATGATTGCCGTCGTCGCCCGGGGCGGCGCCGGGCTGCCGGCCGCGGGTGTGGAGTGGTCGCGTGGTCTTGTGATCGCGCTCCTGCCCGTCGCCGCGGCACTCCTCGCCGCCGCGCTTCTCCTCCTCCGGTGGCGTCGTCGTGCGGGCGTGAGAGTCTGGGGTCGTGCCCGTGTTGACCCTCGTGATCGGCGATGAGGACCTGCTCGTCGAGCGCGCGGTCTCCGCCGCGCTCGCGGCGCACGAGGCTCAGTTGTCGGCGGGGGAGACGACACCGGTCCGGCATGACCTCGCGGCCGGCGAGTGCACCGTCGACGTACTGCACGAGGTCGTCGCCCCTTCGCTGTTCGCGGAAGAACGCCTGATCGTGATCCGAGGACTTCAGGACGCCGACAAAGAACTGGTCGCCGCGGTGGTCGATGTTGCCGCGGCGTCCGAGCCGGGGGTGGCGGTCGTCGTCACCCACGCCGGCGGCGTCAAAGGCAAGGCGGGGCTCGAGGCCGTGCGGGCGACGAAGCCGGCCGTTGTCCAGGTGGCGCCGATCAAGACCGTCCGCGATCGCGAGCAGTTCGCCATGGACGAGGTTCGGGCAGCCGGCGGCAGCCTGGACCGGGATGCGGCCGCGGATCTGGTCGCGGCGGTCGGTCCTGATCTGCGTGAGCTCGCGACCGCCTGCCGGCAGTTGGTCGCGGACGTGGGTGGGCGGATCTCGACGGAGCAGGTCGCGACGTACTACCGCGGGCGCGCCGAATCGACCGGGTTCGCGGTCGCCGACCGCGCGATGGAAGGCGATGTCGCCGCCGCGATGGAAACGATCCGCTGGGCCTTTGCGACGGGGCTCGATCCGATTCTGGTCAGCAGCTCGCTTGCGGCCAACCTTCGGCTGCTCGTGCAGGTGGCCGGGGCAGGGGCGGGCTCGGCGGAGTCGGTTGCGGCCGGGCTGAAGCTGCCGCCATGGAAGGTCCGGCGTGCTCAGGGCTGGCTTCGCCGGTGGCGTCCGGCCGCGGTCGCCACCGCGGTACGGGCGGTCGCGCGGGCAGATGCCGATCTCAAAGGTGCCGCGGACGATCCGGCGTACGCCGTGGAGCGGGCCGTGCTCGCGGTTGCCGCGGCCGCCAACACCGCCGCCTACCGCCCAACTGTCAGTTAACGGCCGTTTTCGCCGCGAAAACGGCCGTTAACTGACAGTTGGCGAGAGGGACTAGAGCGCGGAGGCGCGCAGGGCCATCGCCGACTTGCGGTTCGCGGCCTGGTTTTTGTGGATGACGCCCTTGGACACCGCCTTGTCGAGCAGCTTCGATGCGTCGCGCATCGCGGCGTTCGCCGCGGTGGCGTCACCGGCGTCGGCGGTCTCACGGAAGTGACGGACGGCTGTCTTGAGCTCCGACTTGACGGCCTTGTTGCGAACGCGAGCCGCCTCGTTCTGGCGGTTGCGCTTGATCTGCGACTTGATGTTGGCCACGCGGAAGCTACCTCGTCATGGGGTTGGACAGGATTGGATGGACTGGTCGAACGTCGCCAAAAAGGGTAGCAGCGAGCGAGCGCCCAAGACGAATCCCGCGGCGTGCGCCGCTCGGGGATCGGGACGTGACACGATGGAATGTGCCTTCCGAGCCCGCTCGCGCGACCACGCGCACTGACCCGGGCCGAATTCGTAACTTCTGCATCATCGCTCACATCGATCACGGCAAGTCGACGCTCGCGGATCGGATGCTGGAGTTCACCGGCATCGTCGAGACCCGTCACATGCGGGCGCAGTACCTCGACAAGATGGACATCGAGCGGGAACGCGGCATCACGATCAAGGCCCAGAACGTTCGGCTGCCCTGGACCGTCGACGGTGAGAGCTACGTGCTGCATCTGATCGACACGCCGGGGCACGTCGACTTCTCCTACGAGGTGAGCCGGAGCCTCGCGGCCTGTGAGGGCGCGATCCTGCTCGTCGACGCGGCGCAGGGGATCGAGGCACAGACCCTCGCCAATCTCTATCTCGCGATCGACAACGACCTGACGATCATCCCGGTGCTCAACAAGATCGACCTTCCGGCCGCGCAACCGGAGAAGTACGCCGAAGAGATCGCGCACATCATCGGTTGCGAGCCGGACGAGGTACTGCGAGTGAGCGCGAAGACCGGCGAAGGGGTGCGGGATCTCCTCGACGAGGTGGTCCGTCAGGTTCCCCGGCCCGAAGGCGATCCGGACGCTCCGGCCCGGGCGCTGATTTTCGACTCGGTGTACGACATCTACCGCGGCGTGATCACCTATGTGCGGGTCGTCGACGGCAGGCTGACGACCAGAGATCGCTGCCTGATGATGTCGACCGGCGCGTCGCACGAGACCCTCGAGGTGGGTGTCGCGGCGCCGGACCCGACGCCGACCGAGAGCCTGGGGGTCGGCGAGGTCGGCTACGTGATCCCCGGGGTGAAGAACGTTCGCGAGGCCCGGGTCGGCGACACGATCACCTCGGCTCACCGTCCCGCGACCGAGTCGCTCGGCGGCTACCGGCACCCGAAACCGATGGTCTACTCCGGCCTTTATCCCATCGACGGCAGCGACTACCCGCTGCTGCGGGATGCGCTGGACAAACTCCAGCTCAACGATGCCGCGTTGCTCTACGAACCGGAGTCCTCGACCGCGCTCGGGTTCGGCTTCCGCTGCGGTTTCCTCGGTCTGTTGCACCTGGAGATCGTCCGCGAGCGGCTCGAGCGCGAGTTCGACCTGGCGCTCATCTCGACCGCCCCGAACGTCGTGTATCGAGTCGAGCTCGACGACGGCGACGAGGTCATCGTGACCAATCCGGCCGACTGGCCGCTCGGCAAGATCGCCCGGGTCTTCGAGCCGATCGTTGACGCGATGTTGCTCCTCCCGAGTGACTACGTCGGCGCCGTTATGGACCTGTGCCAAACCCGGCGCGGGACGCTGAAAGGGATGGAGTACCTCTCCGAAGACCGGGTCGAGCTGAAGTACACGCTCCCGCTCGCGGAGATCATCTTCGACTTCTTCGACCAGCTAAAGTCCCGCACTCGCGGATACGCCTCGCTGGACTACGAACCTGCCGGCGAGCAGGAGGCCGACCTGGTGAAGGTCGACATCCTCCTGCAAGGGGAGCCGGTCGACGCGTTCAGCGCGATCGTGCATCGCGACAAGGCCTACGCCTACGGCACCCAGATGGCGTCGAAGTTGCGGGAGCTGATCCCGCGGCAGCAGTTCGAGGTGCCGATCCAGGCCGCAATCGGTTCGCGGGTCATCGCCCGGGAGAACATTCGCGCGATGCGCAAGGACGTGCTCGCGAAGTGCTACGGCGGGGACATCACCCGTAAGCGCAAGCTGCTGGAGAAGCAGAAGGAAGGCAAGCGCCGGATGAAGATGGTCGGGCGAGTACAGGTACCGCAGGAGGCGTTCATCGCCGCACTGTCGACCAGCGAGCCGACCAAGTCCTGATCCGGGAGTTGGTCGGACCTTCGCGGGTGACGGACGGCCGGACCGGCCGTGCGGTCGGGCGGCGAGGGCATGACACCCTGAGGGGGTGAAGCTGCTGCTCATCGGCCCTCCCGGGTCCGGCAAAGGGACGCAGGGGGACCGACTCGCGCAGCGGTTCGGGCTGGCGCACATCGCCGCGGGCGACCTTCTCCGCGCCGAAGTGCAGGCGCGTACGCCGATCGGGCGCGCGGCGGCGGCGTACCTCGACCGTGGCGACCTGGTGCCCGACGAGGTGGTCATCGAGCTCGTCGTGCCGGTGGTGATCAAGGCCGTGGAGGAGGGCAAGGGGTACGTGCTCGACGGATTTCCGCGGTCGGTGGGCCAGGCGAAGGTGGCCCGTGGGCAGGTGGAGGAGGCCGGCGCGACACCGGATGCCGTGATCTACCTCGACGTGAGCCGCGAGGAGCTGGTACGCCGGATCCTGGCGCGCGCGACGATCGAAGGCCGCAGCGATGACACGGCCGAGGTGGTCCGCAACCGGCTTCACGTTTTCGACGAAGCGACCCATCCGTTGGTCGACTACTACCGCGACCGTGGTCTGCTGCGGGTGGTCGACGCCAACCGCAGCGAGGACGAGGTCGCCGCCGACATCCTCGCGGCTGTCGGGGACCTTGCGGAGGGCTGAGCGCGCTGCCCTCGACCCTGCCCGAAGGATCGCCCGCACCGGATTCGGGCGAGCTGCCGTCCTCGGCGATGGCAGCGCTCGGGTCGGCCCCGTTCGGGGTCTACGTGCACGTGCCGTTCTGCGCGACGCGTTGCGGTTACTGCGACTTCAACACCTACACCGCTACCGAGCTCGGTAGTGGGGCGTCGGCTGCGCAGTACGCCGAGACGGTGATCGGCGAGCTCGCGCTTGCCCGGCGGGTCCTCGGTGACGTCGACCTCCCGGCGCGGACCGTCTTCTTCGGCGGCGGCACACCGACGCTCCTGCCGCCGGAGGACCTCGTCCGGGTGCTGCGATCGATCGCGGAGACCTTCGGGCTTGCTGCCGACGCGGAGGTGAGCACCGAAGCCAACCCGGAGTCGGTCAGCCCGGCGACACTGTCCGCCTTGCGTGCCGGCGGAGTGAACCGGATCAGCTTCGGAATGCAGTCGGCCGTGCCGCATGTGCTGGCAACCCTCGATCGCACGCACACGCCAGGTCGCGCCCGGCAGGCCGTCGATCAGGCTCGCGCGGCCGGGTTCGATCGGGTGAGCCTGGATCTGATCTACGGCACTCCCGGTGAGAGTGACGAGGATTGGCGCACCTCGGTCCGAGCCGCGCTCGACGCCGGGGTCGACCACGTCTCGGCGTACTCGCTGATCGTGGAACCGGGCACCCGACTGGCAGGTCGGGTGGCGCGCGGCGAGCTCCCGATGCCCGACGACGACGTTCTCGCCGATCGCTACGCGATCGCGGATGAGATGTTCGCCGCGGCCGGGCTGGGGTGGTACGAGGTGTCGAACTGGGCGCGTGCGGAGCGCGACCAGGTGCGGCACAACCTCCTGTACTGGACCAGCGGCGATTGGTGGGGCGCGGGGCCGGGTGCGCACAGCCACGTGGGTGGCGTTCGTTGGTGGAACGTCAAGCATCCGCGCGACTACGCGGCCCGGCTCGCGGACGGGGTGTCGCCCGCGGCCGCCCGCGAGGTGCTGAGCGACGCGGATCGCGCGCTCGAGGACGTCATGTTGCGGCTGCGGCTGCGATCCGGAATGGCGGTGGGGGCGCTCGCGTCACGCTGTCGGGAGCCGCTCGAGCGCGCGGTTGGCGACGGACTGCTCGACCCGACGGCGTACGCCGATGGCCGGGCGGTGCTGACATTGCGGGGCAGGTTGCTCGGCGATGCGGTGATCCGTAGCCTCGTCGGCTGACCGAGCCGTCATGACAGTGTCGCGAGGGAGCCGATGGCCGACGACGGGCAGCAGCGGGAGTCCGCACTCGCGGGATCGCGCGCCGCGCACGCTCTCCTGCTCGCCGACCTGAGCACCCTCACCGACGACCAGGCGCGCTCGGCGTCCGCGCTCCCGGGCTGGAGCGTCGGTCACGTGCTCACCCACATCGCGCGCAACGGCGACTCCTACACCCGGATGATGACCGCGGCCATGAACGGCGAGTGCGTTACGCAGTACGACGGGGGCATCGAGCGGCGCGCCGCCGACATCGAGGCGGGCGCGCCCCGGCCGGCGGCCGAGCTCGTCGCCGACGTCGCCGGCAGCATCGCCCGGCTCGAACGCACCTGGGAGCGGATGACGCCGCTTGCCTGGCGTGGTCATGGACTCAACGCGGCCGGACAGACCTGGCCTTGTGAAGCGATGCCTTTTCACCGGTGGCGGGAGGTGACCGTTCACCACACCGACCTCGACCTCGGGTACTCGGTGGCACAGTGGCCGGTCGACTACGTCGAGCGAGAGCTCGCGATCGGCCTGCGCGGGCTCGCCGAGCGGCTGACGGTGGACGGGCGGCGCCGGACGTTGGCCTGGTTGCTCGGGCGCGGGGAGCAGCCGGGCGGGCTCGAACTCGCCCCGTGGCAGTCGCGCCCCAACCACTACCTGTGCTGACCCGGGTCTCGGGTCGGCGGGGTTACGCCGGCTCGGCGTGACCCAGGTACGCGGTCAGCTCGCTGGCGGCGTTCGGCGCCCCGGACGCGCGGAGCACCCGCTCGAGGGTCTTCATCGCCAGGTCGAGCACCCGCTCGGCGTGCGAGATCTCCGAGCGCAGGAAGGTCGGCCCGCCGTCCCGGCCGATCACCAGAACCGAGTGCAACGCCGCGAGCGGGAAGTACGCCCAGGCGCCGGACGGGTCCTCCCACGCGGCCGCACGTATCGGCATCGACTCGGGCGCAAGTTCGTCATGCGGCGTGGCGGAGGTCAGGTACAGCGCCGGCAATCGGCGGGCCGGCGGGCGTAGCTCGGCCCAGTCCGCGTCGAGCGCGGCGGGTGCCATGTCGACGAGCGTCTCCAGGCCGCGCTCGGGAACGGCGATGAGGTAGGTCAACAGGTCCAGGTCGGGGCGTCCGTCGAGGAGCCAACGGGTCCGGCGGCACCCGACGAGCTCCACGCCCATCACGGACCTGACCGCGTCCGTCAGTGGCTTGGAGTTCTTTCCATCCGGCCAGCGCAACCGGAAGTCATCGATCACCCGACCCGCCTCGGACTCGAGAACGGACACCGAGATCACGTCCGCGCCCGCGCGCGCGATCGCCTGCGCGACTCGAGCCAGCGCGCCGGGCTGATCGGGGATGCTCACTCGCAATTGGATGCCCATGTCGCCCTCGCCGTGGTGACCTACGCACAGGTTTCCCGACCTGCGTTACGACGCCGTGTCGTGCTGATCACGCCGCGTTACGGGCTCGGAAGACCGGGCGGCCGGCGGGTTTGCGCCGTACACTGGCACTCGGTCGATGGGAGTGCCAGTCGAGGAGGGATGCGTGCTCGACGATCGCAAGCTCGACGTGCTGCGCGCCATCGTTGAGGACTATGTCTCGACCAACGAGCCGGTGGGCTCCAAGGTGCTGGTCGAGCGGCATCACCTTGGCGTCTCCCCGGCGACGATCCGCAACGATATGGGGGCGCTGGAGGAGGAGGGCTACATCACCCAGCCGCACACCAGCGCGGGGCGGGTGCCCACCGACAAGGGATATCGCCTGTTCGTGGACAAGCTGTCGACGGTCAAGCCACTGAGTGCCGCGGAGCGACGCGCGATCGAGGAGTTCCTGCTCGGTGCGGTGGATCTCGAAGACGTCGTCAACCGGTCGGTGCGCTTACTCGCCCAGCTCACCCGCCAGGTCGCCGTGGTGCAATACCCGTCGCTGACCCGGGCGTCGGTCCGCCATCTCGAGATCGTGCCGTTGTCGGAGACCCGACTGATGGTGGTGCTGATCACCGACGCCGGCCGGGTCGAGCAACGGGTCGTCGACCTGCCCGCGTCGTTCACCCTCGAGGAGGTCGCGGACCTGCGCACCGCATTCAACGCGCGGATCGCCGGTCGGTTGCTGGCGGACGCGGCCGACCTCGTGATCGATCTTCCGGACAGCGTGCCTCCCGCCGCGCGCCCCAACGTCGTCGCGGTGATCAGCACGGTTCTCGAGACCCTCGTCGAGCGCGTCGAGGAACGGGTCGTCCTCGCCGGGACGGCCAACCTCGCTCGCGGCGGTGCGCTGGACTTCCGCGGCACCATCCGTCCCGTGCTCGAAGCGCTCGAGGAGCATGTGGTTCTCCTTCGCCTGCTCGGCGAAGCCAACGACGCGCAGACCGTGCACGTGTCGATCGGCGAGGAGAACACCTACGCGGGCCTGCGGACGGCGTCGGTGGTGACCTCGGGCTACGGCGCGGACTCCTCCAAGGCGCTGGCGTCGCTCGGTGTCCTCGGCCCGACCCGGATGGATTACCCCGCCGCGATCGGGGCGGTTCAGGCGGTTGCCCGCTATGTCGGCCAGATCCTCGCTGAGGCCTGACGTCGTGCCCACCCGCGACTACTACGCCATCCTTGGCGTGCCGCAAAATGCCAGCGCCGAGGAGATCAAAAAGGCCTATCGCGGGCTCGCCCGCAAGCTGCACCCCGACGTCAACCCGAGCGCGCAGGCGCAAGAGCAGTTCAAGGAGGTCACCGCCGCCTACGAGGTGCTCTCCGACCCGGCGAAGCGGGAGATTGTCGACCTCGGCGGCGACCCGCTGGCGCCCGGTGGCGCGGGAGGGGGTACTGCCGGTCCCTTCGGAGGCTTCGCCGACATCATGGACGCCTTCTTCGGCGGCGCGAGCGGGATGGGTCAGCGCGGCCCGAGGTCGCGGGTCCGCCCGGGGGCGGATGCGTTGGTGCGCATCGATCTCGACCTGCCGGAGACGGCGTTCGGTACGACGCGAGAAATCACCATCGATACCGCACTTCGGTGCACGACCTGTTCCGGAGCGGGCACCGCGCCGGGCAGCCATCCGGAGACGTGCAAGACGTGCGGCGGGCGTGGGGAGGTGCAGTCGATGCAGCGATCGTTCCTGGGTCAGATCGTGACATCGAGACCCTGCCCCGACTGCGCTGGGATGGGGTCGAAGATCACCCACCCGTGTCCCGACTGCGGCGGCGACGGGCGGGTGCGTGCCCGCCGCACGGTCACCGTCAAGGTCCCGGCGGGTGTCGAGGACGGGATGCGCCTGCGCCTGTCCGGCGAGGGTGAGGTTGGCCCCGGGGGCGGGCCCGCCGGCGACCTGTACGTCGAAATCCACGAGCGTCAACACCCGCAGTTCACCCGCGATCATGACGACTTGCATTGCCGAGTCGTCGTCCCGATGACCGCCGCCGCCCTCGGCACCGAGGTGTTGCTCGCCACCCTCGACGGTGAGGAGAACCTCGTGGTGAAGGCAGGCACGCAGGGCGGCACGGTGCACACACTGCGCGGCCGGGGCGTTCCGCACCTCAACCGCGGCGTCGGCCGCGGTGATCTCTACGTGCACTTCGAGGTCGAGACGCCGACCAAGCTCGATGCCGACCAGGAGCGTCTGCTTCGCGAGCTGGCCAAGGCTCGCGGCGAGGACGACCCGCAGATCACGGCGACCGCACCGACCTCCACCGAGCACGGGCACAAGCTGTTCTCGCGGATTCGCGACGCGTTCAAGTAGCCGATGACGCCGCCGGTCTTCGAATGCGCCGAGGCGGCCACGGCCGATGTTGTCGTGCTGGGCGGCGCCGAGGGTCGGCACGCGGCCGACGTCCGTCGGCTCCGGACCGGGGAGCAGGTCGACCTGGTTGACGGCGCGGGCGTGCTCGCGCGCGGCGTGGTCGCGGCGGTGCGCCGGGGGGAGCTGACGGTCGAGGTGCGCGAGCGGATCCGTGTCCCGCGCCCGTCGCCGCGGCTCGTGGCCGTGCAAGCGCTTGCCAAGGGAGGTCGCGACGAGGACGCCGTCGAGTCGATGACCGAGGTCGGCGTGGACGAGGTGCTCGGCTGGACTGCGGCTCGTTCGGTCGCGCGCTGGACCGATCGCACCCTCGCGCGGTGGATCGCAACCTCGCGCGCGGCGGCGAAGCAGTCACGGCGCGCGTGGTGGCCTCAAGTCGCCGGTCCGGTATCGACGCCCGAGGTTGCCGAGCGCTGTGCGTCGGCCGCGTTGGCGGTGGTGCTGCACGAGTCCGCGTCGGACCCGTTGTCCGATCGTGACTTTCCTTCCAGCGGTGAGGTGGTGGTCGTCATCGGGCCCGAGGGCGGTTTGACGGATGAGGAGCTCGAGGTGCTGTCCTCGACCGGTGCTCAGCGCGTGCGGTTGGGTGCCGAGGTGCTGCGCAGTTCGACCGCGGGAGTCGCGGCCCTGTCGGTCGTCTGCTCGCGGACGAGATGGTCGTAGGCTTACCGTCCGTGGCCGATACACATTGCCTGTTCTGCCGGATCGTCGCCGGCGAGATCCCAGCGGACGTCGTCGCTCAGTCCGACCTCGCGATCGCTTTTCGTGACGTGAACCCACAAGCACCGACCCACGTGCTTGTGATCCCTCGTGACCATCTCGCGAACGTCGCGGAGGTCGCAGGGGCGGGCGATCTCGACGTGGCCGCGCTGATCCGGCTCGCGCACGAGGTCGCCGAAACGGAAGGGATCGCGCAGACCGGCTACCGCCTGGTGGTGAACACCGGTCCCGACGCCCATCAGACGGTCTTTCACGCCCACGTCCACGTGCTCGGCGGGCGGCCGATGGGCTGGCCTCCCGGTTGACCGGCCGCGGCGATCGGTCTCGGCGCGTGCCTGCCGGCATTAGCATTGTGACTGACTATGGCTGACCGAAGACCGACGACGTCGACGCTCATCGTCGTGCCCGGCGGCCACAACATGGTCGGCTTGCTCGGCTCCAGTGACGAGTTGCTCCGGCTGATCGAGCGGAGCTTCAGCTGCGACATCCACGTCCGCGGCAACGAGATCACCCTGGCCGGCGAACCGGCGGAGGTCGCCCTCGCCGCCCGGCTGTTCGAGGAGCTGATCACGCTGCTCGAACGCCGCGAGGTCCTCACCCCGGACGCGATTCAGCGCTCGATCGCAATGTTGCGCGAACAGACCGACGAGCGTCCGGCTGACGTCCTCAGCATGAACATCATCTCCAGCCGGGGCCGTACGATCCGGCCGAAGACGCTGAACCAGAAGCGATACGTCGATGCCATCGACGACCACACCATCGTCTTCGGGATCGGTCCGGCCGGCACCGGAAAGACCTACCTCGCGATGGCCAAGGCCGTGCAGGCGCTGCAAGCCAAGCAGGTCAACCGGATCATCTTGACCAGGCCGGCGGTCGAGGCCGGAGAGCGGCTCGGCTTCCTTCCCGGAACGCTGAACGAGAAGATCGATCCCTACCTCCGCCCGCTGTACGACGCGCTGCACGACATGGTCGATCCGGAGTCGATCCCGCGCCTCACCGCGTCGGGGGTGATCGAGGTTGCTCCACTCGCCTACATGCGGGGACGCACCCTGAACGACTCCTTCATCGTGCTCGACGAGGCGCAGAACACCAGCGCGGAGCAGATGAAGATGTTCCTCACCCGGCTCGGGTTCGGATCCAGGATGGTCGTCACCGGCGATGTGACCCAGGTCGACCTGCCGGCCGGCACGAGGAGCGGCCTGCGGATGGTGCAGGGCATCCTCGAGGGGATCGAGGACGTCCGCTTCTGCCGGCTGACCTCCAAGGACGTTGTCCGCCATCGCTTGGTGTCCGACATCGTGGACGCCTACGCCCGTCACGATGCCGAGGTGGCGGCAGAATCCGGCCAGTCCGGTCGCGGTGCGTCCGGTCCGCGCCGCAGCAGTCGATCGAGTCGCTGACCCGGTCATGCCGATCGAGATCGCCAACGAGTCTGACGTCGACGTCGACACCCGACGGCTGGAACGCTTGGCCCGCTACGTCCTGAACGACAAGGGCGTGAACCCGTTGGTCGAGCTGTCGATCAGGCTGGTTGACGTCGACGCGATGACCGCACTGCACGTTCACTTCATGAACGAGCCGGGCCCGACCGACGTGCTCGCGTTCCCGATGGACGAGCTGCACGACCGGCGCGAGGACGTCGACGTGACCGACGCACCACCGGCCTTGCTCGGCGACGTCGTGCTGTGCCCGTCGATCGCCGCCGAACAGGCGGTCAAGGCGCGGCACTCCGCCGAGGACGAGCTTCATCTGCTCTGCACGCACGGCATCCTCCACCTCCTTGGCTACGACCACGGCGACGCCGCCGAGGAGCGGGAGATGTTCAGCGAGCAGGGTCGGATTCTGCGCGGCTGGTCGGAGAAGCGACAACAGTGAGCGCCGCGGATTGGTGGGCGCTCGTCCTCGCCGGCGGTCTGGTCGTCGTCGCGGCGCTGCTCGGCGCCAGCGAGACCGCGCTTGCGCACGTGTCCCGGCTTCGGGTCGAGGAGCTTGTCCGCGAGCGTCGCCGGGGATCCGCCGCACTCGCCGCAGTCGTCGGGGATGCCGCCAACCAGCTCAATGTCGTCCTGCTCGCCCGCACGATTGCCGAGATGCTGGCGACCACGCTGGTCGCCGTCGTGTGCGAGCGCCAACTGCCGGCGCCCTGGGAAGCGGTGCTGGTCGCGGGCGTGGGCATGGCCGTATTGCACTACGTCGTGGTCGGGGTCGGTGCTCGCACCCTCGGGCGGCGGCATGCCGATCGGGTCGGCCTCGCCTCGGCGGGGTTCGTGCTCTGGCTGACCCGGATCTCCGGGCCGATCCCGAGGCTGCTGATCGGACTCGGCTCTGCGTTGATCCCCGGCAAGGTCGCGCGCGACGCCGGGTTCACCTCGGAAGCCGAGCTACGGGATCTCGTCGACCTCGCCGAGGAACGGCAGGTCATCGAGAGCCGGGAACGGGAGATGATCCACTCCGTCTTCGAGTTGGGCGAGACCTTGGCGCGCGAGGTGATGGTGCCCCGTACCGACATGGTCTGGATCGAACAGGGAAAGACGATCCGGCAGGGTCTGTCGCTCGCCCTGCGCAGCGGGTTCTCCCGGATCCCCGTCATCGGCGCCAATGTGGACGACATCGTCGGGGTGGTCTACCTGAAGGACCTGGCCCGGCGGGTGTACGAGTCGGACCGCAAGACCCCGGAGCGAGTCGTGGAGGTCATGCGGCCGCCGTACCTGATCCCTGAGTCGAAACCCGCCGACGAGCTGCTCCGGGAGATGCAGGCCAAACAGGTCCACGTCGCGATCGTGATCGACGAGTACGGCGGAACCGCCGGGTTGGTCACGATCGAGGACATCCTCGAGGAGATCGTCGGCGAGATCGCGGACGAGTACGACCGGGAGACACCACAGGTGGAGGACCTGGGCGAGGGCAAGGTCAGGGTCAACGTCCGGCTCCCCGTCGATGAGATCGAGGACATGTTCGACGTCAACTTCGACCTCGAGGACGTCGAGACCGTCGGCGGCCTGCTCGCGGCCGAGCTCGGCCGCGTGCCGCTCCCCGGCGCCGCGGTCACCGCGCACGGGCTCACGTTTACCGCCGAAGGGGCCGAAGGGCGACGCAAGCAGGTCGGAACGGTGCTGATCGAACGGGTCGACGCCGCGATCGCCGATGACCGAGGCGAGTCCTAACGACGTTGCCGCCCGCTCTCCTACCCTGGTGACCCGTGGACGCTGAAGACGACAAGCTCGTCACCCTGGCCCGGTCGGCCCGCGCGCGCACCGGTGCCGCCGAGGGTGCGGCAGTGCGTGACGACATCGGTCGCACCTACGTTGCGGCGACGGTCGCGCTTCCCGCGCTTGCCCTGACTGCGCTGCAAGCGGCCGTTGCGGCTGCGGCTTCCAGTGGTGTGACCACGCTCGAAGCGGCCGTGGTCGTGACCCCTGAGCCCAGCGCCGACCTGTCGGTGCTCGACGGTTTGGGCGAGCCCGTCACTCACGTCGTCACGCCGTGACCAGGCTGCGCGTCGCCCCGTGACCGGACCGGAGTACCGGTGCGGGTTTGCCTGCCTACTCGGTCGGCCGAATACCGGCAAGTCGACGCTCATCAACGCCTTGGTCGGCACCAAGGTCGCGATCATGAGTGACCGACCGCAGACCACCCGGCAGGTCATTCGCGGAATCGTGCATCGCGACGACGGCCAGATCGTGGTGGTGGACACCCCCGGGTTTCATCGGCCGCGCACGCTGCTCGGCCAGCGCTTGAACGATCTGGTGCTCGCCACCGTGTCCGAGGTCGACGTCGTGATGCTGTGCGTACCCGCCGATGCCAGGGTCGGCCCCGGTGACCGGTACATCGCCGAGCAGCTTGCTCGGACCGCCGGCCGCACCCCCGTCATCGCTGTGGTGACCAAGACCGACCTGGTTGCGCCGGACGTGGTCGCCGACCGCCTCCTCGAGGTGTCCCGGCTCGGGGAATGGGTCGAGATCGTCCCGGTCAGCGCACGCGACGGGTTCCAGCTCGGGCTGCTTACCGACCTGCTGCTCGCCCGCCTGCCCGTGAGCCCGCCGCTCTACCCGGACGGTGAGCTCACCGACGCTCCGGAACGGCAGATGGTCGCGGAACTGATCCGGGAGGCGGCGCTCGACGGCGTGCGCGATGAGTTGCCCCACTCGATCGCGATCGTGGTCGAGGAGATGGCCACCCGACCGGATCGGGACGACCTGGTCGACATCGCCGCGGACCTCTACGTCGAGCGGGAGAGCCAGAAGGGGATCGTGATCGGGGTGAAGGGCCAGCGATTGCGTCAGGTGGGGACGACGGCGCGGGCGCAGATCGAAGCCCTGCTCGGGACGAGGGTTTATCTGGATCTGCGGGTCAAGGTCGCGAAGGACTGGCAGCGCGACCCGAAACAGCTGCGCAAGCTCGGCTTCTAGCTTCTAGTGTCGTGGCGGCCGGCTCACGAGGAGAACAGGTACGGCGCGAGCCGTGGCCACAGTGGGGCGCCGAGCCCGGTGACCGTGTCGTAGCCCTTCTGGGCCGTCACCGGCAGTTCGGCCGCGCGACCCTTCTTGGCCCGCGCGTCGACATCGGCCTGGTGACCGTTGCGCCCGACGGTGATGTCCCTAAACGCGCCCTGGTGCGCGGCGTACGCGGTGTACAGAGCGGTGTGGATGTCGCCGATCCCTGCCGTTGCGCCGTGGGAGGCGAGCAGGTTGGCGAACAGCGCGGCACTGACCGGGGACGACAGGCTTGTGCCGCCGATGATCAGGGGAGTGGCGGTGCAGTTGCCTGTGACTCCCCCTGCGCATCCAGGGGCGTCGTGCGGATCGGTCGTCAGCACCTTGAAGCCGCTCGCCGGGTCGCCGTTGGCAGCGATGTCCGGAACTAGTCGATGGAGCTGCGCGTGAAAGTTGCCGCGCTTGCCGGTCGTGGTGCGGAACGGCTGTGACCCGATCCCCTTCTTTTGGTACGCCGGAAGCGCGAACAACGATGACTCGCCGCCGCCCGATCCGCCGGTGTCACCGGCGGCGAAACCCTGGCAGGTTTGGGCGGAGTGACAGGACCAGCTCGTGTCGGACCAGTTGTGGCCGGTGTTCGGCGCCGGGGTGCCGATGTGCTTCAGCCGCGTGCCGCCGACCGCGACCACCTCGGGCGAGCTCGCCGGGTAGTCGGTGGCGATCCGGGTCGAGTGCGAGCTGTCTCCACAGTCGTAGACGCCGTCGTCGCCGGATGCGGCGAACACGGTCACCCCGGCGGCGGTCAGCGACTTGAGCACGTTCTCGACGGCGGTGACGGAACTGTTGGCGAAGGCGTACTTGAACTCCGGCTCGCAGGCTCCCCAGGAGGTCGACAGCGCGACGATCCTGGAGTCGCCGCCGTCGTAGGCCCGGTTGCTTTGGAGGACGTCGGCGAGCACCTGATTGAGCTCGGCGAGGTAGTCCCCGGGGGTGGATCGGGGCGCGAAATAGGCGCGCTGGTTGATCGACGGCGCGGTGGCCAGTAGCGCCTCCTGGTCGAGGTCGACCTCTTCGTCGTCGCCTCTCTCGGACTTGCTCGCCGCGGGCACCGAGGTCTGCTTCACCGGGACCTGGCGGTACTGGCCGGAGGCAACCGGGTCGGGCACGCCGATCTTCGCGGCGTACTGGGTCAGATCACTCGGGTTCCACCCGGCGAACTGCAAGGTCGCGACCGTGAGCGGCTCGCTCGCGCCGGCGCCGGTGGGCGGGGTGACGTGCGGCGCGGTGTAGGCGTTGCGGAAGTCGGTGCCGGTGTGGCACTGGGCGAGGCAGGCGTCGGCGGGGTGGAAGAGGTCCGGTCCGCCGTTGCTGGTGATCACGCCCTGCGCGACGCTCGAGATGCCGCTTGGCACGGTGGGCAGCGTGCTCACCGACCGCAGCCGTGCCTGGGCCGCGGCGTCGGAGGTGGCAGGTCCGGTGACGCCGCCGGGGGTCGGCGGAGGCGTCCCGAAGGTCGCCTCAACGGTCGTGCTCGCGGCCGCGGCGGACACGGTCCAGGCGGTCTCGTCGGTGACGGTGAACCCGGCGGCCTCGAGCCGGTCGACGACCGTACGGTGCGCAGCCGCGCTCGGGATCAGCCGCCCGAGCGCCGCGACCCGCTGGGCGCGGCTCAGGCCGTGCGCGACCGCGAGGCGGTTGAGCGCGGGCTGGTCCGGAGCCTTGAGCAGGACCATCACCGAGGTGGGCGCGGCGGCGGCGGCCGCGGGTGTCGTCGCGAGCCCGGCAGCGAGCACGATGCCGACACCGGCGGCGGCGGACACGCGCCAACCGCGGGCGGGACGGGGCATCAGGTCTCTTTCGCAGCCGAGCCGGGGGTTGGGAGTGACCGTAGCGATCCATCCTGTGAATCCGGTGAAGATCGCGGCCACAGGAGACAATGAGTACGTGCCCTCCTACCGTGACGACGCCGTGGTGCTTCGCACCCAGAAGCTCGGTGAGGCCGACCGGATCGTCACCCTGTTGACTCGGCGGCATGGACGTGTGCGGGCGGTGGCAAAGGGGGTCCGCCGTACCGGTTCGCGGTTCGGCTCCCGGGTCGAGCCGTTCATGCTGGTGGACCTCCAACTGTATGAGGGTCGCTCGCTGGACACGGTCACCCAGGCCGTGACCCTTGAGCCCTACGGCGAGCGGATCGTCAACGACTACGGGCGTTACACCGCTGGGACCGCGGTGCTGGAGGCGGCGGAGCGGCTGTCCGCCGAGGAGCGCGAGCCGTCGCTGAAGCTGTTCTTGCTCGTGGTCGGAGCGTTGCGCTCGCTCGCGCAGCAGCAGCACAGCCCGACGTTGATCCTGGACGCCTTCATCCTTCGGGCGCTCGCCATCGCCGGCTATGAACCGGTGCTCGAGTCGTGCACTCGATGTGATGAACCCGGACCGCACCGCTTCTTCGCGGTGGCTCTTGGCGGCCTGATCTGTGCCGACCACCGTCCCCCCGGTGCGGCAACGGTCTCAGCCGCCTCGCTCGGTCTGATGTCGGCGTTGTTGGCCGGTGACTGGGAGGTCGCCGATGCGGCCGACGATCGCGTGCAACGCGAGACGAGCGGGCTCATCGCGGCGTACCTGCAGTGGCATCTCGAGCGCGGGCTGCGGTCGCTTCCCCTCGTGGAGCGGGCATGAACGCGGGCCGCGGGTGAGCGATCGTCGACGCGGCTCGCGGCAGCGGGCGGTCCGCAGCCCGGCCCCGCACCCGTCGGGCGCTCGCCCGCCCGTGATCCCGAGGGACCTCGTGCCGCGCCACGTCGCCGTTGTGATGGACGGCAACGGTCGGTGGGCCAAGCAGCGTGGGCTCCCCCGGACCGTCGGGCACGAGCAAGGGGAGAGCTCGCTGTTCGACGTGGTCGAGGGCGCGATCGAGATCGGCGTGAAGTGGTTGTCGGCGTACGCGTTCTCCACCGAGAACTGGAAGCGGTCTGCGGACGAGGTGCGGTTTTTGATGGGGTTCAACCGGGACGTGATCCGCCGCCGCCGGGACGACATGCACGCCCTCGGCGTACGCGTGCGGTGGGCGGGTCGTCGGCCGCGGCTGTGGAAGTCGGTCATCGAGGAGCTGGAGATTGCCGAAGAGCTGACCAGGCGCAACACCGTGCTCACCCTCACGATGTGCGTGAACTACGGGGGCCGGGCGGAGATCGCGGACGCGGCGGCGGCGCTCGCACGGGCGGTCGCCGCCGGCCGGGTTGATCCGGCGAAGATCACGGACAAGGTGCTGGCGCGCTATCTCGACGAGCCGGAGATGCCCGACGTGGACCTGTTCGTGCGTTCGTCGGGGGAGCAGCGGATCTCCAACTTCCTGCTCTGGCAGTCCGCGTACGCCGAGTTGGTGTTCCAGGACACGCTGTGGCCGGACTACGACCGGCGGCACCTGTGGGCGGCGATCGAGGAGTACGCCCGGCGGGACCGCCGCTACGGTGGCGCGGACCTTCCGTAGCGGCGTGACGCCGCTCTTGCTATCGCGTAGCGACGTGACGCCGCTTCGCGGGCTCAGCCGGCGATGAGCTTCACCAGCGCGAGTACCGCAACCACGGCGATGATCACGAGTCGCGGGGTGCGATGCCGTGCGGGCAACTGTGGCCAGACGGCGCTCGTGACCAGGGCGAGAACGACGGTGGTAATGAGCAGCAGCAGCCCTCCCACGCGTCCGTGGATGAACAGCCCGGCCACGAACATCGCGCCGACGATCAAGGCGCCGAGGATGGTGAGCGAGCGGCCGTGCATGGGTGACATCCTCACAGCGTGCTCGTAGTCGCTCGGCTTCACCCTCCCCACGACGACGATTCGTTCCGCGCGGACGTCCGCGCGGCGATCGCCGCGCTGTCCGCCCGTCCCGGCCATCGACGTACCCGCCTCGCTCGCGCGCTGGACGATCCCACCGCCTGGGTGCTCGTCAGCGAGTGGCAGAACGTCGGGTCCTACCGCCGCGCCCTGTCGTCGTACGACGTACGGATGGCCGCGGGCGTCCTGATGGGGGCCGTCGACAACGAGCCCACGGCCTACGAGGTGGTCGAGGAGATGCCGGACTCGGGTGAGGACGGCGACCGCCCGGGATCCGGCCGGTCGGAGCTCGGCTGACGGCGGGTAGTCTGGCCATGCCCGCCGACCGCCAGCCGGATGGAGTCCTGCGACATGGCCAGCACCGCCGCCCACGACGCCGGTCGCATCGACGACCTCGTCAGCCTGTGTAAGCGCCGAGGAATCGTCTTCCCGTCCTCCGAGATCTACGGCGGCTCGCGTTCGGCCTGGGACTATGGTCCGCTCGGCGTCGAGCTCAAGGAGAACATCCGCAAGCAGTGGTGGCGGGCGATGGTGCAGACCCGCGACGACATCGTCGGACTGGACTCCGCGGTGATCCTGGCCAGCGAGGTGTGGAAAGCATCGGGCCATCTCGACGCCTTCGTCGACCCGCTCGTCGAGTGCCAGTCGTGTCACAAGCGTTACCGCGAGGACCATCTGCGGGAGGAGTTCGCCGAGCGCAAAAAGATCGCCGATCCGGCGTCGGTCGATCTCAAGACCGTTCCCTGCGCGAACTGCGGGACGCGCGGCGCGTGGACCGAACCGAAGATGTTCAACGGGCTGCTTCGCACTCATCTGGGAGCCACCGAGGACGAGGGATCGTTGCACTACCTGCGCCCGGAGACCGCGCAGGGGATCTTCGTCAACTTCCTGAATGTGATGACGGCGGCGCGGCGCAAGCCTCCGTTCGGCATCGCGCAGACCGGCAAGTCGTTCCGCAACGAGATCACGCCGGGCAACTTCATCTTCCGCACGCGTGAGTTCGAACAGATGGAGATGGAGTACTTCGTCGAGCCCGGCACCGACGAGGAGTGGCACGAGACCTGGATCAAGACCCGCTGGGACTGGTACGTCGACCTCGGTCTCGCCGCGGACGACCTGCGGCTCTACGAGCACCCGAAGGAGAAGCTGTCCCACTACTCGAAGCGAACCGTCGACATCGAGTACCGCTTCAGGTTCGGCGGCTCCGAGTGGGCCGAGCTCGAAGGCATCGCGAACCGTACGGACTTCGATCTGAAGACCCACTCCTCGCACTCGGGTGCGGACCTGACCTTCTTCGACCAGGACAAGGGTGAGCGCTGGACGCCGTACGTGATCGAGCCGGCCGCGGGCCTCACCCGGTGCGTGCTCGCGTTCCTGTTGTCGGCGTACACCAAGGACGAGGCGCCGAACGCGAAGGGCGTGATGGAGCCGAGGACGGTCATGCGCCTCGACCCCCGGCTTGCTCCGGTCAAGGCGGCCGTGCTCCCGCTCTCCCGCAACGCCGACCTCTCCCCGAAGGCGCGCGACCTGGCTGCGGTGCTCCGCGAGCGCTGGAACGTCGAGTTCGACGACGCGGGCGCGATCGGTCGCCGCTACCGCCGGCAGGACGAGATCGGTACGCCGTTTTGCATCACGATCGACTTCGAATCGCTCGAGGACCATGCGGTCACGATCAGGTCCCGGGACTCGATGGCCCAAGAGCGAGTGGCCATCGACACGGTCGAGAGCTACCTCCTCACATCGCTCCCACCCTGCTGAGCCGGCAATGAACGGTCGCGGGTCGGTGGCGATCGTCGTCTTCACGCGGGACCTGCGGGTGCATGACAACCCGGCGCTGCACGCGGCGGCCGCTCGGGCCGAACAGGTCGTCCCGGTGTTCGTCCTCGACCAGCGGATCGCTCGGATGCGGTTCAACCAGCCCAACCGCGCCGCGTTCCTCGCCGACGCCCTCGGCGACCTCGATCGCACCCTCGCCCGCCGGGGCGGACGCCTGGTCATCCGGCGCGGCGACGTCGCTGCCGAGGTCGCTTCGCTCGCGGCGGCGACCGACGCGACCGAGGTGCACATGGCGGCGGACTACAGCCGGTACGCCGTCGCGCGGGAGCGGCGCCTGCGGGAGCGGCTGGGCCGCCGTGCGCTCGTGCTGCACGACAGCCACGTCGTCGTGGCGCCCGGCGCGGTCCGCACGGCCGGAGGAGAGCCGTTCAGCGTCTTCTCGCCGTTTCACCGCGCGTGGTTGCAGACGAACCGGCGCGCGCTCCTGCCCGCACCGCAACGGCTCCGGGTGCCGCACGACGTGCCGGCCGGGATGGTGCCCACCGCTGCGGAGATCTGCCCCGCAACGCCGAGCCCCGGTCTGATGCCCGGCGGCGAACTCGCGGCTCGCGAGCGAGCGAAGGCCTGGTACGACGGCCGGGTCGCCGGCTACGACGGCGATCACGACGCGCTCGCGAAGGACGGCACCAGCCGGCTATCGCCGTACCTGCACTTCGGTTGCCTGAGCCCACTCGAGCTGGTGGCCCGGGCGGACCATGGTCTGCCCGGGGTCGAGGCGTTCGTCCGCCAGCTCGCGTGGCGCGACTTCTTCCACCACGTGCTCGCTGCCCAGCCCCGGGTGTCGACCGAGGACTGGCGCCCGAAGCGTGACCACTGGAACACCGACGAGACGGTCTACCGCGCGTGGCAGGACGGTCGCACCGGCTATCCGCTCGTCGACGCCGGCATGCGCCAGCTTGCGCGCGAAGGATGGATGCACAACCGGGCCCGGTTGGTGGCGGGGAGCTTCCTCGCCAAGCACCTCTATCTCGACTGGCGATGGGGCGCCGCACACTTCGAACGATTGCTTCTCGACGCCGACATCGCCAACAACAACCTCAACTGGCAGTGGGTGGCGGGTACGGGGACCGACACCCGCCCGAACCGGATGTTCAACCCGACCCTGCAGCGGGAGCACTACGACCCGGACGCCCGCTACGTTCGGACCTACGTCGAGGAGTACGGCACCGACGCCTACCCGGCGCCGATCGTCGACCACCGCGAGGCGGTCGCCGCCTTCCGCGCGGCCCGATCCGCCAGGGCTGGGTAGGGTCGAGGGACGGATCGATCGGTCCGCACGAGTACGTCGAGGAGAAGTGGTGCCGAAGTACGTCTACGACTTCAGCGAAGGCAACCGGGACCTCAGGGATCTCCTGGGCGGCAAGGGCGCGAACCTGGCCGAGATGACCAACCTCGGCCTTCCGGTGCCTCCTGGATTCACCATCACGACCGAGGCGTGCAAGGTCTACCTCCAGAGCGGCAGCGAGCCGACCGATCTGGCCGTCGAGGTGAGCGAACACATCGCCGTGCTGGAGGAGGCGATGGGCAAGGCGATCGGCCAGCCCGACGACCCGCTGCTGGTCAGCGTTCGTTCCGGTGCGAAGTTCTCGATGCCCGGCATGATGGACACCGTTCTCAACATCGGGCTGAACGACGCATCGGTTGCCGGGCTCGCCAAGCAGTCCGGGAGCGAGCGGTTCGCCTGGGACTCCTACCGCCGGTTGATCCAGATGTTCGGCAAGACCGTGCTGGGCGTGGACGGCGAGCATTTCGACGAAGTCTTCGACGGGGCGAAGCGCGCCAAGGGCGTGATCAGCGACCTTGATCTTGACGAGCGAGACCTTCAGGACATCGTGGCCGAGTACAAAGACGTTGTCGTTCAACACGCCGGGAGGACCTTTCCGACCGATCCGAGGGAGCAGATCGACCTCGCGGTCCGGGCGGTCTTCGACTCCTGGAACGGCGAGCGGGCCAAGCTCTACCGCCGTCAGGAGCGCATCCCCGCTGACCTCGGCACGGCGGTCAACGTGCAATCGATGGTCTTCGGAAACCTTGGCATGGACTCCGGCACCGGGGTCGCCTTCACGCGCGACCCCGGAAGCGGCGAGAAGGGTCTGTACGGCGACTACCTGCAAAACGCTCAGGGCGAGGACGTCGTGGCCGGCATCCGCAACACGGTTGGGCTCGCCGAGCTCGAGCAGATCGACAAGCCGGCGTTCGACCAGCTCATGTCGATCATGGCGACGCTGGAGAACCACTACCTCGACCTGTGCGACATCGAGTTCACGGTGGAACGCAACAAGCTGTGGATGCTCCAGACCCGGGTCGGGAAGCGCACCGCTGCGGCCGCCTTCATCATCGCTGGACAGCTGGTGGACGAAGGTCTGATCGACCTCGACGAGGCGCTCCAGCGGGTCTCCGGTGCTCAGCTCGCGCAGCTGATGTTTCCCCGGTTCGACGACGATGCGCCGAAAGAGCAGATCGCGCGGGGGGTCAACGCCTCTCCCGGCGCCGCGGTCGGCAAAGTGGTGTTCGACAGTGCGACCGCCGGTGACTGGGCAGTGCGCGGCGAGACCGTGATTCTCGTCCGCCGCGAGACCAATCCGGACGACCTTCCCGGCATGATCGCCTCGGAGGGCATCCTCACCAGCCGTGGTGGGAAGACGAGCCACGCCGCCGTCGTCGCGCGGGGGATGGGAAAGACCTGTGTGTCCGGTGCGGACGAGCTCGAGATCGACGTCCGAGGCAAGACGGTGATCACCAAGGCCGGGATCACCTTCGGTGAGGGTGACGTGATCTCCATCGACGGCACCGCAGGAGCGGTGTATCTCGGCGCAGTGCCGGTCGTGCCGAGTCCGGTCGTCCAGTACTTCGAGGGCTCGCTCGAGGCATCGGCCGACCCCCTGGTCGCGGCCGTGGACCGCCTGATCACACACGCGGACGCCAACCGCCGGCTCGGGGTCCGGACGAACGCCGACACCGCCGACGACTCCGCCCGAGCGCGGCGTTTCGGCGCGGAGGGGATCGGCTTGTGCCGCACCGAGCACATGTTCCTCGGCGAGCGGCGAGCCAACGTCGAGCGGTTGATCCTCGCCGAAGGCGAGGAGGAGCAGGCCGCGGCCCTCGCAGCGTTGCTGCCGCTTCAGCGGGAAGACTTCGTCGAGATCTTCGCAGCGATGGACGGGCAGCCGGTTACCGTGCGGCTCATCGACCCGCCGCTGCACGAGTTCCTTCCCGATCTCACCGAGCTTTCGGTGAAGGTCGCCGTGGAGGAGGCGAGTGGTCGGCAAGTGTCGCCCGCCGAGCGAAGGCTGCTCGAAGCGGTCCGCCGGTTGCACGAGCAAAACCCGATGCTCGGCCTGCGTGGCGTGCGCCTCGGGCTCGTGATCCCCGGTCTGTTCGCGTTGCAGGTCCGCGCGATCGCGGAGGCCGCTGCGCAACTCGTGCGCGCCGGGAATAACCCGCAACCCGAGATCATGGTCCCGCTCGTCGGTGCGGTTCAGGAGCTCGAGGTCGTCCGCGAGGAGGCGGAGCGGATCATCGCCGAGGTCGCCGAGCAGACCGGCGTACGGATCGAGGCGCTGATCGGCACGATGATCGAGGTGCCGAGGGCGGCGCTGACCGCTGGGCAGATCGCGGAAGCGGCGGAGTTCTTCTCCTTCGGGACGAACGACCTCACCCAGATGGGGTGGGCGTTCAGTCGTGACGACGTCGAAGGAGCGTTCTTCCCGCGCTACATCGACCTGGGCATTTTCGGGGTCAGCCCGTTCGAAACCCTCGACGCCGAGGGAATCGGTCGCCTGGTGCGGATCGCCGTCGAGGAGGGGCGCGCCACCCGACCCGCTCTGAAGATCGGAGTCTGCGGCGAGCACGGCGGCGACCCGGAGTCGGTGCACTTTTTCCACGAGGTCGGCCTGGACTACGTGTCGTGCTCCCCGTTCAGGGTGCCGGTGGCGCGGCTCGAGGCCGGTCGTGCCGCCCTGGCGTCGGCCGCCAAGGGCAGCGACAGCCGGTGATCCGTCCGGTGGCGTGACCGACGGTGGCCTCCCTCCGGACCCAGGTCAGCACGCACTACGACGAGGCGGCCCGCGCGCGATTCGTCGCCGAACCGGTCAAGGCTGAGCAGGTCCCTCGCGACGAGTTCGTGCGGGACCGCGCCCGCGTGCTGCATTCGGCGGCGCTGCGCCGACTCGCCGCTCGCACCCAGGTGGTCGGGGTCGGGGTGAGCGACTTTCCACGGACCCGGCTGACCCACTCGCTGGAGTGTGCGCAGATCGGTCGCGAGATCGCGGTCTCTGTCGGGGCCGACGCCGACCTCGTCGATGCTGCCTGCCTCGCGCACGACCTCGGGCACCCGCCCTTCGGTCACAACGGAGAGGCGGCCCTCGCCGAGTACGCCGAGGGGATCGGCGGCTTCGAAGGAAACGCGCAGAGCCTGCGGATCTTGACCCGGCTCGAGGCGAAGGTGACCGCGCCGGACGGGTCGAGCGCCGGCCTGAACCTCACCCGCGCGACCCTGGACGCCGCGGTCAAGTACCCGTGGCCCCGCCGGCCCGACACGGTGAAATTCGGTGTTTACGACGACGACCTTGCGGTCTTCGCCTGGATCCGGGAGAACTCGCCGCCGGCGCAGCGGTGCGTGGAAACCCAGATCATGGACTGGGCCGATGATGTCGCCTACTCGGTCCACGACCTCGAGGACGGTGTGTACGCCGGGCACGTCCCGCTGGCGCTGCTTGGGGATGCGGATGAGCGGGAGGCTCTGGTGATCCTGGCCAAGGACGCCTACTACGACGTGTCGCCGGCCGCACTCGATGAGGCGGTCGACCGGTTGCGCTCGCAACCGTTCTGGCTGGGGTCCTTCGATGCCTCGATGCGTTCGGTCGCCGCCCTCAAGCGCATGACGAGCGAGCTGATCGGTCGGCTGTGCAGCGCGGCCACCCGCGCGACCCGGGAGCAGACCGGCGACGTGCCGCTGCGCCGCTACGGTGGCACCTTCGTCGTACCGGAGGGGACGCGGGCCGAGTGCGCGGTGTTGAAGGCGATGGCCAACCGGTACGTGATGAGTCGTGAGGTGACGCTGCGCGCGCAGGCGCGTCAACGTGAGCAGCTCGTCGAGCTGCTCGGCGCGTTGATGACCGCCGGACCGGATGCCCTTGAGCCTTGGCTGCGCGATGCGTACCGCGCCGCGCCGGACGAGGAGACCCGCACCCGGGTCGTGGTGGACCAGGTCGCCTCCCTCACCGACACCTCGGCCCTGGTCTGGCACGATCGTTGGGTGCTCTGATCAGGCGTCCCGCCGGAATCTGTCGCCTCCCGCCGTACAGTGGGCATCGGCGCCTTCCCCGCCGAGTCGTGCAACGTGGGAGAGGAGGTCGCAGTGCCCGGGCGGATTCGTGACGAGGACGTCGCCCTCGTCCGGGAGCGGGTCTCGCTGGATGACGTGGTCGCCGATCACGTCCAGCTCCGCAACGCCGGGGGCGGTCGGCTCAAGGGCCTATGCCCGTTCCACGACGAAAAGACGCCGTCGTTCCAGGTCAACCGTGACCTCGGCCTCTACAAGTGCTGGGGGTGCGGCGTCTCGGGAGACGTCATCACCTTTGTCCGGGAGATGGAGCACCTGGACTTCTCCGACGCGGTCGAGATGCTCGCACGCCGGGCCGGGATCGAGATCCACCGCGAGCAAGGCGGGGCGGCGCCCGGCCAGAGCTCGGGTCAACGGCAGCGGTTGCTCGACGCGCACGATGCGGCGGCGGAGTTCTTCCGGGCGCAACTGCACGCTCCGGAGGGCGAGATCGGCCGCACCTTCTTGGCCGAGCGTGGCTTCGATGAGCAGGCGTGGGCGCACTTCGGCGTGGGTTACGCGCCCGCCGGTTGGGACACCACCCTCAAGCATCTGCGGCAGAAAGGGTTTCGCGACCCGGAGTTGCTTGCGGCCGGCATCGCCAGCCAGGGTCAGCGCGGCCCGATCGATCGTTTCCGCGGCCGGCTGATCTGGCCGATTCGCGATCGCAAAGGCGACGTGATCGGCTTCGGCGCCCGGCGCTTGCGTGAGGACGACAGCGGGCCGAAGTACCTCAACACCCCGGAGACCGCTCTGTACAAAAAGAGCCAGGTTCTCTACGGCGTCGACCTCGCGAAGGGTGAGATCGCCCGCAGCCTCAAGGCCGTGGTGGTCGAGGGTTACACCGACGTGATGGCCTGTCATCTGGCGGGCGAGCGGACCGCGGTCGCCACCTGCGGGACGGCGTTCGGCGACGAGCACATCCAGATCCTGCGGCGCTTGCTCATGGACCAGGACGAGTTGCGTGGCCGGGTCATCTTCACCTTCGACGGCGACGAAGCCGGACGCAACGCGGCACTCAAAGCGTTCGCCGGTGAGCAGAAGTTCGTGACCCAGACCTTCGTCGCGGTGCAGCCGGATGGCCTCGATCCGTGTGAGTTGCGGCAGCAGCGCGGTGACGCCGCCGTCCGGGACCTGATCGCGAGCCATATCCCCCTCGCCGAGTTCGCGATCCGGGCCACGCTGGAGAAGTTCGATCTGTCCATTCCCGAGGGTCGGGTCGAGGCGCTCACCGCGACCGCACCCGTGGTCGCGACCCTGAAAGACGCCTCGCTGCGCGACGAGTACGCCCGCCGGCTGGCCGGCTGGCTCGGCATGGAGGTGGAGCCCGTCCTGCAGCGGGTGCGGCAGGGGGGTGGTCGCGCCGCCGGGCAGGACTCTGCGCCGGCGCGGCGCGCGGCTCCGACCGCCCGCCCGGATCCCCGGGATCCCGGTCTGGTCATCGAACGTGAGGCTGCGAAGCTCGCCATCCAACGACCCGTTCTCGCCGGACCGGTCTTCGACGGGCTCGGCGAGGAGTGCTTCACCGCACGCGCGTACGCCGCGATCCGGACTGCGATCGCGAAGGCAGGCGGTGTGACGAGCACCACCGGCGGCCCCGAGTGGGTGGCGAAGGTCCGGGACGGCGCCGAGACGGACAGCGTCCGCGACCTCGTGACCGAGCTCGCCGTCGAACCGCTCCAGACCCGCGACGACGAGGACGTGCGCTACGGCCAGGACCTGCTGGTACGTCTGGAGGAGATGGCCCTCACCCGTCGGATCCAGGACCTTAAGTCCCGTCTCCAGCGGGTCAACCCGGTGACCGACGCCGGGGACTACAACCGGATGTTCGGAGAGCTGATCGCCATGGAGGAGCACAAGATCGGCTTGCGTGACCAGGCGGTCGGCTCCGCGTCGTAGCCCGTCGGTGCTTGTGTTTGCCCCACCGAGGCGACACGATGTCGCGGTCACACATCCGATCGGGGGTCGTGTAATGTCCAGCACCGCCGCTGCGCCGAACATCAAGTCCGTGCCGCCGTTAGACATCAGCGTGCTGGTGACCGGCGTCCTCGCGTTCATCGTCTCCTTCTTCCCGTATTGGGGTGTGTCCGCCCACTTCTCGGGAAGCGCGGCGAACATTCTCAACAGCAGCGTGGGCGGCAGCTCGAGCGTCACCGCCTGGCACAGCTACTCGACGCTGGCGCTGCTGTTGATCCTGATCGGGACGGGCGTGTACGCCGTCGCCGTCTTTGCGCCATCGGATTCGATCCCCGAGCTCCCGGTCAGCCTGAAATGGATCGCGGCCGGGATCTGCGCGCTCGGGGCTGTGCTGTACGCGATCCGCCTCTTCACCCTTCCGCACCACCATGTGAGCGGCTTCGGCTACACGGCGTCCGAAGGGGTGAAGTGGGGCGGCTACCTGTTGCTCGTCATCGTGCTCGCCAACGCGGTGTGTGCGGTCATCGGGGCGATGAAGAGTCCTGAGGACGCACCGTGGCAGTCGTTCGGCTCCTCGACCGGATCGGCGCCGGCGCCGGCAGGGTCGTACCCGCCGCCACCGCCGGCGCCCTCGTCCGGAATGGGGGAGCCGACCGCACCCCCAGCCCCGCCGGCGGCACCCGCGGCACCGCCCGCTGCGCCTGCCGCTCCGCCTCCGCCACCCGCGGCACCGCCCGCTGCGCCTGCCGCTCCGCCTCCGCCGGCACCCGCGGCCCCGCCAGCCCCGCCGGCACCCGAGGCGCCGCCTCCGTCAGCGCCGATGGTCTGACGTCCGCCAACGCTGCGACGAGCCTCAGCTGGCCGCAGCAGGCAGGAGGTGAAGTGCGGCCTGCCGCTCCCGCACAAACCGGGTCGTGCGTCGCTCGGCGTAGAACGAAACGATCGGCACTGTGCCGATCGCGATCAGGAGGACGGCCCAGACAGGGTGGAGACGAACGCGGCGGGCAAGGTCAAGCATTAGCACGATGTACAGCGGATAAAGAATGACTCCGTGCAGTGGGCCGAGCACCTCGCCGATCCAGTCGTTGCCCGCGATCTTCAGCGGTAGCGCCACGAACACGAGGATCGTGATCGAGACGCTGACGATGAGGGCGACGATCCGGTACCGCAGCAGTGCGCCGTCGATGGAGCGGAAGTCAAGGACAGAAGCAGATGGCACCTAGGCTCTCCGTTGCGTGGAAGCGGTCGCGCGTGTGTTGAGTTGCGCGAGGTAGGCGTTGTAGGCCTTGACCTCGTCATCGTCGTCATCGGCCGTGGCCGGTGAGGAGATGCCGATCCGCACTCCGTCGCGATGGGCGATGTCAGGTTTTGGAAGCGACGGTGCACCGAACCTCGAAAGCGGCCGGGGGGACGCCCCGGTTTCGTCTGCCTCGCCGGCGATCTCGATCTTGAGGGTCTTCCACCACAGGACAACCCCGAACACCGCAAACAGCGGCCACTGTACGGCGTACGCGTAGTTCTGAAGGCCGCCGGTCGGTGACTGAGCGCGATGCCATTGCCAGAGCCCGAGGCGGAGGAACAGCAAGACGAGAGCGACGACGAACAGGTGCAGCCCCCACCACTTGGGAGACAGCAGCACCCGGCGCATATGCCCAGCGTAGCCAGGATCCGGTGGGGTAATCTGGCTGACCGTCGGGCCTTCGGCATCGACCCATCCCGCATAGCTCAATTGGCAGAGCATTCGGCTGTTAACCGAAGGGTTTCTGGTTCGAGTCCAGATGCGGGAGCCAGCGTCCGCGATCGCCGTCCGACCACGCTAGTGCCGGCTCCGACGGCGATGATCTTGGTCGGGTTCCGGGATCGCGCGCTCGCCCGGTAGGTTCTGACGACATGTCAGATAACCCCCGGCCGCATCTCGACCTCCTCGACGGTGAGTCCTACGTCAGCGGGACCTACGAGCGGTACGCCTGGTTCCGCGAGCACGAGCCGGTCGCCTGGGACTCGATCAACGAGTTATGGGGCGTCTACCGGTACGACGACATCACCGAGATCGAGACCCGGGACGACATTTTCGTCAGCTCGGACAAGGTCAAGGGCGGCTACCGACCGAACATCCCTGCCGATCCGGCGATCATCGGCTTGGACAACCCGTTGCACATGAAGCGCCGGAAGCTGGTCAGTCGACGCTTCACCCCCCGTGCCGTGGCGGCACGCGAGGCCCATGTTCGCGAGGTCGTCACCGAGTTGCTCGACGCGGCGCTGGAGAAGAGACGGGTGGAGATCGTCGGCGACATCGCCTCGGTGCTGCCGGCCCGGATGATCGGCTGGTTGTTGGGCTTCCCCGACGAGGATTGGCCGAAGTTGCGCGACTGGTCGGAGCGCACGATCGCGCTCGGTGGCGGGCCGCGCTATTTCGACCAGGACGGTGTCGACGCGGCCGGGGAACTGTTCGCGGCCAGTGCCGAGCTCTACGCAGAGAAGACCCGCTGCCCGGCCGAGGACACGATGACCACCTGGACGACCGCCGAGATCGACGGTGAACGACTGGGTGTCAGCGAGATTGCTAGCGACTGCCTATTGTTGCTCGACGGTGGCGCGGAGACCACCCGAACCGTCCTCGCCCGCACGATCCTTGCGTTGATCCAGCACCCCGACCAGTGGGACCTCCTGCGCGAGGGAGCCGACCTGGCGGTTGCGACGGAGGAGTTCATTCGCTACGTCACTCCGGTTCACAACATGTGTCGAGTCGCCCGCGAGGATTATGAGATCGGCGGCGTCACGATCAAGGCCGGCCAGCAGGTCGTGCTGCTCTACAGCTCGGCCAATCGGGACCACGCCCACTTCACCGACCCCGAGGCCTTCGACGTACGCCGCACCCCCAACAATCACATCGCGTTCGGTCTCGGCACCCACTTCTGCCTCGGTGCCGGGCTTGCACGCTTGGAGATCCGGGTCTTCTTCGAAGAGCTGGTCCGCCGGGTCAGCTCGCTGGCGCTCGCTGCGGACCATCCGATCGTCGAGATGCCGAACGCATTCGTGTTTGGCTTGCGCGAGGCGACCGTCGATCTCACTCCGGCATGAGCGGGTGCACATATTCTCAGGCGCGGGGCGGTAGCTCAGCTGGTTAGAGCAGGGGACTCATAATCCCTGGGCCGTCGGTTCGAGTCCGACCCGCCCCACCACGTCGAAACCGTTGGAAACAAAGGGGTTCTGGCCTGCCCACCCGCAACGGATTGGCGTCCGGAATGTCCTGACTTGCGTCGCGACGTTTCACTAATTTCTAACAAGCGCTTTCCGCGCTCACATCCGAACGAGCGTGGCGAGCGTCGCTGTGGCAGCCTTCTTCGCCTCGTCGGATGCGTGGCCGTACGTGCGCAGCGTGAACGCGGGGTCGGCGTGCCCGAGGATCGACGCGATCGTCCGCAGCGACACCTCTCCGCTCTCGTGCATCAGGCTCGCCGCCGTGTGCCGCAGGTCGTGCAACCGGATCAGCGGAAGTCCGGCCTCTCGGGTGAGTCGGGCGAATCGGTTAGCGAATGCGGCCGGGTCGATTGGCGCTCCCAGCGCGTCCACAGCGATTAGACCGGTCTCTAGGTACCCCGGACCGGCTGCCAGGCGCTCCTCGACCTGCTGGCGGCGCAGAACGCGCAGCGCAGCGAGGGTCTGCGGGTCGATATCGACCGTGCGGCGACCGGCGGCCGTCTTAGGCTCGTCGGTCACGATCTCGTTGCCGACCGGCACACGGGTCTGCACGATGCGGATCTGGCTGGCCTCCCAGTCGACGTCGACCCATCGCAGGCCGGTTGCCTCACCGCGCCGCAAGCCGCCGAGCGCGGTAATCCGCCAGAGTGCCGACAGCCGGTCGGCCTTCGCTGTCTCCAGGAACGCCGCTAACTGCGGCGCGGTCCAGATCCTCATCTCGTGGCGAATCAGCCGGGGTTTGGCGACCAGACGGACGACGTTGCGCGCCAGAATGCCCTGCCTCACCGCGTCGTCGATCGCCTGCTCCAGCACGATCAGCGCCTGCCGGACGGTGGAGGCTGCGCGACCTTTGCCGTTGCGGCCGCCGGTGGTCAGCATGTGCTCGACGAGCGACTCGACGTCAGCCTTGGCTAGGGCTTGCACCGAGACGTTGCCGAGTCGGGCACGGACGGGCTTGAGGTGCACTTGGTAACCGTGGCGAGTGGTGGCCTTAAGGTCCCGAGCGCCAAGCAGCCAGGTGTCGAGCAACTCGCCGATCGTCACCTTGCTCGGC
>DATJWM010000133.1:0-4640 GCA_035501255.1 Mycobacteriales bacterium | reverse complement strand
GCACCTGACCAAGGCTACTGAGGCCATTGTGCTGCGTCGTCAGGCCAGTCAAGGTCACAACGTCCGGATCTGCCGGCTATCGGTCGTCATCTTGCTGGTACCGATCACGGGCCCAGCCAGGATGATCTGGACACTGTGATTACTACCGCCCGGTGCCTATCTCGGGTAGATGCCGGGCTCAGGACGAGGGAACGACGGGTGCGAGGCGGACGACGCCGTAGCCGTCTCGGGTGCCGCGCGCCTGGCCGGAGACCACGATCTTCCCGTCGGGAGTGATGGCAACGTTCTCGGCAATGTCGGTGAGGTGGGAGAAGTCGATGCTCATGACGCCGGTATCGGTGAACTCGATGTCGAGAGTCCCGTCGGGCAGCAGGCGGGCGACCGCGAAGTCGGCGTTGAGGGGACCGGTGTTCCCCACGACGACGATCCGCCCGTCGGCCTGCAGCGCGACGTCGTGGCCTGTGTCGCGCCCTGGGCCGAACGGAGACGTCAATGCCGAGGCCGAGAAGTGGACGCTGCCGTGCTCACCGAAGCTCTCGTCCGGAATGCCGTCGGGGTTCAGGCGCATGACTGCGATGTCGGTGAAGGTGCCGGGTGGCGAGGTGGGCGGCGAGGTGTCCACCGTGCCGACGAGGACCAGGCGCCCGTCCGGCTGGATCGCCAGCCCTGCGCCGACGAACGCGTCGAGGCGCACCGTGCCGCCGTCCCCGAAGTCCGGGTCGAGCAGCCCACCGGGCTGATAGCGGGCCAGGTCGGTGTGGTCGTCGATGCCGACGCCATTGCTGGTGGGGTTGGGGCTGGAGCCGCTGACGACGATCATGCTGTCGGGCTGGATGCGCACGTTCTGCGCCTGGTTGGCCTGAGCCAGGACATCGGTGAACACCTGGCTGCTGAGGTTGAAGCTCAGGTCCGGGCTGCCGTCCTCAAGCAGGCGAGCGACGAACAGGTCACCGAAGTCGTCGTCGCGATCCACGATGGCGATGCCCGCGATGACGATCCCACCGTCGGGCTGGACGGCAACGTCCAGGGCCTGTCCGGTGGCGATGCCGATGACGGCGCCCGCGGTTCCGAAGGACTCGTCCGGCTGACCGTCGGGAAGGAACCGGGCGACTGTTACGTCGTCATTGCCGGTGTAGCCGGCGAGAACGATCTTCCCGTCGGCCTGGATCGCGACGCCGAGAGACTCCTGCTGGGAGGGAGTGCCGCCGACGACCGTGGAGACCGTTCCCTGGTCGCCGAATCCGGTGTCGAGGTTCCCGTCCGCGGTGAAACGCGCCATGACGAAGGCGGAGAACGTCCCGCCGGCCATGACGATCGCGCCGTCCGGTTGCAGCGCCATGGACGAGCGGTCGCCGCCGACGCCGGTCGTCGTCGCCTTGCCGCCGGTGCCGAACGTCGGGTCGAGACCGAACGGCTGCACCGGGACCGGTGCGGGGTCGTCGTCGCGGATCCTGAGCTCGGCGGTCGTTGGCGATCCCAGCGTCGCGCATCCGCCCGGGTCGCTGAGGGTGATCGTGAGCGTGCGGTCGTCCTGACCGCCGATCTGGTCGGGCAGCACCGTGACCTCGACGGCGCGCGGCTCGTCGTCACCGTCCCCGAAGAAGACGCTGCCGTTGAGCGCGATGTAGTCGGTGCCCGCCACAGCGGTGCCGTCGCTCGTCGTGATGGTGGCCGTGACGGCGCCGGTGCTACCGCCGGTACGGACCACCCGGACCGGTAGGGTCTGGTCCGACTCGCCGACGATGTAGCTGTCGGCGCTGAACTGCAGGGCTCCGGCGTCACCGGTGGACCCCGGCTGGCACGGCACGGGTTCGACCGGCGAGTCCGGCGGAGCATCGAGGCTGACGACATCGGTCTCTTCCAGCCCGCTAAACGTGATGGCAGTACCGCCGATGCCGTGCGGGTCGCGCAGGAACGCCGTCGCCGAGGAGCCGAACTCGCTCGGAGGGCCGGCGATGCGGTTGTACGCGGTCGCGATCGCGGTCGTCCGCAACGTGAACGCCTGCCCGACGGCGACCGAGGCGAGGTCGACATCGAACGTGCGAGGCTCGCGGAGGATCATGAGGACCAGGCTCTCCGGAGCACCGTCCAGCTCGTCGATCACGAAATCAAAGTCCTCGACCGTCCACAGCGGGCGCCGGGAGAAGCTGGCGCTGGAGGCGTCGCTGCTCCAGTTCTCCGCATACCCGTTGACCCTCGCGCGCCCGGCGACCTGGAAGAAGACGTTGAACGGAACGATGTCCGGCGCCGGGGGGACGGTGAACGCCACGACGTTAAGAGACAGCTCGCCCTTGACGAGGTCGCAGACCAGCCCGTAGGAGTGGCCCGGCGGGCACTGCCGAGCGAGCACAGCGTTGAGGTCGGTGGTCTCGATGAACGCCGCGGACAGCGTGAAAGACAGCGACGCGTCGTCAGTGCGCTTGATGAAGGACTGCGTGAGCCGCAGCTGCGAAATGCTCCCGATCGGGGCGTCCGGCAGCGCGGCGATCCCGGCCGGCGCCTCGGCACCGACCCAGTACGTTACGTCGTCCTCGAACGACGTGATCTGGCCGGTCGCGATGCCGTCGGGCGGCCGCGACGTCTCGTCAGGGAAGAACACGTCGCTGTCGCGGAAGGTCGGCCCGTAATCGTGGATCTCGTTCAGCAGGCCACCAACCTGGATGCCTGAGTCGACCACGACCGGATCCAGGACGTCACCACGCAGCTCGGTGAACGACCACTCCTTGACCGCCTTGCCGGCGACCAAGGGCGGCACCGTTGTCGTGGTGTCCCCAGGCTCGCCGCTCTTCTGCACCGAACTCCTCGGGTCACGGCGACTGTCGTCGCCGGACGCACCCAGCTGCTGCTTCTGCACCGCACTCTCCTCCGTCGGGGCCAAGGGCACCTCTTGGGTAAGAGGGGCAACGGCCGCGCCTGATACGTGCGTCCGTTTACTGGTTTCTCCGATCAGACCCTGGACGTCGTGGCCCGGGCGCCCGGCAGAACCCGGACCACGGCCCGAGCCACATCCTCGCCGCCTACATGGCCTCCGGCACCTGACCGGATCTCGCCTCCCGGAGCCCAATGCTGGGTCCCGGGAGGCATCCGACATTGCCGAAATTAGTAAGTTATCCGTGCGGATATCTATGCATGTTCCAGAATACTCACTCAAGCTCTCTCGGCCTTTTTGCCCTATCACGGTGCGGCCTTTTCCATTGTTGTGGTACGAAATCAGATCGCCAATTTAGCGCGCCTGCGTCGTGGGGTGGCGTTGTCGTTCTGCGTGCTAGCGGACCGGCGTCGGGGGGCGGGTGCCTGGGCGGCACGGCTCCTTCAGGAGGTTATGAGCGCGGTGCACAGGGCCAGGATCGCCAGCATCTGCAGCGCGGAACGTGCGGTGATGACGCTGTCCCATCGCTGCTGGAGCAGCCGGGCATCGGGCGGGAGTTCTCCTCGCTGGGAGGCGGCGGTAAGCCGGGCGTTGATGGGGGCGCTGATCCGGGCGTAAATGATGAGCCAGCTGGCCAGTGCGGCCACCGCGGTGGTTCCGGCGATCGCCGCGCCCGAGTGCCCGGCCCAGGCGAGCGCCGCGGTTCCCGCGATAGCGGTGCCGGTGCCCGCTACGCCTGGCACGCGCAGCCTGCGGTCCCCGAAGTCGTGCACCCGGCCCATGGTGGACACCAGGGTCCGGTCGTCCACCAGGGCCAGGGCGGGGCGCAGGACGATCGCCGAGAAGACATCCGTGCCGTAGATGATCCCGCAGGAAAGCACGGATATCACGATGAGCACCTGGCCGGGAGCTGTCATGTCGCACCCTGGGTGTCCCCGGGGGCGAACGCGGGGATCATGCCGATCTGCTGGAAGAGGTCGAGGAGGTTGAGCTCGTCCCAGTGCTCCGCGAACTCGCCGTTCTCGGTCCGCCAGATGTCGATGGAACGCATCTCGATCGGGTTCCCCGTAGCGGGCATGCCGTAGAAGGGGCCGGCGTGAGTGCCTCGGTAGGTGAATCGCCCGACAACGCGGTCTCCGGCCACCACCAGGTCGTCCATGGTCGCTTCGATGTCCGGGAACGCGGTGAAGAAGCTCGACCAGAAGGCACGGTTGGCTTCGCGTCCGTTTTCCACGAACGGGTTGTGGTTGATGTAGCCGGCCGCCACGAAGCCGTCGACGGAATCGGGGTCGTGGTCGTTCAGCCCCTTCAGGTAACGCGCAGCGAGCGTGCGTCCATCGGTCTGGCTGGCAGTCATGGTGATTCTCCTTCTGGATCGTTGGGAATCAGGCCCCGGCCTCCGCGGGTGCCGGCCCGGTGGTGGTTGCGTCACGCCGCGGCTCCTGCTCGTGAGGGCGAGCCGGATCGAGGCGTCTTGGGATCTTCTTCGGGGAAGAACCCCCATTTCTGTCAACGCTAGATGTTTTAGCGTTGATCGTCAACATGATAGTTTTCCTAGCGATGCTAGGCTGTCGGCATGACCAGACAGGAGCGCAAAGAGCGCGAGCGGGCCCAGCGGCGCCAGGTCATCGTCGACGCCGCTCGCGAGCTGGCCGAGGCCGAAGGCTGGGAGTCGGTGACCACCCGCCGGCTGGCCGATCGCATCGAATACAGCCAGCCGGTCCTCTACAGCCACTTCGAGGGGAAAGACGCCATCGTGAGCGCGGTGGCC
>DATJWM010000132.1:0-4882 GCA_035501255.1 Mycobacteriales bacterium | reverse complement strand
CTCCATCCCGCGGCCGCCCAGCACGTAGGACGGCCGGACGAGGACGGGGTAGCCGATGTCGTGGGCGATCGCGGCGGCGTCGTCGAAGGAGCGTGCGGTGCCGTGCGTCGGCGCGACGAGCCCGGCGTCGCTGAGGACGCGGCCGAATGCGCCCCGCTCCTCGGCGAGGTGGATCGCCTCGGGCGGCGTACCGACGATCGGGACACCCTCGTCCTTCAGTCGCTGGGCGAGGCCGAGGGGGGTCTGACCGCCGAGCTGGACGATGACGCCGACCACCTCGCCGCTTCGCCGCTCAGCCGCGACGACCTCGAGGACGTCCTCGGCGGTCAGCGGCTCGAAGTACAGCCGGTCGCTGGTGTCGTAGTCGGTCGACACCGTTTCCGGGTTGCAGTTGACCATCACCGTGTCGTAGCCCGCGTCGTGCAGGGCGTAACAGGCGTGGACACACGAGTAGTCGAACTCGACACCCTGACCGATCCGGTTCGGCCCGCTTCCGAGGATGACGACCTTGGGTCGGTCGCTCGGCTCGATCTCGTCCTCCTCGTCGTAGGAGGAATAGTGGTACGGCGTGCGAGCCTTGAACTCGGCCGCGCAGGTATCGACGGTCTTGAACACGGGTCGCACACCGAGCGCATGACGCAGCCGACGGACGTCGTCCTCGCCGACCCCGCCACGGATCGCCGCGATCTGCAAGTCGGAGAACCCGTGCCGCTTCGCGTGGCGCAGGGTGTCGGCATCGAGCGCGGACGCGGTGCGCACCGCGTCGGCGACCTCGCCGAGCAGCGCGAGCTGGTCGAGGAACCACGGGTCGATGGCGGTCGTTTCGAACAGCTCGGCCGGGGTTGCTCCGGCTCGCATCGCCTGGACGACCGCCTGGAGCCGACGGTCGTGCGGTCGGCGGGCGCGGTCGAGCCACTCGCTCTTGTCCCCGACCGCGGAGTGGAAGTCCAGCTCGGCGCCCTTGGCCTCGAGCGACCGGACCGCCTTCTGAAGCGCCTCCGGGAAGTTGCGTCCGAGCGCCATCACTTCGCCGACGCTCTTCATGTGGGTGGTCAGCGTCGTGTCGGCACCGGGGAACTTCTCGAACGCGAACCGCGGGATCTTCACCACGACGTAGTCCAGGCTGGGCTCGAAGCTTGCCGGTGTCTCGGCGGTGATGTCGTTGGGGATCTCGTCGAGGGTGTAGCCGAGGGCCAGCTTGGCCGCGATCTTCGCGATCGGGAATCCGGTTGCCTTGCTGGCAAGAGCGCTGGACCGCGACACCCGCGGGTTCATCTCGATGACGACCTGGCGGCCGGTCTCCGGGTCGACGGCGAACTGGATGTTCGAGCCACCGGTCTCGACCCCGACCTCCCGAATGACCGCGAAGGCCATATCGCGCATGGTCTGGTACTCGCGGTCGGTCAATGTCATCGCTGGAGCGACGGTGATGCTGTCCCCGGTGTGCACGCCCATCGGATCGAGGTTCTCGATCGAGCAGACCACCACGCAGTTGTCGTTGCGGTCGCGCATGACCTCGAGCTCGTACTCCTTCCAGCCCAGCACGCTCTCCTCGACGAGAACCTCGTGAACGGGGCTGGCGGCGAGGCCTGCCGCGAGCATCGCCCGCAGCTCGTCCTCGTCGTGGGCGAATCCGGATCCCGACCCGCCGAGGGTGAAGCTCGGACGGAGCACGAGCGGGTAGCCGAGCTCATCGGCAGCCGTGATCCCGTCGGCGACGCTTCGCACCAGGGAACTGCGGGCATAGTCGGCGCCGATGGCGTCGCACACGGACTTGAATGCCTGCCGGTCCTCTCCCGCGTGGATCGCCGCGATCGACGCGCCGATGAGCTCGACTCCGTACCGATCGAGGACACCCCGCTCGTGGAGCGCGACGGTGACATTGAGCGCGGTCTGACCACCGAGGGTTGCGAGAACCGCATCCGGACGCTCCTGCGCGATCACCTTCTCGACGAACTCGGGCGTGATGGGCTCGATGTAGGTCGCGTCGGCGAATTCGGGATCGGTCATGATCGTGGCCGGATTGGAGTTGATCAGGCTCACCCGTAGCCCCTCGTCGCGAAGCACGCGGCACGCTTGCGTTCCCGAGTAATCGAACTCGCAGGCCTGTCCGATCACGATCGGGCCTGACCCGATGACCAGAACGCTGGAGATATCGCGACGGCGCGGCATCAGCGGCCCTTCGCCATCAGCTCGGCGAAGTCGTCGAAGAGATCGACGGCATCGTGTGGGCCAGGCGCTGCCTCAGGATGGAACTGCACGGAGAACGCCGCCACGTCCAAGCACCGCAGACCTTCAACCACCCCGTCATTGAGGTCGACGTGACTCACCTCGACCTGCCCGAACGGGGTGGAGACCGGCCCATCGATCGGAGCGTCGACGGCGAACCCGTGGTTGTGGCTCGTGATCGACACGGCTCCCGTCCGGCGGTCCTGCACCGGCTGATTGACGCCACGGTGTCCGAACGTGAGCTTGAACGTGCCGAACCCGAGCGCCCGGCCGAGAACCTGGTTGCCGAAACAGATCCCGAACACGGGTTTGACCCCGAGCACCCCGGACATCGCGGCCACCGGTCCGTCCGCGGTCGCCGGGTCGCCCGGGCCGTTGGAGAAGAACACCCCGTCGGGGTCCGTCGCCAGCAGGTCCGCCGCCGAAGCGGTCGAGGGGAGCACATGCACCTCGCATCCGCGCTCCGCGAGGTACCGCGGGGTTGAGGCTTTGATCCCGAGGTCCATCGCCACGACCGTGAAACGGCGCTCGCCGACGGCGGGGACGACGTAGGGCACGGTGGTGCTGACCTCACCACAGAGGTCGGCGCCCTCCATCGACGGGCTGGCGAGCACGCGTTCGAGCAGCGCCGGCGAGTCAGCCTCGACCGAGCTCACCCCGGCGCGCATCGCACCACGCTCGCGCAGGTGGCGGGTGAGCGCGCGAGTGTCGATGCCGGCAATCCCCACCACACCCGCATCGGTGAGTGCCGAATCCAACGATCGCCGGGAGCGCCAGTTGCTCGTCACCCGCGCGGGGTCCCGGACGGCGTACCCGGACACCCAGATTCGCGCGGACTCCGGGTCCTCGTCGTTCATCCCCGTATTCCCGATCTGCGGGGCGGTCTGGCAGACCACCTGGCGGTGAAAGGATGGGTCGGTCAGGGTCTCCTGGTAGCCCGTCATCCCGGTCGTGAACACCGCTTCGCCGAAGGACTCGCCGCGGTGCCCGAAGGCCCGGCCGCGGAACGTGCGTCCGTCCTCGAGCACCAAGATCGCGCCCTCACTCATGCTTGCCACTCCCTCCGTGCCCATGCTTCACCCGCTGGACCACGATCCACACCGCGAAGGCAACGAAGGCGACGGCCGCGATCACCGCCGCGACCCAACCGCCCCAGGCGGGATGTGGGTCGACGAGCACCTGCTTGTCGGCGACGTGAACGACGGGCGCGAGCGCAACGGCGGTCACGCCGGCTTCCCGTCGATCACCGTCGGCCGGCCGCGCAGGAATGTGGCAACGACACGAGCCGGCAGCTCATGGCCCGCGTAGGGGGTGTTGCGACTGCGACTCGCCGACAGCGCCGGGTCGACCGTCCAGCGGGCTGCCGGGTCGAGGAGCACGAGGTTGGCGGCCTCACCGACCGCCAGGTCGTTGCCGTGGGCGGGCAGGCGGCCGATTCGAGCCGGGCGGACGCTCATCCGGTCGGCAACGCCGGCCCAATCGAGCAGTCCCGTGTCGACCATGGTCGCGACGACAACCGACAGCGCGGTCTCCAGACCGATCATGCCGAATGCGGCGCATCCCCATTCGGTCTCTTTGTCCTCCAGGGGGTGGGGCGCGTGATCGGTCGCGACGGCGTCGATCGTCCCGTCCGCCAACCCCTCTCGTAGCGCATCCACGTCGGCTTGGGTCCGCAGCGGAGGGTTCACCTTGAAGACCGGGTCGTAGCTCGCCACCAACTCATCGGTGAGCAGGAGGTGGTGGGGGGTCACCTCCGCAGTGACGTTCCACCCCTTGCTCTTGGCCCACCGGATGAGCTCGACCGAACCCGCGGTCGAGACGTGGCAGACGTGCAATCGCGAGCCGACGTGTGCCGCGAGCAGGCAGTCCCGGGCGATGATCGCCTCCTCCGCCACCGCCGGCCACCCGGTGAGTCCAAGAACCCCGGACCATTCGCCCTCGTTCATCTGCGCCGCCTCAGTGAGCCGCGGCTCCTGAGCATGCTGCGCGATCACCCCGTCGAAGGCCTTCACGTACTCCAGCGCGCGGCGCATCAGCAGCGCGTCATGCACGCACCTTCCATCGTCGGAGAACACTCGGACGGCGGCTGCCGAGTCCGCCATCGCTCCTAGTTCGGCGAGGCGCTCTCCGGCGAGTCCGACGGTCACCGCCCCGACCGGCCGCACTTCACAGTGCCCCGCTTGCTCCCCCAACCGCCAGACCTGCTCGACCACCCCGGCCACGTCTGCCACCGGATCGGTGTTGGCCATCGCGTGCACCGCGGTGAAACCGCCGAGCGCGGCCGAGCGGGTGCCGGTTTCCACAGTTTCCGCGTCCTCGCGGCCGGGCTCGCGCAGATGGGCATGCAAATCGACCAGCCCGGGCAGGGCGATCAGACCATCGGCGTCGATCACCTGCGCACCGGTCGGCCGGTCGGCGACGAAGATGCCGCGATCGACGTACAGCGTGGTGGGGGCGGCTCCCAGCGGCCGAACCCCTTCGATCGCCCACGCCGTCATCGGGCCTCCCCCTCTCCGAGTGAGGCGTCGGAGTCCGTCGGTCCCCCGAGCAGCAGGTACAGGACCGCCATCCGCACCGAGACGCCGTTGGCGACCTGTTCGACGATGGTGGACCGGACGCTGTCCGCGACCTCGGCAGCGATCTCGACGCCGCG
>DATJWM010000131.1:0-14341 GCA_035501255.1 Mycobacteriales bacterium | reverse complement strand
CCGCGCGAGACGAAGTTGACGTCTGCGTGGGTCGCGGCCTCGTGGGCAACCGCCTCGAAGGCGGACACGATGTCATGCCGATCGTTGGTGAACACATGGGCGGGATCCGAGGGCGGACCGAGCAGGACGTAGTCGCCGTAGAACACGGCTCGGCCGAACCGTTGCGCGGAGTACCCGCTCGCGACGAAGCGGCTCTCGAGCGGCGCCGCGTGCACCAGAAGGGCGCTCGCCGTACCCGCCTCCGCATAGCTGATTGCCGCACCGCTGCCCAGCGACACGTAGTTGAGCGTGTACTGCGGGTACGCCGCCTCGAAGTCCGGCGTAATGACCTTCTGCATCAGCTCCGAGTCATACACGTCGCTCGTCCCGACGACGGTGACGGTCGACGACGCGTGCGTCGCGGCGGGCGCGTGCCTCGCCGCGCAGCCCACCACGACCCCGGCGACGAGCGCGGCTACCAGCAACCCTGCGGTGACGAGCGCGGTCCTGCCTCTGCCACGCACCATGCCTCCGAGCGGGCCGATGTCGATCGCGCGCGCGATCGGGAGCCCGTGCAAAGGTATTTCATAGGTATCCGCGGGTCGACCCCGGACGGTGGAACTGATTGGGGCGGATCAGGTTGCGGCAGGTGCGCGGTGGAGCAGACCTTCCGAGTGCGCGACCCGGAAGGCGGCGGCCACGGTGATCGCGGTCGCGGTGGCGATGATCGCGAGCTCGGCGACGCCCTTGTCGGTGACGAACGAGCGGGTGGAGACGGACTCGAGCAGCCAGACGGTCACCATCGAGCGGACGAAGCAGATGACGGCCCAGAACAACGTGAGGTTCCAGAACAGGCGTTGAACCCGCGGGCGTTGGGCGACATCCGAGCTCATCGGGAAGAAGTCGTGCGCCAACCGGGCGACGATCGGTCGGGCGGTCGTGAGCGATGCCAGGAACATCGAGGCAACGACGCCGTCGGTGATCGCCGGCTGAAGGAAGTACACGAAGGTGCTCCCGCTCGCGAACGCGAACACGGTCTTGGCGGTCAGGCCGACCAGCGTGAGGGTCAGCAGTCCGGAGATTCGTTGCTTGCGCGACAACCGCCACGCCATGGCTCCGTAGCACCACACCAGGGCCGCCACCAGAGCGGTCCACACGTTCCCCGCCCTCAGCGCGAGGTAGAACAACAAGCTCGGGATGACATTGGCCATCAACAGGCTGAGCCCCAGATGGCGCATGATGGCCGCGACACACGGCCGTTCGTGGGGTGTCGCGACGACGTAGGGATACGTCGACGGGGAAGTCGGCAGAGCCACAGGAGGAGTGTCGGTGGCTGACCTGAAGGTCTTGACCTCCCAGCCTTAAGGTCACCCGTCGATTTCGCGAACTCCTCGACGCGTCCGGGTTAACGAATCGGACATTGCCGGGCAATGTCGCGTGACGTGCGGTTGTCGACCCGGCCGTACCCATTCGCTATAATCTCTATCGACCTAGTTGGGTTAGGACCGCTCAGCATCGTTGTCGGACGCCGGCCGGAGGCCTCGGGTGCACATCGATCCCTACATCGTGCTCGGAAGCGCCCTCATCGGGCTGCTCGTTGGCATGACCGGCGCCGGCGGTGGCGCGCTCATGACCCCGATGTTGATCCTGCTGTTCGACGTCACACCGGCGAAAGCGATCTCCAGCGATCTGGTGGCGGCGGTGGTGATGCGTCCATTCGGCGCAATGGTTCATTTCCGCCGAGGCACGGTGAACCTTCGGCTGGTCCTGTTCCTGTCCGTCGGATCGGTGCCCATGGCGTTCTGCGGCGCCTACATCCTGCATCTTCTCGGCGACTCGTCCTCCGCACAGGACCACGTGGAGCGCCTGCTCGGATGCGCGCTGCTGATCGGCGCGGCAGCGATGGTGCTGCGCTTCATCCTCGACCGCCGTTCGGGCAACACCCGTAGTGGCGCCGTGTCGGATGTCGTCGTCCACCCGATTCGCACCGTCGTGATCGGCATGATCGGTGGCCTCATCGTCGGCATGACCTCGGTCGGTTCCGGGTCGCTGATGATCGTGCTGCTGTTGTTCCTCTACCCGATGATCGGTGCCAACCAGCTGGTCGGCACCGATCTCGCCCAGGCACTCCCCCTGACCGCCGCCGCCGCACTCGGTGCGCTCGCGTTCGGCTCGGTGTCCTTCGGGGTCACGACGTCGCTGATCATCGGCAGCGTCCCCGCCGTGCTCGCCGGGTCGTTCATGTCCTCCCGCGCTCCGGACAAGTACATCCGTCCGGTGATCACCTTCGTGATCTTCGCGTCGGGCCTGAAGTACATCGGGGTCGGGACAACCCGGCTCGGGTGGATCCTGGTCGGCGTACTGGGGGCGTCGTTCATCGCCTGGCTCGTGGCGGGTCGCCCGTGGGTGGCCGCACCGATCCCGATCGCCGATGAGCCCGTGGCGCTCGCCGAGAAGCCGGTCTCGCTCACCGACCAGTCCGTGGCACTCGCCGACGACCCGATCTCGGCCGAGTCCCCCTGACCGACCGCCCTTGGGCAGTCATCGGAAGTTGCGGGCGGCAGGCTGTACCCCGAGGGACAGCGGGGCGATCCGCTCGGCCATGACGTTAACCACGTTGTCGGTGTGCTGAAGCATCCCGCGCACTACCAGCGCGGCCGAGGTGCGCGCGAGTACGCGGTAGCGCGCCCACACCTCCCGGCTGCAAATGACGTTGATCATCCCGGTCTCGTCCTCGAGGTTGATGAACGTGACTCCCCGAGCGGTCGCCGGCCGCTGGCGGTGGGTGACGACCCCGCCCACCGTGACCCGACGGTGATCGGCGAGCCGGTGCAGGCCGGCAGCGGTCACCAGCCCCATCGCCTCCAGTCGCTCCCGCACCAGCGCGGTCGGATAGGTCTCCGGCGTCACCCCCGTGGCCCACAGGTCGGCGATCATCTGCTCCGGTTCGCTCATCTCGGGAAACTGCGGGCTGGTGGTCTCCTCCGTGGTGGCCAGCTCGAACTGGCCGGGTCGGACCGAGGCCGCCGCTCCCGCGGTCCACAGCGCCCGCCGCCGGGACACGCCGAACCCGTCGAACGCTCCCGCGGTGGCGAGCGCTTCAACCTGGTCGCTCGACAGCCCGACCCGGTGGGTGAGGTCGGTCATCGAGGTGAACGGCCCCTCCTCGCCCCGAACCGCCACGATCAACGCGGCAAGCTCAGCCCCGATCCCCCGGACCCCGGTCAACCCCATCCGCACCGCCGGCTGCGGGGCGTCCAGGCAGGCGCACTGCGACGGACCCGCCCCCGCCTCGAGGGAGGCTCCGGCATCCGAGGCGTTGATGTCCGGACCTCGGGTCTGTACCCCGTGGCGGCGTGCATCGGCCACGAGCGACTGCGGCGAGTAGAAGCCCATCGGCTGGGCATTGAGCAGCGCGGCGCAAAACGCTGCTGGATAGTGCAACTTGAGCCAGGACGAGGCATACACCAGCAAGGCGAAGGAAATCGCGTGGCTCTCGGCGAAACCGAACGCGGCGAACGCCTTGATCTTGTCGACGATCTCATCGGCAGTGGCACCGGTGATGCCGTTGGCCGCCATGCCGTCGTACAGCCGCTGGCGCATCGCCTCGATCGCCTCGAGAGAACGCTTGGATCCCATCGCCCGACGTAACCGGTCGGCTTCAGCGGGGGTGAAGTTGGCCGCGGCGACCGCCACCTGCATCAGCTGCTCCTGGAACAGCGGAATACCCAGGGTCCGCTTGAGGGCATCTTCGAGGATCGGATGGGGATAGGTCACCGGCTCGCGACCGTGCCGGCGCCGGATGTAGGGGTGGACCGAGTCACCTTGGATCGGACCGGGCCGGATCAGGGCAACCTCGATCACCAGGTCGTAGAAGCACCGGGGTCGCAGCCGGGGCAGGGTCGCCATCTGGGCTCGCGACTCGATCTGGAAAACCCCGACCGTGTCCGCCCGACAGGCCATGTCGTAGACGCAGGGGGCTTCCTTGGGGATCGAGTCGAGGTCGTACGCCCGACCGTGCCACGACTCGATCAGCTCGAAGGCGTAGCGCAGCGCCGAGAGCATGCCGAGCCCGAGCAGATCGAACTTCACCAGGCCGATCGCGGCGCAGTCGTCCTTGTCCCATTGCAGGACGGTGCGCCCGGGCATCCGGCCCCACTCGACCGGGCAGACCTCGATAATCGGCCGGTCACAGATCACCATGCCGCCGGAGTGGATGCCCAGGTGCCGTGGGGTGTCCCGAAGCTCCGCGGCCAGCGCAAGCACCTGTTCGGGCACCCCGGCACCCTCGACGCCGGACAAGTCGAAGCCGTGCTCGATCAGCTTGCTCCATGCGTCCTGCTGGCCGGTGGAGTAGCCGAGCGCCTTCGCGACGTCCCGAAGCGCCGAGCGCGGCCGGTAGGTGATGACGTTCGCCACCTGAGCGGCATGGTCGCGACCGTGCCGGTCGTAAACGTATTGGATCACCTCCTCGCGCCGTCCCGACTCGATGTCGATGTCGATGTCCGGCGGCTCACCGCGCTCGGGGGCAAGGAACCGTTCGAAGAGCAGTTCGTAGTAGACCGGATCGACCGCCGTGATCCCCAGGGAGTAGCAGACCGCCGAACACGCTGCCGAGCCTCGTCCCTGGCAGAGGATCCCGTTGTCCCGGGCGAAACGGACCAGGTCCCAGACGACGAGGAAGTAGCCGGGAAAGCCCAGCGTCTCGATGACCTCGAGCTCGTGCTCGAGCTGGCGGTAGGCCTTCTCGCTGTCCGACCGACGCGCGCCGTAACGCCTCAGCGCACCGCGCATCGTGAGCTCGCGCAGATAGCTCGCCTCGGTGTGCCCGGCGGGCACCGGGAACGGCGGCAACGCGGGCGCGACCAGATGGATCGAGAACGCAAGCTCGGTCCCGAACCGGGCTGCCGTCTCCACCGCGCCCGGCCACCGGCGGAACCGCTCCGCCATCTCCGCACCGGTCCGGAGCTGCGCATCGGCCCAGGCCGGGAGCCAGCCGTCCAGGTCGGCCAGGCTACGCCTGGCCCGCACCGCGGCGAGCACAGTGGCGAGTGGCCGGCGGGACGGGCCGTGGTAGTGAGCGGCGCTGGTCGCGACGATCGGTAAGCGCTGCTCGCCGGCGAGCAGCGCCAACGCGTCGTAGCGCTCGTCGGCCAGCGGGTCGCGGGCGTAGGTCAGTTCCACCACCACGTTGTCCCGCCCGAACCTCGCGACCAGCTCATCGAGAGCGCGCCGGGCCGGATCAAGGCCGAACGTCCCGAACCGGCCGCTCTCCAGTGCTTGGCGAACGGTCCCCTTGCGGCATCCGGTCAGGACCAGCCAATGACCGTCCGCGAGGTCGGTGAGCTCATCGAGGTCATAGACCGGGCGCCCTTTCGCGCCCCCTCGGCGCGACGCGATGCTGATCGCCCGACACAAGTTCGCGTAGCCCGCCGGATCACGCGCAAGGACCAGCAAGTGCCGGCCGTCGGGATCGGCCATCCCCGATCGAGCTCCGGTCGAGCGTTCTGTTGCACTCGCCGGCACCGCAATGTCGAGGGAGAGCTCGGCGCCGTAGATCGTGCCCAGGTCCCATGCCTTGGCCGCTTCGGCGAATCGGGGTACGCCGTACATTCCGTTGTGATCGGTGAGCGCCAATGCGGTCAGGCCGTGAGCGACGGCCTGCTCGACCAGCTCCTCGGGCAGGCTCGCGCCGTCCAGATGGCTGAACGAGGAATGCGCGTGCAACTCGGCATAGGGCACGACCCCGGCCGGACGTTCGAGCGTGGGCGGCCGGTAGGACGGCCGGTGCCGCGACCACGCGACCGCGTCGCCCCCATCGCCTTGCATCTGCCCAGCGGAGGGACCCGGACCGGGACGGGCCGGATCCGGCCGCCCCGAGAGCCGGCGTTCAAGCTCCCGCCACGGCATCGGCGGGTTCTGCCACCCCACCCGTTCTCCTCTCACCCGGCAGCCGGGAGATCAGTCGTAGACGCCTTCCAGGAACCAGCGCGGGGGGCAGGCGCGCGCCATCTCCCCCACCACCAGATAGGCCCGGCCGTAGAGGTCGACAAGCTGCAATCGCGCCACCCGAGCGCACTGCTCGGGGTCCCACCAGCGCTCGTCGACCGGCCAGGGGCCGGCCCAGGAGATCACTGCCGCCGATCCGGTCGTCTCCGTCCGCAACCGGGCCGGGGGACGAAGGACGGCGCCCCGCTCGGTGACGACCACCGGATGCCCGGTCTCATCGACCACCTCGACCGGACTCGGCGGGGTGATGAGCACCGAAGGGGCGGGTGAGGGAAGCCGACCGGGCCAGGGCCCGGTCGGCTCGCGAACCGGTGTTCGCTCCTCGCCCCACGGCACCAACCGGGTGCGATCCGTGGGGCCACGGCCCCCGTCGACGACCGGCAGGACAACACCACCGAGCCCCAACATCGTCTGGACCCTCGCCAGCCCACGATGCGCCCGCTCCCCGGTATCGCCGGGCCCGCCCCACAGCGGCTGTTGATGGGTGCCGGTCGGCACCGTCTCGACCGGGACGAACCGCAGTCGGGTGATCCCGACACTCGGCTGCAGGCCGCTCTCGGCCCCGTCATCCGGATCGCCGAGGCCACGCAACCAGCCCTCGAGCTGCCAGCGGATCCGGTCGACGACGTCGGTGGCGGTCAGGACCCCCGGGTGCCGCCAGCGCCGGGTGTGCTCGTCGCCATGGTCGGTGTAGGCCTCGAGCTCGAAACAGATGCAGACCTCGCCCCGAGCAGCCAGGTCGGCGATGAAGCGTTCCGCGGCGCTGCGAGCGCTGAACGCCACCACATCGACCCGATCGACCGGCGTTTCGAGCTCGACCGTCACGGTGCACTCCGGCGGTGGCTCGCGCACCAGGATCGGCCGAGCGTCACGACCCCCCGCCTGGCGATGTGCCCAGGCGCCGGTCGGACCGAATCTGCGCATCACCTCGCGGGCCGGAAGCGCTGCGAACGCACCGAGGGTGTGAATGCCGAGCCGTTGCAGCAGGTCGACCAGGTCGGCGTGGCCGAACGTGCTCAACGTGGTGACCGGGAGGTCGGCGAGAAAATCAGCGGAGTCACCGGCCGGGACGACGACCCCTCGCCGAGCCGCCTGTTCGGCCGCGAAGGGCCCGTCGGCCACCCCGATCTGGCAGGCGTCCTCGGTGAGCCAGGCCACCGCCCGCCACAGAGCGGCTACCAACTCCGCCTCGTTCCCGAACCGACGGAGCGAGCCGCGCACCCCGACCGACGCCAGCCCGGGTCGGGTCACCTCGACAGCCGGGATCATCGACTCGACCGCGACGATCACCGGCTCGAAGCATCGGGCCTCCGCCCGCTCGTCCCGGGGAACGACGAGGAGTTCCGGACAGCAGGACTGAGCTTCCCGGCGTCGCATCCCTCGCCGTACCCCAGCCGATCGCGCGGTCATCGAACAGGCCACGACGTGATTGGCGGTGAGGACGGCGATCGGGGTGTCTCCGGGAATCTCCACCGCTGCCCGTGCTGCCGTCACTGGCCAGTCCGGACACCAGAGGGTGGCCAGCCGGGGCGGAGAAGGGGCAGCCATGCTCATGTGCTCATCACCGCCCCGCCAGCATGAGGACGACGGGAGCGGGCGTCAGCGCAACCGAGGACTGCACCCCGCCGTCCGCAGCGGGTAACCACAGCGTCGCGGACCTGGCCCGGGCGCGCTGAGCGCGGCCCGCCGCGGTGACGGTGACCTCGCGCCGGCACAACCGGCCGGAACCCTCGCCGATCCCCGCCCAGCAACCCGGCTCGATCTCCAACCGGACCTCGGCGTGCGGCCACTGGTGGCGGTCGGGTGCGAACGGGACGAAGACAGCGTCTCGGGTCCGCACCCGAGCCGCGAGCCGGCGGATATCACCGTCAGCCAGGCGAGCGGGCACCTGCGCGACCACGATGTCCACAGCGTCGAGCAGCGCCCCGACCACTTCTGCCCAGCTCCGCCCGGGACTGGGCACGAGCGGGAACCTTTCCAACACGATCCCGAAGTCGTGCGCGGCTTCGGCACTGATCGTCGGCATCCCGACCAACGCGCACCATGCTCCCGCAGCCGAGGCCTCCCCGACCGTGGCGAGGACCAGGGAGACCGAGCCGGTCACGGCGACCGTGCTCCCCCGCCGAAGCCCGCCGGGCAGCAACGGAGCCAGCGCGGGGGACACGGGCAGCGCCGGCGCACCCCCACCGCGCAACTGCGGGCGTTCCATCGCCGTGATCCGGGTGGCGAGGTCGGCGAGCATGGGACGAGCATCGAACATATGTTCGATGCTCGTCAAGTTCGATCGGCGAGCCCGCGGTCAGGGCAGGCGGAACCACACGTCCTTGCCGCCCTCGGGCCGGGGGGTGATCCCCCACTCCGCCGCAAGCGTCTCGATCATCCGCAGCCCGCGACCGCCGAGCGCCAGAGGCTGCTCGGGTTGCAACAACGGAGCCTCCGAGGAGCTGTCACCGACGGTGATCAGGACGCCGGCCTCGTCGGAGTCCACCGTCACGACCACTTGACCGCTGCCGTGGGTGATGGCGTTCGTCACCAGTTCGGAAACGAGCAGTTCGGCGGTGTGCACCGACTCGGCCGAAAGCTGGAGCCGCGCGGATTCACGGACCATGCGCCGGGCCTTGGCGGGCGCGGCACCGGTCGGTGCAAACCAGTAGACCTGTTGAGTAGCCAACGGCACGCGATCACTCCAGGCGCTGCCACTCTCCGATTGAGTGGCACTAGACCCCATGGTGCCCATCTACCGGAGAAATCGAACCCGTCCGGCAGCCCAAAATGAGGCGGGAGACATTAGGCCGTTCGGGCTATCGGTGGAGCGCGCGCGGCCTGCTCAGACCGTGACCTGAACCAGCCGGTGACCACCGGTCCCGACGAGGACCAGTTTCGCGAGCTGATCCCGAGGAATTCGGGTCGAACCAACCTGTTGGGCCGACCCTTCGTACGTCGCGTCCCACCGACCCGCGACGTCACGGGTTCCGTCCTTGGCGACCGCGATCAGGCGGCAGTGCTCATCGTTCGGGAGACCGGACACCGCAACCTTGATGCTCGTGCCGGTGGTCTGTGCCGCCAGCGCGACCGTCATCCGCACGTCACCGTTCACCCCGACCCGGGTGTCGGCGACGGAACCGGAGGGCGCACCGTGATCACGGCCCGCGACGACCACCCCCACCCCGACCCCGGCGATCAGCACGACCGCTGCGGCCACCGCAGCCACCCAGCGATGTCGCATGGTTCGCGAGCGGACCGGACGGTGCTGCTCCTCGGCGCGCGCCTGGGTGAGGATCCGATCAAACAGATCAGCCGACGCCTCGGGCGCGTTGGCCGGTGCGGCGACGGAAAGGTCGTCAAGGGTCACCTGGTCGAGCACCGCCGGGAGACCGGCGAGCGATTCCCACTCGGCACGGCAGTCGGCACACGTGTCGAGATGGGCCTCGATCGCCGAACGAGTGAGCGGGTCCACGGCGCCGAGGACGTAGACCCCGAGCGCCATCGTGGTGTCCGCGCAGGTGCTCACGTGGTCACCCCCCGCTCGGCGAGGGCCAGCTTGAGGGCGCGCAGGGCGTAGAAGGTGCGTGACTTCACCGTGCCGGGCGGGATCCCGAGCACCTCAGCGGCCTCGGCCACCGACCGGCCGAGGAAGTAGGTCTGCACGATCACGGCCTGATGCTCGTCGGAAACGGCGGCGAGCGCGTCGGCGATCAGCAGGCGATCGAGGCGGGCGTCGATCTCATCAGCGGCAGGCACGATCGCGAGCACCGCATCACCCACCTCGGTCGGGCGGGCCTCCCGAGCGCGGTGGGCATCGATCGCGACGTGATGGGCAACCGTGAACAACCACGGCCGAACCGGTCCGCGAGCCTCGTCGAGGGCAGCGCGATGGCGCCATGCGCGCACCAGCGTCTCCTGCACGATGTCCTCTGCCCGCCCTCGATCTCCACCTGTCAACCGGGTCGCGTAGGCGAGCAAAGCGCCCGCATGGTCGTCGTAGAGCGACCGCAACGCCTGCTCGTCCGCTTCGTCCACGCGAACGGTCACCTCTCTGGCACGGTAGTCGGACCGTTGTGGTTCAACCGGGCTTTTGTCAATGGCGCAGGCGGGGTGCGTTCAGCCAACCGCGAGTGCCTGCTCCAGTTCGTCCACGGCGGTTTCCAGGTGGATCAACAAGCGCTGCAAGTGCGGCACCTGACGACGGCAACCGGTCAGCCCGAACTGCATCTGATCGAGATAGCTGGTCACGGTGATGTTGAGCGCCTGGCCGACGGTCGGAATCGACAACGGGTAGAACGCGTCCAGCCTCGCCCCTCCCATGTAGAGCGTGTGGCGAGGTCCGGGGACGTTGGAGATCGTGACGTTGAACGGCAACGGAAGTTGATGAAGACCGACCAACGAGCCGACCGCGACCGGTGCGAGGGTGAGGCCCGAGGTGGCCAGGATCTCCAGGCGTCCCTTGCCGAGGAATGCCTGCTTGCCCCTGCCCATCGACTCTCCGATCGCGGTGAGTCGAGCCACGGGATCGTCCAGGTCAGTGGCGAGATTGCACAGGATCGACCCGACCGCGTTGCCTGCGGTCTCCACCGAATCCACCCCCCGCAACGAGACCGGAACCAACGCGATCAGCGAGGACGCCGGCAACGCGGCGAGTTCGAGGAGGTAGCGCCGCAGCGCTGCCGAGCACATTGCCAGCACGACGTCGTTGATGCTCGTCCGGCTCGCGGTTGCGACGGCCTTCAGCCGGTCCAGCGGCCACGATTGCGCAGCGAACCTGCGCGAGCCGGTGATCGGTCCGTTGAGGATCGTCCGGGGCGCGACCGGCAGTGCCGCCGCCTGCTCGCGCAGGAGCCTCTCGGCGACGTGCACCGCCGCGCCGCCAAGCCCGATCACCTCCCCGAGCACCGTGGTGACGCTGGCCGCAGAACGCCGAACGTCGTACCCGGGTGAGGTGGGCTCGTCGATCGGCGCGTACGGCGCGCGCAGGGCCTCACCAGGATCGGGAGTCAAGACCTTCTGCATTCGTCGAAGGCCGGAGACGCCGTCCAGCAGCGCATGATGAACCTTGAGATAGACCGCGAACCGGCCGTCCTGCAACCCTTCGATGAGGTACATCTCCCATAACGGACGCTGCCGATCGAGCAGCGTGCTGTGCAACCGCGAGGTGAGGGCGAGCAGCTCTCGGATCCGCCCGGGTCGGGGCAACGCAGAGTGGCGCACGTGGTGCTCCAGATCGACGTCCGGATCCGACTGCCAAGCCCACTGACCCAGCGTCGAGAGCGAGCGGTAGGCACGCTTGCCGAAGATCGGCGAGATGTCCTCCACTCGCAGGAGCACGCGATACAGATCGGCGAGATAGTCGCGCCCTGCGCCTTCGGGTGTCGTGAACAGCTGAAGGATCCCGACGTGCATCGGCTGGTCCCGGGTTTCCGGGACCAGGAACGCCGCGTCAACCGGCGACATCAGACCCATCGCAACTCCGTCATCACTCCTCAGCTCTCGGGTGCCAACTCCCGGATGGCGGTGGCGATGTCAATCCCGACGGGGAGCACGGCGAGCACCGGTGTGGTGATCCCGGCGTCGACGTAGGCCCCGATCCGGTCCCGGCACTCGCCCGCAGAGCCATGCACGATGAGCGCGTCGACCAGCTCGTCCGGGATCACCTCGAGCGCACCCTTGCGGTCTCCGGCCGCCCACGCCTCCTGCATCGGTCGCATGAGCTCCGTCCGCCCCAGCCAGTCGTGGAACGCCCGGTAGACGGGGACGGTGAGATAGGCGGCGAGTGCGAACCTCCCGACCGCACGCGCTGCCTCACGATCCGGCGTCGGGGCGACGAAGATGCGCGCCACGATCTCTTTCCCCGGTCCCCCGTCGTGGACATACCCCGCGATCCGAGGGACGTCCTCGGGTGCCAGCCAGTTCGTGATCGCACCGTCGGCCTCGCGGCCGGCGAGCCGCAACATCCCGCTGCGCAGCGCGGCGACGAGGACCGGCGGCGGCTCGGGCACTGTGACGCCCAGCCGGAATCCGCGGACCGAGAACGTCTCGTACTCTTCGTTGACCTTCTCCCCACTCATCGCCGTCTTGAGGAATCGCAGCGTGTCCCGCACACGCTGGTACGGCGCGTCGAACGGTACGCCGTTCCACCGCTCGACGATGACGTCCGACGAGGTCCCGATGCCCAGCACGAATCGGCCGGGCGCGGCGACGGCCATCGTCGCCGCGGACATCGCCAGCGTCGCGGGCCCGCGGGTGTAGACCGGGACGATCGCCGTCCCCAGCCGAAGCGCGGGTGCCCAGACGCTCGCGAGCGCAAGGGGCGTGAACCCGTCCATCCCGCTCGATTCCGCCGACCACAGGTCGGTGTACCCGAGATCGGGAAGTGACTCGATCAGCGGTCGCTGATCGGGGAGCGCGATCCCATCGAAGGGAAAGGTGATGCCGTACCGCTGCACCGTCGCGCTATCCGTCACCGGTCACACGCCGAGTGATCGTCCGACGATTTCCTTCATGATCTCGGTGGTCCCGGCGTAAATGGTCTGCACCCGGCTGTCGAGGAAGGACTTCGCGATCGGGTACTCGAGCATGTAGCCGTAACCGCCGTGCAGTTGCAAGCACTGGTCGACGACCCGTTTCTCGAGCTCCGTGGTCCACCATTTGCTCATCGCGGCGTCGGTCGCGGTGTAGCGGCCGGCGTTGTGTTCGCTGATGCACTTGTTGAGGTAGTGCCGGGCGATCTCGACCTCGGTGGCGAGCTCCGCGAGCACGAACCGCGTGTTCTGGAAAGACCCGATCGGTTTGCCGAACGCGGTTCGGGTCTTGCAGTAGTCGATGGTTCGGGCGAGCGCGGCCTCTGCTCCCGCCACAGCGGCGACCGCGACCGACAGCCGCTCCTGCGGCAGGTTCTCCATCAGGTGGATGAAGCCGCCGTTGAGCTCACCCAACACGTTGGCGTCGGGCACCCGAACGTTGGTGAAGAACAGCTCCGCGGTGTCCTGCGCCTTCAACCCCACCTTGTCGAGATTGCGGCCGCGTTCAAAGCCGGGCATTCCTCGCTCGACCATGAGCAGGGTCGTACCGTGCGCCGCCTTCGCGTCGGGATCCGTGCGCGCGACCACGATCACGAGATCGGAGTTGATCCCGTTCGTGATGAACGTCTTCGACCCGTTGAGGATCCAGTCCCCGCCATCACGGCTCGCGTGGGTCTTGATCCCTTGAAGGTCCGAACCGGCGGCGGGTTCGGTCATCGCGATCGCGCTGATCAGCGCGCCCGAGCAAAAGCCCGGCATCCACCGGTCCTGCTGCTCCGGCGTACACAGCCGGGCGAGGTACGGCGCGACCACATCGTTGTGCAACCCGAATCCGAGCCCGCTGGACTGCGAGGAGATGATCTCCTCGACGACGACCGCGTTGAACCGGAAGTCCAGCGCACCGCCACCGCCGTACTCCTCGGGAAGTTCGAAACCCAACAAACCCAGGTTGCCGGCTTCGACCCAGACGTCCCGATCGACGATCCCGGCCTTCTCCCACTCGGCGTGGTGCGGCGCGACGTAGCGCTCGATGTATCCGCGCATCGTGTCGCGGAGCGCCTCGTGCTCCTCGGCGTAGAGGTCAGTCTGCATTCGCCCACCATACGATCCGCGGGCCCGGCAGACCGGTCCGCGATCTACGCGCTGGCAGTCACCCGACGCACGACGCGGTAGCCCAGGAAGCCGAGCAAACCAATGGCAGCGACAACGAGAAGGGCGAGCAGCAACGGGCCGAGTGCGGCGACGATCGAGTCGATCCCGCGGCTGAACCGATCGATGGAGGTGTGCCAGGCCTTGTTGAGTCCGTGCCGCGGTTTCGGGCCGGGGCCAACCGTGGTCGGGCTACCGGGCTCGGAGACCGACACCTGGAGGGTCGCATCGGAGCTCTGGTTGCGCAGCACCTTCAGCTCGCCCTGCCGTTCCTCGATCTGCTGCTGAATGTCGTTGACGTGCTGTTGGACTGCAAGCGTCTGCCCGATCGTCCGGGCGTGACCCAGGATCGTCAGGTAGGTCTGGCGGGTCTTCTCCAGCGCCGTCAGCCGGGCGCGCAAGTCGACGTACTCACCGGTCACGTCCTGCGAACTCGTCGTGAGCGAGGTCTGCTTCCCCAGTCGTCCTGCGGCCGCGACCGTCTCGGCGAACCGGTTGACCGGCACGCGCAGGGTTGCCGAACCGTACGCCGCCCCGGCGACGTTTCCGGTGTGGCTCCGAGAGACATACCCGCCGGCGCCGCTCGCGATGGTCGTGAGCTTCGCCACTGTGACCCCCACCTGCCCCTTCGCGACCCGCAGGCCGAGGGAACCGGTCTTCACCACCCGAGTGGCGGCGATTCCGCGAAG
>DATJWM010000130.1:0-66436 GCA_035501255.1 Mycobacteriales bacterium | reverse complement strand
CCGGGTGTTGATGCTGACCGGTTCGGCCGGTCGCGACGAGCGGGCCTACCCGGATCCGGACCGGTTCGACACGCGGCGCCGATTCGACGCGCAACTGTCCTTCGGCGTCGGCGCCCACTACTGCCTCGGTGCGGCCCTCGCCAGGCTCGAAGGCCGGATCGCGCTCGAGGAGACCCTCGCCCGGTTCCCCAGCTGGCAAGTTGACCATGACCGGGCGGTGCGCCTACACACTTCCACCGTGCGCGGCTACAAGAGCGTGCCGATCACCCTTCGCTAGCCTGGAGCACTCCGCACATGTGGCAGACCGCGCTCGCCGCCGCCCAGACCTTCGGCGACGCCGAGTTTGTCGTCGACGAGCATGGACGGCGACTGTCGTTCACCGGCGCCATCGACCTTGCCACTGACGTGGCCGGCGGGCTCGCGGGCATGGGGATCGGGCCGGGCTCGGCGGTCAGCTGGATGCTCCCCACCCGGATCGATGCGCTCGTCCTCACGCTCGCGCTCTGCCGGCTCTCCGCCGTTCAGAACCCGGTCCTACCGGCGTACGGCGAGCGCGACCTCGCGTTCGTCCTCGACCAGACGTCCGCGGCGTACCTGTTCACCACCACCCCACCGTCCCCCTCCGCCCAACTGTCAGTTAACGGGCGTTTAGCGCCTGAAAACGACCAACAACTGACAGTTGGGCAAACGCGGGTGGTGGACATCAGTGGCGGTCTCCCGATCGATCCCGGCGCGGAGTTGCCGCCCGCGACGGTCGCGGCACCGCGGGAGACCCGCTGGGTGTTCTACACCTCGGGCACGACCGCGGCACCGAAGGGCGCCCGCCACACCGACTCGACTGTGCTGGCCAGTTCGAGGATCCTCGTCGACTCCCTCGGTCTCGACCGCGACGACCGGGTCGGTATGTCCTTCCCGGTCGCCCACATCGGTGGCTGCGGCTGCTGGCTCGGCGCCAGTCTGCTGTCCGGATGCACGTTGCTGCTGACCGAGAAGTTCGTCGTCGAGGACAACGTCGAGTTCCTCAGACGCGAGCGAACGACCATCCCCAGCAGCGGCACCGTGTTCACCGTCGCCTACCTCGACGCCGCCCGCAACCGGCCCGGGGAGCAGCTCTTCCCGAACGTGCGGGTGCTGACGAGCGGTGCCGCCCCCAAGCCACCGGGGCTGCACGTCGCCGTTCGCGAGCAGCTCGGCGGGTTCGGCGTCATGTCCTCCTTCGGCATGACCGAGTCGCCGGTGTCGACGTTCACCCGCTTCACCGACACCGACGACGTGCTCGACGCGACCGAGGGTCGCGCAGCCGAGGGAGTCGAAGCCCGGATCGTCGACGGCGAACTTCGCCTGCGCGGGCCGCAGACGATGCTCGGGTACGTCGACCCGGCGCTCGACGCCGACGCCTTCGACGACGATGGGTTCCTGCGGACCGGCGATCTCGCCCGGATGGACGACCTCGGCAATATCACGATCACCGGCCGGCTCAAAGACATCATCATCCGCGGCGGAGAGAACATCTCCGCCGCCGAGATCGAGGGACTCCTGCTCGCCCACCCCAAGGTCGCCGAGGTAGCGCTGATCGGGATCCCGGACTCCCGCCTCGGGGAGCGAGCGTGTGCGGTCGTCGTGGCGGTCAACCCGTCCGACCCGCCGTCGCTCGACGAGCTGACCATGTTTCTGCGGGATGGCGGCCTTCGGGTCTACGCGCTGCCCGAGCGGCTCGAGCTCATCGATACGCTGCCGCGCAATGCGACCGGCAAGGTGCAGAAGTTCGCGCTTCGCGACCGCTACGCGAGCATCGGGGCGTAGGACCGGTCCGCACCGGGTCCATCAGGAGCCCGAGTAGCGCGGCGGGCGCCCGTCCTCCCGCGCCGCCTTCATCTCCGCGTAGTCCGCCGAGCGGTTGATGAACGTCTGCGCGATCAGCTCCTCGGCCATCGACGCTCGCACCTGCGGCTCGGCGAGCCCGCGGATGATCCGCCGGGCGGTCTTCACGGTGACGAACGGAGCAGCGGCGATCCGCTCCGCCATCTCGCGCACGGTCGAGTCGAGGTCCGCGCGCGAAACGACCCGAGACACCACCCCATGGGCAAACGCCTCGGCCGCGTCCATCGCCCGGCCGGTCAGGACCAGGTCGCTCGCGACCCCGTGCCCGCAGATCTGGAATAGCCGGGCCACGCCGCCGGTGTCCGGAATCACGCCGTGGGCGACCTCGGGCAGCATGAACCGCGCGTCCTCGCTCGCAACGCGCAGATCGCACAGCAGCGCCCGCTGGAACGAGGCGCCGATCGACCAGCCGTGCATCGCGACGATGATCGGTACGTCGAGCGCGAGGATCTGCTGGATACCGCGGTGCCCGCGGCTCATCAGCTCGTGGTGGGTGAGCGTCGCGTCGCCGGCCCCGATCGCGGACACGTCCCGTCCCGAGGAGAACGACTTGCCCTCCGCCCGCCAGATCACCACCCGCAGGTCGGGGTTGCGGGCGATCTCCCCCAGTACGTCGAAAAGCGCGAGGTCCATCGCGTCGTCGAACGCGTTGTGCTTGTCGACGTTGGCGTTCGTGATCGTCGCGATCGCGCCGTCGACGTCGTAGCGGACTCGGTCGTCACCCACCAGGTGTCCCTTCTCAGCCGAAGACGATCTTGCGATGGTCGAGTTGCCATCCGTCGGCGCTGCGAACATAGGTGTCGTCGTACCGGCCCATCAGCGACAGCTGCGGCGCCTCGGTCGTTGCCGTATAGAACAGCCAGTACGCCGAAGCGTGCGCCGTGTCCCCGCTGACGTCGACCGCCACGGTGGTGATCACGTGCCGGCTGTTGCTGCCGGGACCGGTGCCGCCGGCCGCGCGCCTCTCGACCGCGCCCGCCATGATCTCGGCCCGACCTCGTCGCGGTGCACCCGGCATGTCCCACCGGGCGTCCTCGGTGAAGCACGCGACGTAGTCCGCGAGGTCGCCGTCGTCGGCCAGCTGGGCGATCCGGGCGATCAAGGTACGGACGGCGAGTTCGTCGGCGACCGTGCCCGAATCCCGCACGATGTATAACTTATCAACGTGTCCGACGACGATCCCCGCGGCGACCTCGCCTGGGGCACCACCAGCGGCGTTCTGGCCGCGACCGCCGCCCGTGTCCCGACTCAGGAGGCGCTGGTCGACGGCGACCTCCGGCTCACCTACGCCGAACTCGACGCGACCGTGAGCGAGGCGGCCCGCGCGGTGATGGCCGCCGGGATCGATGCCGGCGACCGGGTGGCGATCTGGGGGCCGAACTGCGCGCGCTGGGTGATTGCCGCGCTCGCGCTGCAACGCGCCGGCGCCGTCCTTGTCCCCCTCAACACCAGGTTCGTCGGCGACGAGGCGGCCTACGTTCTCGCCAAGGCCGGAGTCCGGTTGCTGTTCACGGTGACCGACTTCCTCGACCGGGACTATCCCGCCTCGCTGCCGCGCGACGCCGTACCCGACCTGGGGCGGATCGTGATCATGTCCGGGCCGGTGGATGACGGCTGCGAATCGTGGGACGTGTTCCTCGCCGGCGGCGGGTCCGTCGACGGAGACGCTCTCGCTGCCTGCACGGCGTCGATCGGATCCGACGACCTGTCCGACATTCTGTTCACCTCCGGCACGACCGGCGCGCCGAAAGGCGCGATGTGCACGCACGGACAGACGCTGCGGGCGTATGCGGTCTGGAGCACCGTCGTGGGGCTCCGGGAAGGCGACCGGTACCTGATCGTCAACCCGTTCTTCCACGGCTTCGGGTACAAGGCCGGCTGGCTGGCCTCGATCATGATGGGCGCCACGATCGTCCCGGCGAAGACTCTCGACGTACCTCTGGTTCTCGACGCGGTCCGCAACGAGCGGATCACCGTCCTGCCCGGTACCCCGACGCTGTATCAGACGATGCTCGAGCACCCGGCGTTCTCCGCGGACGGGATCGCCTCGCTGCGCCTATCGGTGCTCGGCGCCGCGAACATCCCGCCGACGCTGCTGTATCGGATCAAGGAGGCGATGGGGTTCGAGGACATCGTCACCGGCTACGGCCTGACCGAGTCGTGCGCGATCGTGTCGATGTGCCGGTACGACGACCCGCTGGAGACGGTGGCGAGCAGTTGCGGGCGGCCGCTGCCCGGCCTCGAGGTCCGGATCGTCGACCCGTCCGGCGCCGAGGTGCCGACCGGCAGTGAGGGCGAGATCGTCGTCCGCGGTTACACCGTGATGCGCGGCTACCTCGACGAACCGGAGGAGACCGCGGGGACGATCGACGAGCAGGGCTGGCTGCACACCGGCGACATCGGCACCGTGGACGACCTCGGCATGCTGCACATCACCGACCGGATCAAGGAGATGTTCATCGTCGGCGGGTTCAACGCCTACCCCGCCGAGATCGAGAAGATCCTCAGCCGCCACGAGTCGATCGCCCAGGTCGCCGTAATCGGGATCCCCGACGAGCGGATGGGCGAGGTGGGTGCGGCGTTCGTCATCCCCCGCGCCCACGCGACGATCACGCCGGACGAGGTGATCGCCTACAGCCGCGAGCACATGGCGAACTACAAGGTCCCGCGCCAGGTGTATGTCGTCGACTCACTGCCGATGAACGCGAGCGGCAAGGTGGTCAAGAACGTGCTTCGCGAGAGCATCGCTCATTGAGCGGATCGGCTGCGACGAGCGGCAAGGCACGAACGCGCTGGACGGGGTTGCTGGAGTCGGTCTCAGGCACCACAACTTGGGTGAAGCATGAGAACGTCACGCCGACCGGCGCCTGCACGGTTCGCGGCGGATCGGTCTACGTCGCAGCCAGGTGAGGTCCGGCGCTACCGGTCATGGGCGACGCCTGCCATCCTGCGGGAATGGAGCAGCGAATCAGCCTTGTGACGTTGGGGGTCAGCGATCTTTCCCGCGCCCGCGCGTTTTACGAACAAATGGGGTGGCGCGGCCAGGAAGTCGAGGAGACGGTCTTCTTCCAGGCCGGTGGCATGGCGTTCGTCCTGTGGGGCGCGGAGAAGCTGGCCAACGACGCCGGCGTCGATTCGTCGAGGACCGACGGCTTCCGCGGTGTGGCTCTCGCCCAGAATGTGCGGTCGAGGGCCGACGTCGACGAGGTGATCGCGGCAGCTCGATCCGCTGGTGGCACCGTCACCCATCCACCTGCGGACACCTTCTACGGCGGTTACGCCGGGTACTTCACCGACCCTGACGGTCACGCCTGGGAGATCGCGTACAACCCGGGCTTCTTCATCGCCGATGACGGTTCCCTCATCCTTCCCGACTTCGGCAGGTGACTGACGCCTGATGCCCGCCCGTACACGGACAACCGGCCAGCGCCGCGACGGTCCGCCGGCTCGCGTGCGACGCGGGGATCATCCCCGCCGTCAAGGGGAGCCCCGGCGAGGTTCTCGACCTCGGCCGCAAGACCCCCGCCTGCAGTGTGGCGCAACGTCGGGCCCTCAAGGTCGAGTCCGGCGGCTTCTGCCGGTACACCGACTGGCGAATCGCCAAGAACCCTGACAGCACCATCAGCGTCTGGCGGGAGTGACGGCCCGCGGGCTCACGCTTCGTCGAGCTCATCCGGTCGGGCCGGTGCCGTTGGCAGCGCGACCACCGCGCGGGGCAACGCCGGCAACACGTAGGCGCAGACGTCCGTCGGCAGCGACAGCCAGAAGAACGGCGCCGGAGCGCGCCAGGTTAGGCGAAACGCGGTCCGAGATACTGAGTACGCCACTCGCGTCGCTCTCGTTGCAGGCCAACGGGCGCTATTGCTCGTGGTCGAGATCGACGACGCAGAACAGGTTCAGCTCGGGGTCGGCGAGGACCACGAAGTCGGGATCGTCCGGGTACTGCCAGTCCACGCGGGTCGCGCCCAACCCGATCAGCCGGTCGATCTCACGCGCGTGCTCGCTCGCGCCGCGGACGTGCAGATCGAGATGCATTCGTGGGGTCATCCCCGGCGCGGACTCGCTGCGCTGCAAGGCGATCCGCGCTCCCGTCCGGCCGTCGGAGGGCTCGAGCACCACCTCCCACCCGCCGAACGGCCCGGAGCGCGGCCGGTAGGACAGCGCCGCACACCAGAACGCCGACGCCCGGTCGCGATCGGTCACGCCAACTACGACGACCCCGACCTCGAGCATTGGCCCAGTCTCCCAAAGAGGTAGGCCTAGTCGAGCCAGTTCGGCTCACGCTTCTCGGCGTACGCCGCCGGGCCTTCGGCCTGGTCCGGGTGGCCCCACAGTCCGGTCAGCTCCCGCGCCCCGGCCCGGCACGCCTCGGTCAGTCCTTGTTCCAGCGCGCCCCACAGCGCGCGTTTCGTCGCCCGTACGGCGGCCGGCGAATTGTGCGCGATCTTCTCGGCGAGCTCCTGCGCGGCCTCGTGCAGGAGCTCGGGCGGGTCGACAACCTCGCTCACCATGCCGAGCTCGTAGGCCCGCTGCGCCGGCATCCGCTCGTAGCGCCCGACCAACGCCATCCGCAAGACGGCCTCGGCCGGCATCTTGCGCATCAACCCGATCATCTCGATCGTGCTCGCCTGGCCGACCGAGACGTGCGGGTCGAGAAACGACGCGTCGGACGCGGCCAGCACGATGTCAGCGTCCGCGATGAAGTGCAGACCGCCACCGGCGCAGGTGCCGTTGACCGCCGCGATCACCGGCTTGTCGATCCCGAGGAACCACGACGTGAAGCCGAGATCCCACGCCTCAACGGACTGTCGGTAGCGCTCCATCCCGATGCCGTCGGACGCCAGCTCCATGACGTCGGCGCCGGTCTGGAAGTCCCTGCCGTTGGCGGCGTTGACGATCACCCGTACGGACGGGTCGTCCCCGAGCTCGGTCCAGGCCGCGCGCAGCTCGTCGCGCATCGCGTTGTTCATCGCGTTGCGACGATCGGGACGGTTGAAGATGATCCAACCGACCTTGCCCCGACGCTCGACCAGCAACGTTTCATAGCCCACGCTCAGATCAGCTCCGCAACTTTCTCGTAGTGCGCCCGGGGGGTTCCGAGCATCTCCTCACTCGCCCGCGCGCGCTTGAAGTACAGGTGGGCGTCGTGTTCCCAGGTGAATCCGATCCCGCCGTGCAGCTGGATGGCCTGCGCGGTGGTGACACTCGCGGCCTCCGAGCAGTACGCCGCGGCCACCGCGGCAATCAGCGAGAGGTCGTCGGCGTCCGACGCGGCCGCTTCAGCGGCCGCGTAGGCCGCCGAGCGGGCCGACTCGACGAGGATCAACAGCTCCGCAAGCTCCTGCTTGAGCGCCTGGAAGCTCCCGATCGGCCGGCCGAACTGCACGCGCTGCTTCGCGTAGGCAACGGTCATGTCGAGGCTATGCTGCGCCACCCCGACTTGCTCGCTGGCGAGCATCGCTCGCGCGACATCGAGGGCGCGGGCCACGGCGGGACTCGCGTCCCCCGAGCCGACACGCTGCGCCGGTACGCCGTCGAGGTCGAGCCGGGCCTGCTTGCGGGTCTGGTCGAGGGTGATGAGCGAGGTGATCGTGACCCCCGGCGTACCGGGATCGACGACGAACACTCCGAGCCCGTCCGCACCGCGGGCCGGGACGAGCATCGCGTCGGCGTGGGCGCCGTCGATCACGAATCCGCCGCGCCCGCTCAGCTGGTCGCCCTCGGCGACCACACCAGGGTGATCGGCGACATCGCGCCCGTCACCGTCGGCGGTCACCACGGCGACGATGCTGGTGCCGTCGAGCAGACCGGGCAGTAACCGCTCGCTGACCCGAGCATCGGCCAGCGCGGCCAACAGCGGGATCGCGAGGCCGGCCACCGACAGCAGCGGCGCGCACAGAAGGACCCGACCGGCCTCCTCGAAGACCATCGCGAGCTCGGCGTACCCGAGGCCACTGCCACCACTCGCCTCGTCGACCGCCAGACCGCTCACCCCGAGCTCACCGCACAAGCGTCCCCACACCGCCGGATCCCATCCGCGCGCGGTCGCCATCTGCGCGCGCACCTCACTCGACGGCGAGGCCTCGGCGAACGCCGCCCGAACCGCCGCCCGCAGCTCCTCGACCTCGGAGCCGTTCATGACCTGGCGAACCGGCGAATCGTCGCGTCGAAGGCCTCATCGAGCGTGGTGGCCGCCTCCGGCGGGTCGGGCAGCCGAACCGGGCCGTGTGCGCGGCTGGGAAGCAGGATGGTCGCGGTGCCCGGCGAGGTCACCTCACCGCGCTGGTTGCGGCACGCGAGCTCAAGGTCGACCGCGGGATGGTCCCCGTCGGCGAGATAGCGCGCCGCGACCGTACCCGTCACCCACTGCACATCCCCGACGTAGTTGAACTTGCGGAACTCGACCCGCAGCCGGGCGAGCCAGGCGTCGTCCCCCATCCAGTCGGTGCAGGCGTGGATCAGCCACGTCTCGCGCATCCGCCCGTAGTCGTAGGTCGTCGGGTTTCCGGTCTTGCGCGCGTACGCCGGATCCCAGTGCACCCGCTGGAGCGCGTCGGGCACCCCAAGGTCGTCACGATGGTAGAAGCGCGGGACCCGGACGCGGTTGCGGTAACCAAGCCGAAGCGGGGCGACGTTGTACATGCCCATACCCATCCCGACGTGCCAGCAGACCATGTCCGTGACCGTCAGCGGACCCTTCACCAGCGGCGAGATCACCTCACCGACGCTGACGTCCTCCCACCACCGCGGTTCCGGGCCGCGAGGGCTCTCGGCGGCATAGGCCGCGTCGACCTCGGCGAGCGCGTCGTCGGTCCAGGGCTCGATCGTGATCGCGTCGTACTTCTTGTTCTCCCTCGACTTCTCCCGCTCCGAGCGATACATCATCCGGTACTGCGCCCCGAGCAGGTCACCGGACTCGGTGCGGAATGCCTGCGCCGTCCACTCCTGGATCCCGCGCCCGCCGAACTCGCTCGGCTTGTCGAGAACGCCGACCAGCGCGGTACGCCGGAAGATCCGCTGATCGGGTCGAAGCGGCGCCCACCACTCGCGCTCGCTCGCGCCGTAGAAGGCGTGCACTCCGCGCAGCGGGTCACCCTTGAGTTCGGACTGCGCCTCGAGCTCGGCCGGTGTGAGGGAGTCCTCGCCGATCAGGCTGTCACCGCCGACGAGGGGTGGCGGGGCGAGCGATCCCTCCCAGCGAGTCTTCGCGGCGTAGTCCGGGTCCGCCCATAGCGGGTTGTCATCGCCGTAGGCCCAGGCGATGTGCCGGAACGCGTCGATCCCGGGCCGGTGATAGTGCGGCGGAGCGGGATAGACCTGCCCCTTTCCGATCCGGCCACGCAGTGCCGCGACACCTTCGTCGGTTATCCGACCGACATCGTCCGGCATAGCGCCAGAGTGTACCGTCTTTGGATAATGAATACAGTGTCGGTCGAGCGCCGGGGTCCGGTCGGCTGGCTGACCTTCAACCGCCCCGAATCCGGCAACGCGATGGACGCCGAGATGATGGCCGAGTTGCCACTCGCGTGGGCCGAGCTCGACCGCGATGACGCCGTCGCGGTGATCGCCGTGACGGGGGCGGGCAGGTCCTTCCAGACCGGGCTCGACCTCGTGCAGCTGAGCCGCGATCCGGCTGCACTGCGCGAGTCCTCCCGGCGTACCAAGCGAGCCGAACTGACCTTGACCGGCTGGCACAACGGCGTGCGCAAGCCGATCGTCACCGCGGTCAACGGCGTCTGCGCGGGCGGCGGACTGCACTTCGTGGTCGACTCCGACATCGTGATCGCGTCGGTGAACGCCACCTTCGTCGACCCGCATGTCAGCGTCGGGCAGGCGAGCGCGTTCGAGCCGATCGCGCTCGCGCGTCGGGCCGCGTTCGGCGGGGTCGCTCGGATGGCGCTCGTCGGTGCGGCCGAGCGGGTCAGCGCCGCGCGAGCTCTCGAGCTCGGCTGGGTGAGCGCCGTGATCGACCCTGGGGAGGACCTGCCGCGGGCGACGCAGGAGCTCGCCGAGCAGATCGCCGCGAACGACCCCGCCGCCCTGATGGCCACCAAGCGCGCGCTGTGGTCGTCGCTCGAGACCGGTCTGGCCGACGCCCGAAGGAACGCTCGTGGCTGACCCCGAGCTCGCCGCGTGCACCACGGTCGAGGAGGTGGCCGCGGCGGTCGAAGCGTGGGTGCGCGACCACCTCCCGGCCGCCTGGCAGGACGCGGGCCGCGCCGGTGGTGCCAGCGCGGTGCGCGGCGTCCGCACCCCCGAGGAATACCGCGCGTGGTACCCGACCTTCGCCGGCTCCGGGCTCGTCGTCGCTCAGTGGGAACCGGCCTACGGCGGTCTCGGCTGGCCGCGGGCGCTCGCGCGTGCCGCCGAGCAGGTGCTCGCGCCGTTCCATCTCCCGCGCCTGAACCCACTCGGCCTCAACCTCGTCGCGCCTGCCCTGTTCGCCCACGGAACCGAGGAGCAACGGCTGCGCTTCCTGCCGCCGATCGTGGGCAACGAGGAGGTCTGGTGTCAGCTGTTCAGCGAGCCCGGCGCGGGCAGCGACCTCGCGTCGCTCGCGACCCGGGCCGAGCGGGATGGTGACCGCTGGGTGATCACCGGCCAGAAGGTCTGGACGACCTGGGCTCACCTCGCCGACTTCGGTGTCCTGCTCGCCCGCACCGACCCCGACGTCCCCAAGCGACAAGGCATCACCTACTTCCTGATCGACATGCATCAGCCCGGCGTCGACGTGCGACCGCTGATGCACATCGGTGGCGAGGTCGACTTCAACGAGGTCTTCCTCGACGGGGCGATCGTGGCGGACGAGCACCGCGTCGGGGCCGTGAACGAGGGCTGGGCGGTCGCCCGCGCCACGCTGTCGGGAGAACGGCAGATGGTGTCCGGCGCGGGATCGGGTGGCGTGGACAGGATCGGCGGCTCCGGCACCCGCCGGCTGATCGGCCTCGCCAAGGACCGAAGCGCCGCCGGCCTTCCGGGCGGTTGGGACGACCTGCACATCCGGGACGCACTCGTCCGCCTCTGGTGCGAGGAGCAGATCCGCGGCTGGACCAACGACCGGATCCGCGCCGGTCTGGGGGCCGGCCGCTCCCCCGGCCCCGAGAGCTCGATCGGCAAGGTGCACGGCTCGGAGCTCAACCAGCGAATCCAGCACGTTGCCGCACAGATGCTCGGCGCGGCCGGCACGGCGTGGGACGGTCCGGACGGGAGCTACGCCGAGTCGATGCCGGCCGAGATTCGCGGCATGCTCCGCAGCCGGGCGAACACCATTGAGGGCGGCACCTCCGAGGTCAACAAGAACATCCTGGCCGAGCGGGTGCTCGGCCTGCCCAAGGAGCCCGACCAGTGGGACGGCGTTCCCTGGAAGGATGTGCCGCGTGGATGACAGCGACGTGCATGACGTCCTCGACGCCGTCCGGCGACTCGTGCGCGAGCAGGTCGTGCCGCTCGAGGACGAGATCGAGGACCGCGACGAGATCCCGGCCTCGCTTCGAGCAGCGGCCCGCGACATGGGTCTGTTCGGGTTCGCGATCCCCGAGGAGTACGGCGGCCTCGGCCTGACGATGTCCCAAGAGGCCCGTCTCGTGATGGAGCTCGGCTGGACGACCCCGGCGTTCCGGTCGTTGTTCGGCACCAACAACGGAATTGCCGGCCACACGATCATCGAAGGCGGGACGGAGGAGCAGAAGAAGGAGTGGCTGCCGAAGATCGCCAGCGGCGAGTGGACCGCCTCGTTCGGCCTGACCGAGGCGGAGGCCGGCTCCGATCCGTCGGACCTGACGACCAGTGCCCGCCGCACCGACACCGGCTACGTGATCAGCGGTGCGAAGCGCTTCATCACCAACGCGCCGATCGCCGACGTCTTCATGATCTTCGCTCGCCACAACCAGGAGCCCTCGGCCGCCCGCGACACCTCGGCGTTCCTCGTCCCCCGCGACGCGCCCGGCCTGTCGGTCGGTCCGCGCGACCACAAGATGGGCCAGCGCGGCGCGTGGACCGCCGAGGTGTTCCTCGACGAGGTCCCGGTGCCGGACACCGCGCTCATCGGCGCCGAGGGCACGGGCTACCGCACCGCGATGCGCTGCCTCGCCCACGGCCGCCTGCACATCGCGGCGCTGTGCGTGGGGATGGCCGAGCGGCTGCTCGAGGAAACAATCACCTACGCGCTCGCCCGCAAACAGTCCGGCAAGCCGATCGCGGACTTCCAGCTCGTGCAGGGCTTGATCGCGGACTCGCAGACCGACGTCTACGCCGGGCGGGCGATGGTGCTCGCGGCCGCGGCCGACTACGACGCCGGCACCGACGTCCGGATGGCTCCATCGGCGGCGAAGTACTTCGCGTCCGAGATGGTCGGCCGGGTGGCCGACCGTGCGGTGCAGGTGCACGGCGGTGCCGGCTACATGCACGGTGTCGCCGTCGAACGGTTCTACCGCGACGCTCGCCTGTTCCGGATCTATGAGGGCACCAGCCAGGTGCAGCAGGTCGTCATCGCGCGCCAGGCGTTCGGACGCTATGGCGCCTGAGGACGCGTCCCGGTCGCTCGCCACGCGACGGGTGGTCGTCGTCGGCGCCTCCGCCGGGATCGGCCGGGCGTTCACCGAGCGCGCGCTCACCGACGGCGCCACGGTGATCGCGGCGGCCCGCCGCAAGGAGCTTCTCGACGAGCTCGTCTCCACCTCCGCCACCGGGACCGCCGTGGCCTGCGACGTCCGCACCGAAGCGGGCTGCGACGCGCTCGTCCAGGCGGCCTCGGACCTCGGCGGGGTCGACATCCTTCTCATCTGCGTCGGGATGGCGCCCATGACGCTGCTCGGCGACGCCACCGGCGAGCAATGGGAGAACGCCTTTCGGACCAACGTATTCGGCGTCAACACCGTGATCCGCCGGTTACGGCCGCTGTGCGACGCAACGTCGATCGTCGCCGTACTGTCCTCCGAGACGGTCGGCCAGCCCCGCACCGGTCTTGGCGTGTACTCGGCGTCGAAGGCGGCGGTCGACCAGCTTCTCGGCATCTGGCGCGCGGAGGTTCCGTCGGTTCGCTTCACTCAGATCGTGGTGGGGTCGACGATTGACACCGAGTTCGGACTAGCGTTCCCCGGGGACCTGCTCGGGTGGGCGATGGGCGATTGGCTCGCCCGCGGGCTGATGCCGGAGACCTACCTGATGAGCGCCGATGTGGCCGAAACGATCGCCGGGACGCTCGCGACCATCACCAACCTGCCCGACGTGTCGCTGGACACGATCACCATCCGTCCGGCGTCCAAACCGGAGGGTACGCCGGCACCCCTCGCCGAAGGACCCACTCCGTGAGCAACGATCGCGCTTACATCCACGAGTTCATCACGATCACCAAGCACAACCGCGCGAAGTACATGCACCACATGACCGCGAACTGGTCCCCGATCGGTCAGGAGCAGCGCAACCAGCTGTGTTACGGCGTGTGGGGCGTGGTCGGTTCGACCGGCCACTGGCCGCAGGTGGTGAACCTGTGGGAACACGAGAGCCTGGCCGGACTGGCCGCGTCGTTCGAGACCGAGTTCGCCGGGCCGACCTTGCAGGACCCGGCGCTCGCGAAATGGTGGGCGGCGGCTGCCGACCTGCGCGCTGGCGGGTACGACCGGATCGTGCTCCCACATCCGGCGACGGCGCCGATCGCGGACCTCTGCGCCGCCGACGCCGGCGCCCCCGTCTACGCGCACGAAGTGATCGACGTCGCCCCCGGCGCAGCGCCGGGCTTCCTCGACCTGTGCGTGTCGGCCGCGAGCGGCGCCACCGACCGGTTCGGCTGGCGGCTGATCGGAGCGTTTCGAACGGCGATGCACGCCGATGACGAAGTCATCCTGCTGTGGGCGATCCCGTCCTGGGACGCGTGGGCGGACGCCGAGCAGGCGCTGACCGCGGGCAAGGCCGCCCTGCTCGGCGAGCCCGAGGCGGCCGTTGTTGGCCGGCATCGGATCCTGCTGGTCGATGCCCCGCTGTCGCCGTTGCGGACCGGTCGGCAGCCCATCCGTGAGGATCGCACCGACTGGATCGACTGACCGGCAATCCTGTCGGTTGCCACGACTACGCTGCGGCGTATTGGCACTCGTGCGACCGAGAGGATCTGTCATGGTCGAATTCACGTCGTACCCAGCCGGGACCCCGTCCTGGGTGGATCACGCGACCCGGGACCTCGCTGCCTCCAACGCGTTCTATGGGGCGTTGTTCGGCTGGGAGGCGCAGGACCAGGGCGCGGACATGGGCAACTACACCCGGCTGCGCAAGAACGGGAAGAACGTCGCGGGAAACATGCCGGCGATGTCGGCTGAGCAACCGAGCGTGTGGACGACCTACATCTGTGTTGACGACGCCGACGACACGGCGGCGCGTGCCAAGGACGCCGGCGCGACGATTCTCGCCGAGCCGATGGACGTCTCCGACCTCGGGCGCATGGCGGTGTTTCTCGATCCCACCGGCGCCGTGATCGGCATCTGGCAGCCGAAGACCTTCATCGGCTCCGAACTCGCCAACGAACCTGGCGCCTTCACCTGGAACGAGCTCAACACCCGCGATGTGGACGCCGCCACCTCCTTCTACTCCGCGGTGTTCGGTTGGTCGGCGAACTCGTTCGAGATGGGCGAGATGGCCTACACCGAGTGGAAGCGCGCCGACCAGTCGATCGCCGGCATGATGGCGATGCCCGACATGGTGCCGGCGCAGGTGCCCGCCCACTGGCTGGTCTACTTCGCGGTCGAGGACGCCGACGCGTCCGTGGCGAAGGCGACCGGGCTCGGGGCCGCCACCTTGGTGCCGCCCACGGACATCCCGGCAGGTCGGTTCGCGGTGCTCTCCGATCCCGAGGGTTCGGTGTTCGGCATCATCAAGACCGCAGCGCCGACCGAGGCCTGAGTTCAGCCGGGGTCGATCCCGGCGGACGAGCGTCAACACACCCGCGCCCGAGGGACTAGATTGCGGCTTCGTGGCGAGCGATCCGACCGCGGCCGACGCCGGCAGCCTGCGCCAGCAGCGGCGGGCGAGCCGGCGAACGCTGGGCCGCGATCACCTGCTCGACGCGGCCGAACAGGTCTTCGCCGAGCACGGGTTCCATGAGGCGTCCCTGCGGGAGATCGCCGAGCGGGCCGAGTACGCCGTCGGCAGCGTCTACTCCTTCTTTGCGAGCAAGGACGACCTCTACAGCGCCTGCCTACAGCGCCGCGGCTCGCAGTTCATGGCCGGCATGCGCGATCTCCTCGGCCGGGACGCCCCGGCGCACGAGCAGCTGCACGCACTTGCCGACTGGCAGGTGGGGTTCTTCCGGGAGCACTCGGCGTTCGCCCGGCTCGTGATGCGCAGCGGATCGTTCACCCCGCCGTTCACCACCCCGGTCGAGAACCCGCAGATCGGCACGAACTTCCGCGAGGCGCATCAGCTCCAGGCGGACCTGATCGCCCGCGGGCAACGCGAGGGTGCCTTCCGGTCGGGCGAGCCGGCGGTGCTCGCCCGGGTGTTCAGCGGGTTGATCAGCGCACTCCAGCTGGCCGAGCTCGATACCGCCCAGCGGGGCGAGCCGCCCCCGTCGACCGACCTGCTCCACGCCCTGCTCGACGGGGCGCTTGGCCGTTCGGAGGCGCTTGCCTCCGGCGAGTGAACCGTGGTTCACTTTATCGATCATCCGTTCATAGGCGTACGGACGGGGGAGACCCGATGAACGTCGAAGACATGATCATGATCAGCGTCGACGACCACGTCGTCGAACCACCGACGATGTTCGACGCGCACATCCCGGACCGCTACCGCGACCGGGCGCCGAAGATCGTGCGGCAGGACGACGGGTCGGACGTCTGGACCTTCAACGGCGCCATCATCCCCAACATCGGACTCAACGCCGTCGCCGGTCGCCCTCGCAGCGAGTACGGCGTCGAACCCACCGCGTTCGAGGAGCTGCGCCCCGGCTGCTGGGACATCGGCGAGCGCGTGAAGGACATGAACGCCGGCGGCGTACTCGGATCGATGTGCTTCCCGTCGTTCCCGGGCTTTTCCGGGCGGCTGTTTGCGAACGCCGAGAAGGATCTCGCGCTCGCGGTGCTGCGCGCTTACAACGACTGGCACATCGACGAGTGGTGCGGTTCGGCGCCGGGCCGATTCATCCCGATGGCGCTGCCCGTGTTGTGGGACCCGCAGCTTGCCGCCGACGAGGTACGCCGGGTCGCGGCCAAAGGCTGTCACTCGCTGACGTTCACCGAGAACCCCGCCACCCTGGGCTACCCGAGCTTCCACAGCGATCACTGGGACCCGCTGTGGAACGCCGTCTGCGACACCGACACTGTCGTGTCGATCCATCTCGGCTCGTCGGGCCAGCTCGCCGTGACCGCACCGGACGCACCGATCGACGTCATGATCACCCTCCAGCCGATGAACATCTGCGCGGCCGCGGCCGACCTGCTGTGGTCCCGCGTGATCAAGAACTTCTCGGCGATCCGATTCGCGCTGTCCGAGGGCGGCACGGGCTGGATCCCGTACTTCATCGACCGGCTCGACCGCACCTACGAGATGCACCACCTCTGGACCGGCCAGGACTTCGGTGACCGGCTGCCGAGTGAGGTCTTCCGCGAGCACTTCTTGACCTGCTTCATCGCCGACCCGGTCGGCGTACAGCTCCGTGACCAGATCGGGATCGACAACATCGCCTGGGAGTGCGACTACCCGCACTCGGACTCGTCCTGGCCACAAGCCCCGGAGGAGCTGCACGCGGTCGCCCGCGCGGTGCCCGACGACGAACTCGCAAAGATCACCTACGAGAACGCGATGAAGTGGTACTCGTTCGACCCGTTCGCGCACCGCGCCAAGGCGGACTGCACGGTCGGCGCGCTTCGCGCCGAAGCCGCCGGACACGACGTCGCGGTGCGCTCGTTCGACCAGGGCCGGTTCGAACGGCACGTCGGGGCGGACCTGGGCAAGCTCGCCGAGCGCGCCACCGCCTGACCGCTCACAACGGCGTCACGCCGTGATGCCCCACGCGAAACGGCGTCACGCCGTTATCGGAACGCGTGAGCCGGAGAACGTATACATGATCCAGTACGCTCGGTAGCGATGAGCGAGCAGCGACCACTGTCCGGGATCCGGATCCTCGCGCTCGAGCAGATGCAGGCACTTCCGTTCGCCACCCAGCTGCTCGCCCGTCTCGGTGCCGACGTGGTCAAGGTCGAAGCGCCGACTGGCGACCAGGGCCGCACCTCGTTCCCCGCGATCAAGGACCCGCAGGGCCGCAACGTGGGCGCGACGTTTCTGCGCAACAACCTGAACAAGCGCAGCATCTGCATCGACCTCAAAGACCCGAGAGGGCGGCAACTCGCCCTCGACCTCGCGCCGCGCTTCGACATCGTCGCCGAGAACTCACGAGCCGGCGCGATGGCTCGCATGGGCCTCGGTTTCGACGACATCCGCGCGGTCCACCCCAGCGTCATCTACCTGTCCGTCTCCGGCTTCGGCAACACCCCGGGTACGCCGTACCGCGACTGGCCGGCCTTTGCGGCCGTCGTCGAGTCGATGTCGGGGATATATGAGATGAAGCGACCACCGGACCGACCGCCGATGATGGCGCCGGTCGGCGCGCTCGGCGACATCAGCGCCGGCTTGTTCGCCACCATCGGCGTCCTGGCCGCCATCCGCCAGCGCGACCTGACCGGCGAGGCCCAGTACGTCGACGTCGCCATGCTCGACAGCGTCGTGGCGATGACCGACATCGTCACGAACTTCTGGTCGCTCGGCGGCAGCGCGGCGAGCACCGGCGAGCTGATCCTCAACGGCTTCCGCGCCAAGGACGGCTGGTTCGTGCTCCAGGTCGGCCGCGAGCACCACTTCCTGCGCCTGATCGAGCTGATCGGTCATCCGGAGTGGAAGGACGACCCGCGCTTCGCCACCCGCAAAGGCTGGTTGGACCATCTGGAGACGGTGATCCGTCCGGCGATCGAGGACTGGGCGAAGGACATGACCAAGATCGAGGTCTGTCACGTGTTCTCCGACGCCGGGATCGCGGCCGGGCCGTGTTTCGACGACGCCGAGGTTTCCCGAGACCCGCACCTCGCGGCTCGCCGCATGCTCGTCGAGATGGACCGGCCCGACGGTGTCGAGCAGCCGGTGATCATCCCCGGCAACCCGGTGAAGATCAGCGGGGTGGAGGAGATCGACGACCGGCGCGTGCCCTGGCTCGGCGAGCACACCGACTCCGTCCTCGCCGAGGAGTTGGGACTGCACCCGGAGGACGTCGCCGCACTCCGCTCCGACGGAGTCGTGCGATGACCTGGCTGCCGTGAGCGAGTCGCTGTCCGCATTCCTGCTCGATCACCCGGCCGCCGACGACGACCCGATCGTGCATTGGATCGAGGGATCCGTCGACCTCGGCGAGCTACGGGAGGCGAGCGAGCGAGCCGCCACCGTCTTGCACGAGGCCGGTGTCGGCGCGGACGATCCGGTGGCCGTCGTGATCGACTCCGGCGTGAGTGCGCTCGCGGCGCTGTTCGGGACGTGGCGCGCCGGTGCGGCGGCGGTCCCGATCAACGGCCGGCTGACCGACGCCGAGATCGACAAGCAACTCGCCACCGCCGCGCCGGCCGCCGTCATCACCGCGCGCGAGTCGCTCCGCACCCCGGGCGCGGCCACCATCCTCGCGACCGGGGCGCTCGAGTGGTCGGCAGACGGCCGGGCGACGACCCACCACCCGTTACCAGCCGGCACCGCGCTGGTGATGCGGACGTCCGGCACGACCGGGGAGTCCAAGCCGATCGTGTTGAGCCACGCCGGCGTTCGCGACGGGATCGACACCTCACTCGCGGCGCTGCGCGGCAAGCGCGACGGCGGGCGTCCCCGACCTACGGCGATGCCGAACCTCATCCCCTCCAGCCTCGCGTTGTGGGCCGGGTTGTGGAATGCGCTGTTTGCCTTGCGCTCCGGTGCACCCCTCGTGCTCATGGACCGATTCGACGCGGTCGACTTCGCCACCTTGGTACGCCGGCACGACATCCGTTCCGCCGTCCTTGCCCCGGCGATGATGGCGATGCTGGTCGACGAGCCAACCGTGACCGACCTGGCCCCGCTGAGGATGGTGCGCAGCATCACCGCCCCACTCACCCCCGGCCAGGCCCGCGCGTTCAGCGCGAAGTTCGCGATCGGCATTCTCAACTGCTACGGCCAGACCGAGCTCGGCGGTGAGGTGGTCGGCTGGAACGCGGCGGACCTGCGCGAGTACGGCGAGAGCAAGCTCGGCGCGGTCGGCCGCCCGCATGACGGGATCGACGTACGGATTCTCGACCGCGATCACCTGCCAGTGCCCGAGGGGACGGTCGGCGAGATCTGGATCGCCTCGCCGTACGTCAGCACGGCCGCGGAGATCACGGCTGCGCTCATTGACGGATATCTGCGCACCGGCGATCTCGGCCGAGTCGACGCCGAGGGCTTCCTCTGGATCGTGGGCCGGGTCTCGGACACGATCAACCGCGGCGGGCTGAAGGTCGTGCCACAGGAGGTCGAGGATGCCCTGCGCGCACTGCCCGGCGTCGCGGACGCCTGCGTGGCCGGCGTACCCGACGAGCGCCTCGGTGAGGTTCCGGTTGCGTGGGTCCGGGTCGAGCCGGGGGCGATGATCGAGGGACCGTCCCTGCTTGCCGCGCTGCGCGAAACGCTCGCGGGCTACAAGGTTCCGGTGGCCGTCGAGGTGGTCGAGGACTTTCCGCGCAACGAGATCGGCAAGGTCCTCCGCAAGGAGCTCGTCTCCCGCTGGACCGCCTGATTCGCCCAACTGTCAGTTGTCGGGCGTTTTCGCGCGCGAAACGCCCAGTTACTGACAGTTGGGCGATCAGCGGCTACCGCAGTGAAGTTGGGCGCGCGGCGCTAGGTAACGCGCTCGACGATGGCGGCCAGGCCCTGGCCGCCGCCGATGCACATCGTCTCGAGCCCGTACCGTACGCCGCGCCGGTCCATCTCCCGGGCCAACGTCGCGAGGATCCGCCCGCCGGTCGCACCGACCGGATGGCCGAGGGAGATGCCGGAGCCGTGCACGTTCAGCCGCTCGAAGTCCGCCGCGCCGAAACCCCACTCGCGCGTGCAGGCAAGGACCTGGGCGGCGAAGGCTTCGTTGAGCTCGATCAGGTCGATGTCGCTGAGCTTGAGATCGGCGCGTTCGAGCGCGGCGGCGGTCGCGGGCACTGGCCCGATCCCCATCCTCGCGGGAGCGACCCCCGCGACCGCCCACGAGACGATCCGTACGAGCGGGCGCAGGCCGAGCGCCACCGCCCGATCCGGATGCGTGACGACACAGATCGAGGCACCGTCGTTCTGCCCGCTGGAGTTGCCGGCGGTGACGGTCGCCTCAGGGTCGCTGCGGATGAGCACCGGTCGCAGCGCGGCGAGCGACTCGACGCTGGTGTCGGCGCGAGGGTGCTCGTCGGTGTCGATCATGACCTCGCCTTTGCGCCCCTTCACGGTCACCGGCGCGATCTCCTCCGCGAACACGCCGCTGCGCTGGGCGGCGACCGCGCGCTGGTGGGAGCGGACCGAGAACTCGTCCTGCTCGCCGCGCGGGATCGCATACTCGCGGCGCAGGTTCTCCGCCGTCTCGAGCATGCCTCCGGGTACCGGATAGCGACATCCCCCGGCGGTCACCCGCCCGCGGGCGAGGCCGTCGTGCAGGGTCACGCTCCCGGTCGCCCCCCAGCGCATCTCGGTGGAGTAGAAGCCGGCGCCGCTCATGCTCTCGGCACCGCCGGCGAGCACCAGATCGCTCACCCCGGCCTGCACCTGCATCGCGGCGTACAGCACCGCCTGAAGGCCCGACCCGCACCGCCGGTCGATCTGCAAGCCGGTCACCTCGATCGGCAGACCCGCATCCAGCGCGGCCACCCGACCGATCGCGGGCGCCTCGGGGGTCGGGTAACACTGCCCGAGCAGGACGTCATCGACAGCCTCGACAGGTACGCCGGTCCGGGCGACCAGCGCCGCGATCAGGTCCGCGGCGAGGGTGTGCGCGGGGATGTCCCGGAACTGCCCGCCGTACCGACCGACCGGTGTCCGGATCGGCTCGCAGATGACGGCGTCACGCACGTCGTACCCCGCTATCGCTTCTCGTAGGTGATGCCGGCAGTCTCAGCGTCCCACGTCCGCTCGGTCACCGCCTCGGTGCGCAGCTCGCGCTTGAGCACTCGACCCACGGGGCTGCGCGGCAACTCCTCCCGGAACTCGATGTAGCGCGGCAGCGCGAAGTACGGCAGCTGGTCGACGCACCACCGGAATAGCTCCTCCTCGGTCAACGTCGAATCCGCGACGAGCGTCGCCGTGATCTTCAGATCGTCCTCGGTCATCTCACTCGGTACGGCGTGAACGGCGACGTCGGCCAGCGAGCCGTGCCCCATCAGGATCCGCTCGACCTCGAAACTCGCGATGTTCTCGCCGCGCCGGCGCAGGTAGTCCGCCTTGCGATCGATGAAGTAGAGGTATCGGTCCTCGTCGAGCCGACCGATGTCGCCGGTGTGGTACCACCAGTTCCGGCTGGTCTCGACCGTGGCCTCGGCCCGTCCCCAGTAACCCTCGAACATCACGTGCGGCCGCTTCGGCCGGACGACGATCTCCCCCTGCTCACCCACCGGCACCTCGTTGTCGTCGTCGTCGAACAGGCGGACGTCGAAGTACTCGTCGTTGACGACGCCGGCCGCGCGCGGCCGGTTGCGCACGCCCTTCGGCTGCCAGGAGATCAGGCTCGCCTCGGTCGTCCCGTAGGCCCCGCTGAAGGTGTCGATCGAGAATCGGCTGCGGATGATGTCATCGACCTCGGGGGGCAGCGGCGCGGCTCCGAGAAGCCGCAACGAACGATTCGCCTCGGGTGCGCCGGAGTTCGGCATTTCCGCCCGGTCGCTGTCGTGCGCGAGCAGGTAGGCCATCGTGCCGAGCGTCGAGGTGATCGTGGCGCCGGTGCGGTTCATCTCGGGCCAGAAGTTCGAGACCGAGAACCTGCGGTAGATCGCTGCGCGACCACCGAAGACGAGCGAGCCGACGACCGCGGTGACCAACGCGTTGAAGTGGAACATCGGCAGCGGCGTCCAGACGACGTCCTCGCCGGAGCGCTCCCAGCAGATTCCGATCTGCTCGGACAACGCCTCGTGATAACCGTGGCTGAGCATGCATCCTTTCGACAGCCCGGTGGTGCCGCCGGTGTAGATGAAGGTGGCGAGCTCAGACGGGCGGCGCTCGACGCCCGGATCGTCGGTCGCCGCGGCGAGCACCGTCGACCACTGATGGCTCGCCACGCCGTCGACTGCGAGGTCCGCCCCGTCGACGACCACGACGTGCTCGAGGGCGGGCAGGTGACCGGCGATCGCCTCCGCCCGGTCCGCGAACTCCCCCGCGACCACCAGCACCTTCGACGACGAGTCGTCAAGCTGATGACGCAGGTACTCCCCTTTGTAGGCGGTGTTGACCGGTACGGCGACCGCGCCCGCGAACTGCGCGCCCCACCAGGAGAGCAGAGCCTCGGGCGAGTTCTCGATCAGCGACGCAACGCGGTCGCCCGGACGGACGCCGAGATCGATCAGGGCGTTGGCGATCGCGCACGCCGACCGGTAGACCTCTGCCGCGGTGAGCGCGGTGCCGCACACATCGAGGTACGGACCGTCCGGGTCGGCATCGAGCCTGGCCCGCAGGATCGCGGTGAGCGTGCGGTTCGCGCCCCGCCCCCACGCTTCACCGGCAAACGAGGGGCCACCCATGCCTAATGTATACATGATCTATTCCCGGTCGGACGGAGGCCAGTCGAGGTGACCGAGAGCCCGGCACCGCCCTACGTCGACGACCTCGAAGTCGGCGATCGGGGCCCATCCCGCAGCCTCGTCCTGACCCGCACCGACCTCGTTCGTTACGCCGGAGCGTCCGGTGACTTCAACCCGATGCACCACGACGAGACCATGGCGCTCGCGGCGGGGATGCCCAGCGTGTTCGGGCACGGGATGCTCTCCGCCGGTTTTCTCGCCGGGGCGGTGACCGACTTCGTCGGGCTCGGCACACTGACCCGCTTCCGGGTCCGTTTCACCAAGCAGGCCTGGCCGGACCGCACGCTCACCACCGAGGTCGAGGTCCGGGCGCTCGACCCCGACAGCGACGGCGCGAACGTCGAGCTCGACTGCCGGGTGGTCGACGATCAGGGCAGCGTCATCCTCACCGGACACGCCGCCGCCCGACTGCCGCGTCGTACCGAGAAGGCGGCGACGTGAGCCTCGAGGATCTCGTCGGGACCCGGATCCCACCGCGGGTCGTCACGGTCGAGCGCGGGCCGGTCGTGGACTTCTCCTCCGCGGTGAAGGACGAACGCTCGGAGTACCGGTCGCTCGCGGCCGCTCGATCGGCCGGCTTCGACCGGATTCCGACGCCGCCCACGTTCGCCTTCGTCGCCCCGAACAAGGGCAGCTTCGTCGACGATCAGCCCGAGGTCCCGTCGGACGCGGTCGCGCTGGTCGAATTGATCGCCGCACTGCGTGACGGCCGCGAGGGGATGATCCTGCACGGCGCCGAGGACTTCACCTACCACGGGCCGGTGTGCGTCGGCGACACCTTCGACGTGACGGGCTACGTCGAGAGCGCCCAGACCAAGCCGGGTACGCCGGAGCAGCCAGGGATGTCGGTGCTGGTCGTGCGGACGGACTTCCAGCGCGCAGGCACGGACCAGGTGGCCGTCACGACGCGCTCCACCTTTCTTTTCCGCCCCGCTCGTTCGAACTAACGGTTCGTGGGGGGGCGGATCGGATAAAACTGAATTGGATCAAATAAGCCGCTACACTTCGCCGGTGACCGAGAGCCCACGCGCGCCCGGCGTACCCCGCGCGGTGGTCGGATCAACCTTCAGCCGGCGGAGCAGCGGCGAGCAGGTCGCGGCGTACATCCGCAGCCTGATCTTCCACGGTCATCTCCGCCACGGCGACCGGATCCGCCAGGATGAGCTTGCCGCCACCCTCGGCGTCAGCCGGATCCCCGTGCGCGAGGCCATTATCGCACTCGACCGGGAGGGCTGGGTCACCAGCGAGCCGCACCGCGGCGCGTACGTCAACGGGTTCGACCGCGCCGGCGTCGCCGATCACTACCACCTGCTCGGCCTGCTCTACGGGCTCGCCGCGCGCCGGGCGACCGAGCGGGCGAGCGAGGAGGAACTGGCCGGGCTGGCCGACCACCAGAAGGCGCTCGCGGCAGCGACCGACCCGGACGAGATCTTCTACATCAACGAGCAGCTCATCCGGGGAATGTTCGCCGCGGCGGCGTCCTCGCGGCTGGTCGCGGTGAGCAGGGTCATGCGGCCGGTCGTGCCGGGCAACTTCTTCGACGTCGTACCGGGCGCGATCGCGGACCAGAAACGAGGAGTTGCTCGCGCGGTCAAGGCGATCGTCGCCCGCGACGCCGACAAAGCCGCGGCGGAATGGCTGCGGTTGTTGCAACGCCAGGGTGAGCACGTGAGCGACCTGCTCGCCGCGAGCGATCTCTTCGCGGACTGACCTTCCACAACGGCGTCACGCCGTATAGGCCAGAGCGAAACTGCGTCACGCCGTATAGGCCAGGGCGAAACGGCGTCACGCCGTTGTGCGCGGGCGCCGTTGGATCCCAGGCAGGGGCCGGGCGCGTTTTGTATATAGTATCGATATGACGCAGCTCGCCTCGCCTCAGGCGACAGACACCCTTGCCAAGGTCCCACTGATCGTCGACGTCGACGCGCACGTCGTCGAGCCCCCGGACGTGTGGTCGAGCCGCCTGCCGGCGAAGTACCAGGACGTCGGCCCGCGGATCGTCTACGCGCCGCAGGGTCCGGTGAAGCTGGTCGGCTCGACGTATCAGGAGTCGCCCGGCACCGACGGACCGGATGTGGCCTGGTGGTTCTACGAGGACCGCCAGATCAGCCTCAAGCGTTACATCGCGGCGGCCGGCGTCCCCGCCGAAGAGGTCGGCATGAACGGCGTGACTTACGAGCAGATCCGCGCCGGCTGCTTCAAGCAGGCCGATCGACTCGAGGACATGACGATCAACGGGGTGCAGGCGCAAATGTGCTTCCCGAACATTCCGCGGTTCTGCGGCCAGCTGTTCATGTGGGGCAAGGACAAGGACCTGTCCTTGCTGTGCGTACAGGCCTACAACGACTGGATGGTCGAGGAGTGGTGCGCCGGCAGCGGCGGTCGGCTGATCCCGCTGTGCATCGTGCCGATGTGGGACGTCGCGCTCGCCGCCGCGGAGGTACGCCGCAACGCCGCACGCGGCGTGCGTGCGGTCGCATTCAGCGAGATCCCGGCGTACCTCGGCGAGGCGAGCATTCACTCCGGCTACTGGGACCCGTTCTTTGCCGCGTGCGAGGAGACCGGCACGGTCGTGGCCATGCACATCGGGTCCGGGACGAAGACGCCGACGACCTCGGAGGACGCCCCCGCCGCGGTACAGGGCACGATCATCTTCGGCAACGCGGCGAACAGCCTGGTGGACTTCCTCTTCTCCGGCGTCCTGCACCGCTTCCCCGGCGTCAAGCTGCTCTACGCCGAGGCCCAGATCGGCTGGATCCCCTACGTCCTCGAACGCACCGACGACGTGTGGTTCACCCACCGCGGCTGGGCGCACGGGCAGGACAAGTGCCCGGAGCTGCCCTCGTCGTACTACTACCGCCAGGTGTTCAGCTGCTTCTTCAAAGATCCGGTCGGCGTATCGGTCATCGATCAGGTCGGCATCGACAACGTAATGTTCGAGACCGACTATCCGCATCAGGACGGCACCTGGCCGCGGAGCCGCGAAGCGGCCGCGGAACAGTTCGGCCACCTGCCTCAGGACCAGGTGGACAAGATCGCCCGCGGCAACGCGATCAGGCTGCTCGGCCTCGACCTCCCGGCGACCCGGTAGTGGGCGCGCTTCTTGCCGGTCGGGTCGCGGTTGTCACCGGAGCCGGCCACGGGATCGGTCGCGGTCATGCGATGGAGCTCGCCAAACACGGCGCGCAGGTCGTCGTCAACGACCTCGGCGGCTCGGTTCACGGAGAAGGAACCGGTACGGCGGCCGACGACACCGTCGCGCTGATCGAGAAGGCGGGCGGCACCGCCGTCGCCAATCACAACGACGTGTCCGACCATGCGCAGGCCAAAGCCATTCTGATGCAGGGCATCGACGCGTTCGGCAAGGTCGACATAGTCGTCAACAACGCGGGCATCGTGCGGGACGCCGCGATCTGGAACATGCCGGAGACCGACTTCGACGCCGTGATGGCAGTGCACGTCAAGGGCACGTGGTCGATGTGCCACCACGCAGCGGTCTACTGGCGGGACCGGATCAAGACCGGCGAGGACAACGTCGCCGGGCGGATCATCAACACCACCTCCGGCGCCGGCCTCGGCGGCAACTTCGGCCAGACCAACTACGCGACCGCGAAGGCCGCAATCGTTGGCCTGACCCAGACTCTCGCCCTCGAGCTCTACAAGATCGGTGTCACCGTCAACGCCGTCGGGCCGTCCGGCCTGACCCGGATCACGGCGACCATGCCGGGCATGGGCGAGTCCTACGAGCCGGACGAGGTCCCCGAGGGCGAGTTCCGCGCCATGGACCCGGCGAACAGCTCACCGCTCGTCGCCTGGCTCGCCAGCTCCGAAGCGGCGCACGTGACCGGTCACGTGATCCGCTCGATCGGCGATCGGATCATCCTCATGCAGGGGTGGAGGGAGTTGCGGGTCGCGAGCTCCGGTGAGCAGCGCTGGGACGCGACGACGCTCGGCACGGTGATGGCCACTGAGATCTTCGGAAGTCGCGCCCCCGGGATGCGCTTCACCTAGGAGTTGCCGACCTCACCTACTCCGCCGCGGGATAGGTGTAGAACTGCCGCGCCCACTCGCGGTGGGCGATCACGTCGCGTTCCATCCCGCGCAGCAGCGGCTGGTCGCGATAGACCTTGTTCTCCCAGATCGGAATGTCCTGGCTGACCCCGCTGCAGTAGTTGTCGGCTGCCTCGTCCGCTGCGTGCGGTCCGTTCGCGCGCGGCGCGGTGAAGATCCACCGGACAACGATGTTGTCCTCATCGATCGGTGTCGTGCTCGAGATCCAGGTGGCGAAGTTGCGCATCCGGAGGATGCCGAGGCCGAGTGCGTAACCCTCGCGGACGAAGGCGCCGTCCATCCCGACCGCACGCTTGTAAATCCCGTCGACGATGAACTCCTCGTCCGGGATCGCCTCGGTGCCGTGGACGTAGCGGAAGTGGGCACGGTCGACGTTGTTCTCGGCCATCTCCTGCGCGCAGATCCGGATCGCGAACGTCCGCACCACCGGCTCGTGCCAGTCCGGGTCGGAGAACTCCTCCACCTCGGGTACGTCGTAGAACGGCGGCTCACCGGCCGCGTGGTACCAGGCCCAGATCGCCCGATTGCGCTCCAGGGTCGGGTAGGCGAGCGTGCGCGCCTTGCGCGGGATCGGCGTACCCGGGTCGTAGGGGATGTCGGTGCACTGACCGGTGTCGCCGTCGAAGGCCCAGCCATGGAACGGGCAGCGCAGGCAGTTGCCCTCGACCTGCCCACCGACGCCGAGGTGCGCGCCCAGATGCGGGCAGTGGGCGTCCATGCAGTGCGCCGTCCCGTCGTCGGCACGGAACAGGACGAGCTCCCGACCGAAGGCGTACGTCGGCTTGACCGCGCCAGGAGTGAGCTCATCGCTCATCGCGACGACGAACCAGCCGTTCGGGACGGGGAACGGGAACCGCCCACGGTGATCGCGGATGACCCGCGGCCGACGGTCGGGGTCGAGGAGCAGGTCGATGTTGTTCGGCATCGGCAGCCCGGGGTAGCCCTCGGGGGGCATGACGAACCCGGAACTGCGCTCGGGGGTCAGCGTCATCGTCGGCTCCGCTCCGCACGACAGACCCGGCAGCGACCCGGGCTCTCGCACCTCGATGAATTGAGGCGAGTACCTTAACTCATCTTCTAGAATACCGAGCGATGGCCGAGTTGGGAAGCGATCCGCCGCGATCCGCCGCGCCCGGAGTGAGCGGAGTGCGCGGGGTGGGCGGAGTGCGCGGGATGCGCACCCGCGAGCACATCCTCGACGTCGCCGAGCGCCTGTTCGCCGAGCACGGCATCGACGGACCATCGCTCAACGAGATCAACACCCAGGCCGGGCAGCGAAACAAAACCTCCTTGCAGTACCACTTCGGGGGCCGCGGCGGTCTCGTTGAGGCGATCCTTGCCCGCCACCGCGAGTGGTTTCGGACGCGCGGCGAAACGTTGGCCGCCGACCTCGTGCAGACCGGCCGCCTCGACGACGTGCGCAGCCTGGTCGAGCTCCAGATCCGGCCGCTGGCGGAGTACGTCGCCCTCGGTCGCAGCCAGCGCTACTACGTGCGGATCTGGGCGGAAGTCCTCGCCAGCCCGGACACCCGGCTGGAGGAGATCAAAGACCGAATCGACCAGCCGGTGCAAACCGACACGGCCCGCCGCCTGATCGCGATCATGGCCCGCGCGATGCCCCGCGAGCTCGCCGTCGAGCGACTCACCGGCATGCTGCAGTCAGCAGTGCACGCCTTCGCCGACCGAGCCGTCCTCGAGGACGCGGTCAACCCGCGCCGCACGCTCGTCCCACTGCCGATCGTGACCGCAAATCTGGTGGACATGATCTCCGCCGCGCTCACCGCCCCGGTCAGCCCAGAGACCCTCCGCGCCATCAACGTCACCCCCGACACACAAACGTGTCGGGGGTGACGACGAAGGTCGCATAACGCCGCCGCAACGCCTCACGCGTCACGTTTGTGTGTCGGGGGTGACCACGCGACTCACTGAGCAAAAGCTAGACGAGGCGGGCGATCACAGCGGTCACGCCGCCGTCGACGCGCAGATCGGTGCCGGTCACGAACGACGCCGCGTCGCTGGACAGGAACGCCACCGCGTCCGCGATGTCCTCGGGCTCGCCGATCCGCGCGACCGGGGACATCTCGAGCATGCCGCGCATCGCCTCGCCGGAGTCCGACGCGAGCTCCTCGCGACTCATCGGCGTGTCCATGATCCCCGGGCTCACCGAGTTGATCCGCGCGCCGCGCGCACCGTACGCCGCAGCCGCTGCCTGCACTCGCACATGCACGCCGTGCTTGGCGACGACGTAGGCCATCGCCGAGTCCTGGACCGACGTGACCACCGGGGTGGCAAGCAGGTCAGCCGTCGGTGTCGACGCGAGGACGCGCTCGTCCTCCGGCGTCATCGGCACCAAGTGCCCGGCCATGCTCGCGATGATCGTGAGCGAACCGCCCTCGCCGAGGTACGGCGCAAAGACGTCGATCGTGTACGCCGCACCCATCAGGTCGACCGCCAACACTGCCTCCGCCGACGCCTGAACCGGGGACAGCCCAGCCGTCTGCACCACGGTGCCAATCGGTGCGGCTGCCTCAGCGAGCCGGACCAGCGCGTCGGGGTCGGTGACGTCGACCTCGTGACCGGTGACGTCGAACCCCTCTTCGCGGAAGGTCGTCACCGCGGCCGCCACCTGCTCGGGCGAGCGGTCCGCGAGATGGACCGGCCGGCCGGCGCCGACCGCCCGCGCGCACGCGAGGCCGAGGCCACCGACGCCGATCACGACCGCCGAGCCGGCCATCAGATGTGCCTCCCCCCGCCGACCTCGGTCACGATGCCGGTGAGGTAGCTCGAGAGGTCACTCGCGAGAAACAGCGCGACCTTCGCGACGTCCTCCGGCGTACCGGCCCGTCCCATCGGGATCTCGGCTTCCTTGGCCGCGAAAATCTCCGGGCGCATCGCCTCGGTCATCGCAGTCCGGATCAGACCGGGCTGGATCGCGTTCACCCGCACGCCGAGGTGAGCAAGCTCCTTGGCGGCGGCCTTGGTCATCCCGACGATGCCGGCCTTCGCCGCGCTGTAGTTGGTCTGACCCGGCATGCCGACCTTGCCCGAGATCGATGACATGTTGATGATCGAGCCGCTCCCCTGCTCGCGCATCACGGCCGCCGCGTACTTGATCCCGAGCCAGGTGCCCTTGAGATGGACGTCGATGACGAGCTCGAAGTCCTCGAGGGTCATCTTGCGGATCGTGGCATCGCGGGTGATGCCCGCGTTGTTGACGAAGGTGTCCAGTCGCCCGAAGGTGCCGACCGCCGCCGCCACCAGCGCTTCGACGTCGCCGGGCGAGGTCACATCGGTGCGGACCGCGATCGCCTCGTGACCCTTCTCGCGCAACGCCGCAGCGCTCGCCTCGGCCTGCCCCGCGTTGAGATCGCCGATCACCACCTTCGCGCCCGCGTCGGCGAAGGTGAGCGCGATCGCCTCGCCGAGGCCCTGCGCGCCGCCGGTCACCACAGCCGTCTGTCCCTCGAGCAGTCCCACCTGTCTACCTTCCCGCGTAGTCGCGGAGCAGACCGCGACTGATGATCGTCTTCTGGATCTCCGAGGTGCCTTCGCCGATCAGCAGGAACGGTGCCTCCCGCATCAGGCGCTCGATCTCGAACTCTGTCGAATAGCCGTATCCGCCGTGGATCCGGAACGACTCCTGGGTCACCTCAGCACAGCACTCGGAGGCGAACAACTTCGCGATCCCCGCCTCGACGTCATTGCGCTCGCCGGCGTCCTTCAGGCGCGCCGCCCGCACCATCAGCGCGTGACTCGCCTCAATCTTCGTGGCCATCTCGGCCAGCTTGAACGCGATCGCCTGGTGCTCGTGCAACGGTTTGCCGAAGGTACGCCGCTGATGGGCGTAGGTCATCGCGAGCTCGAACGCTCGGATCGACATGCCGCACGCCCGCGCCGCGACATTGACCCGACCGACCTCGATGCCATCCATCATCTGATAGAAGCCCCGACCGGCCCGACCGGCGCCGCCGAGCACGGAGTCGGCGGAGGTCACCGTCGCGTCCAGGACCATCTCAGTCGTCTCGACGCCTTTGTAACCCATCTTGTCGATCTTGCCGGGGATCGTGATCCCATTGCCGACGGCGCCGAACCCCGGCTCCTTCTCCAGCAGGAACGTCGTCATGTTGCGGTAGACCGATTCCGCCCCCTCGTCGGTTTTCACCAACGTCGCGACGACCCCGGCCCGCGCGCCGTTGGTCAGCCACATCTTCTGGCCGTTGATCGTGTAGCCGGCGTCGGTCTTCGTCGCCTTCGTCGTGATCGCCGACACGTCCGACCCGCAGTTCGGCTCGGACATCGAGAACGCGCCACGCAGCTCACCGGTCGCGAGACGCGGCAGCAGAGCGGTCTTCTGTGCGGCCGAACCGTGTTGCATCAGAAGGTAGGCGACAATGAAGTGCGTGTTGATCACGCCGGACACGCTCATCCAGCCGCGCGCGATCTCCTCGACGACGAGGGCGTAGGTCAACAGCGACTCCCCGAGCCCGCCGTACTCCTCGGCGATGGTGAGCCCGAACAGTCCCATGTCGCGCATCCCGGCGACGATCGCGTCCGGAAACTCGTCGTCGTGCTCGAGCGCAGTCGCGTTCGGCAGGATCTCGTTGTCGACGAAGTCGCGGACCGTTCGCAGGATGTCTCGTTGGGTCTCGTTGAGCCCGTCAGTCGCGGCCAGGCGGCCCATTCGTCGTCTCCTCGCGCGCGTCCGGGGTGCCCGTTGCCTCGATGTACATTGGCGGCCCTATGCAGAATCTACCGCCACTCGCGGGACTGACCGTCGTCGAGATGGCGACCTTCGTGGCGGGACCGTCGGCAGGGTTGTCGCTCGCACAGCTCGGTGCTGATGTGGTCCGGATCGACCCCGTGGGCGGCGCAGTCGACATCAACCGATGGCCACTCGCCCCGAACGGGCGCAGCCTGTACTGGAGCGCGCTGAACCGCAACAAGCGGTCGGTCGAGCTCGACGTCCGCAGCAAGGAAGGCCGCGAGCTTGTCGTCCGGATGATCTGCGGCGACGGGCCTGACCGCGGCATCTTCATCGACAACCAGGTCGGTCAGGACTGGCTGTCGTGGGAGGCGCTGTCGGCGGTACGCCGAGACCTCATCCACGTGCATATCGAGGGCTACCGGGGCGGGCGACCGGCCGTCGACTACACCGTGAACGCCGAGGTCGGCGTACCGATGATCACCGGACCGGAAGGCTACGGCCGGCCGGTCAACCACGTACTGCCGGCCTGGGACCTGTGGTGCGGGCAGGCGGCCGCAACCGCGGTGCTCGCCGCGCTCCGCCGGCGTGAGCAGACCGGCGAAGGTGCGCGGATCGACCTTTCGCTCGCCGATTCGGCCCTTGCCGGGGTGGCGAACCTCGGTTGGCTGTCCGAGGCGGCGCTGGCCGGGGTCGAGCGCACCCAGATCGGCAACAGCCTTTACGGCAGCTTCGCTCGGGAGTTCGCCACGGCGGACGGGCGCTACGTCATGGTGGTGGCGTTGACGCCGCATCAGTGGCGGGCGCTGGTGTCGGTGACACAGACCGCGGACGCGGTAGCCGCCCTCGAGTCCGAGCTCGCGGTCAACTTCGTCGCCGACGACTCCGCCCGCTACCACCATCGTCACCCGCTTGGCGGGCTGTTCGAGCGGTGGTTTGCGGCTCGTGACCTCGACACCATCGCCGAGGCACTGACGTCTGCGCGCGTGTTGTGGTCGGCGTACCGGTCGCTGACCGAGGCAGCGGCCGCGCTTGACGGGCCGCTTCGCGAGCTCGACCAGCCGGGGATCGGCACGGTGATCTCGGCGTCCTCTCCGTTGCGCTTCACCGACTTCACCGACGAGGTCCGGCCCGCACCCGCGCTCGGCGCGGATACCGTTTCGACCCTCGCCGAGCTTGCCGGGGCCGACGAGGAGACGCTCGCGGCGCTCGTGGCGGCGAGCGTGATCGGATCGCACGATGCTTGACCCGTCGACGCTGCCGTCGTGGGCGTCGGGCTGGGCACCGACCGTTGAGTCCCGGTCCGCGGCGATCAGCGCCCACCCGGTCGCGGGTTTGGCGGCGTTGCTGGACGCCGAGCCCGACCTCGCGACCCCCGGCTCGCCGCTGCCGCCGCTGTGGCACTGGGTTGCACTGTCGCAGTGGCCGCCCGGATCACACGTCGGGCCGGATGGCCATCCGCGCACCGGAGGATTCCTGCCGGCGACGCCGTACCCGCGCCGGATGTGGGTCGGCACGGCGGTCGAGCTCGCGTCCGCGCCGGCGATCGGCAGTGACGTCGTCGTCGACCGCGAGGTGACCGATCTCGTCGAGAAGTCCGGGAAGCAGGGCGACTTCGCGCTCGTCACCGTCACGACGACGATCCGGAGTTCGACTGGTGAGCCGCTCGTCGTCGAGCGCAACCAACTCGCCTACCGACAGCCGGCGGCGGCCGGCGGCGCCGAGCAGCTCGCAACCCCCGCCGGGCCGTGGCTGTCACGGGCCGGGGCCGACGCGTGGCGCTTCGCGCCGGACCCGGTGATGTTGATGTGGTTCAGTGCGCTCACGGCGAACGCGCACCGGATCCATTACGACGCGCCGTACGCAACCGGCGTCGAGGGGTACCCGTCCCTGCTCGTCCACGGACCGTTGATGGCGATGATCCTCGGCGAGGTCGTCCGGCGCGACGACGCCGACCGCATACTCGCCTCGATCAGCGTCCGGGCGCTGCGGCCGATGTACCTCGGCATGACCGCGACGATCACCCGCACGTCGGACACGACGCTCGCGCTCGGCGCGGACGACGGGCCGGCGTACATGACGGCGGAGGTGAGCTACCGGTGACCGACATCCGGTCGATCCGCACCTGGATGTACGTGCCCGGTGACTCGCGGGCGAAGCTCGACAAGGCGTTGACGTCGGGGACCGACGCGATCCTTGCCGACCTCGAGGACGCGGTCGCTCCCGACCGCAAGGCGGCCGCGCGGGTGACGCTTTCCGGCTGGCTCGCCGGTATCGACCCGACTACATCCCGACCGCGGATCTGGGTGCGGGTGAACGCGGGGACCACCGAGGACGACGTACCGGTCGCTGTGCACCCGCTCGTCGAGGGGATCTGCCTGCCGAAAGTCGAGTCGGCCGAGGAGATCCTGACGCTCGCGAGCCTGCTTGACCGGCTCGAGCCGGCCGGTAGCGCGCCGCTCCCGCTGATGCTGATGGTCGAGACCGCCCGCGGTGTCGTGGCGTGTGCCTCGTTCGCGGCCGCCTCTCCTCGGGTCGCCGTCCTTCAACTCGGCGAGCAGGATCTGCGCGCCGACTACGGCCTGCCGCCGGACCTGTCGAAGGGACACGACCCGCTGCCCGGCCCGATGCAGGCCGCGCGCGACGCGATCGTGATCGCCTCGGCTGCCGGTCGACTGGCGGGTCCGGTCGGGCCGGTGAGCGTCAACATCCACGACGCGGACCTGCTCACCGCGGAGACTGCGCGGCTGCGCCACGCGGGATTCGGCGGGCGCGCGCTGATCCACCCGGCACAGATCGCTCCGATCGCGGCGGGGTTCGCGCCGAGCGACGCCGAGCGGGAGTGGGCGCAGAAGGTCGTCGACGCCGCCGACGCGGCGCAGGCGTCCGGCGCCGGGGTCACCGTGGTCGACGGCGGCATGGTCGACGCCCCGGTCGTCGCCACCGCCCGCCAACTCCTCGCCCCGTAACGCCCAACTGTCAGTTATCGGGCGTTTCAGCGCGACAAACGCCCGATAACTGACAGTTGGGCGATAGGGGTCAGTCGCGGGGAAGGCCGAGGATGCGCTCGGCGATCACGTTGAGCTGGATCTCCAGCGTCCCGCCACCGAGGAGGACGGGCGGGCTCGACAGGTACTGATGCGTCGACATACCGCCCGGAGCGTCGCCGACCGCGGCGAGCGGACCGAACCACCGCATCGCGGTCGAGGTCACCGCAACGTGCTGCCAGCCTGCGGCCACCTTCAGCGCACTGCCCTCGACGCCGGGCTGCAGCCCGGACAGGCGTCGCATCAGGTCGCGCAAGCGCATGGCCGCCAACGCGTAGGACTCCGCGGTGAGCGCGCCGAGATCGTCATTGACCTCCTCACGGGTCACGACGAGGTCGTCCCGATCGGCGTAGTCGTACATCGGCAGGCGGAAACCGAGCATCCCGCCGATGCTGACCCGTTCATTGGACAGCGTGGTGCGCGCCAGCCGCCATCCCCCGTTGACCTCACCGACCACCCGATCGTCGGGGACGAAGACCTCGTCGAAGAAGACCTCGTTGAACAGGTACTGGCCGTTCGCCTCACGCAGCGGCCGGACCTCGAGGCCGTCCGAATGCATGTCCACCAGGAAGTAGGTGATGCCCTGGTGCTTGGGCAGTGAGGAGTCGGTGCGCGCCAGGCAGATCCCCCAGTGCGCGTTCTGCGCCATGGAAGTCCAGATCTTCTGCCCGGTCAGGCGCCATCCACCCTCGACTCGCTCGGCCTTGGTCGACAGCGACGCCAGATCCGAGCCGGCCCCGGGCTCGCTGAACAACTGACACCAGGTGATCTCGCCACGCAACGTCGGTCCGACGAACGCTTCCTTCTGCTCGTCGGTCCCGTGCGCGAGGATCGTCGGCAACGCCCACTCGCCGATGACGATCCGTGGCTGCGAGACCGGCGACTTCGCGTACTCCTGGGCGATCACGATCTGCTCGACCGCAGACGCACCCAGACCGTACGGCGGCGGATAGTGCGGCAGGACCAGCCCTTGCTCCTGAAGGAAATCGCGCTGCTGCTGACCCTCGAGCTGGTCGGCCTCCGCAAGTGTCTCCGCGATCCGGGCGCGAAAGTCCGGATCCTCGCCGATCAGCTCCACGTCGAAGTTGCGTCGGCTCGTTCGGCTGCGCTGACCGAGGTCGCGGCGCCAGCCCCCGACCGGGCCGATCAACGCGTTCAACGTGATCGCCCGTCGCCAGTACAGGTGCGCGTCGTGCTCCCAGGTGTAGCCGATGCCGCCGAACAACGTGATCGCCTCGAGGCCCAGCTCTGCCGCCACCGGCAAGCACGAGATCGCCGCGGCGGCCGCGGCCAGCTGCACCTGCTCGTCGTCCTCGTCGAGCGCGCGTGCGGCGTCCCACGCGGTCGCGGCCATGATCTGCAGCTGGATGAACATCCGGGCGAGCTTGTGTTTGATCGCTTGGAACGAGCCGATGGTCCGCCCGAACTGCTCACGAATCTTGGCGTAGTCGTTGGTCGCCTTCACCAGCCACCCGACGACGCCGACCGCCTCCGCGGCGAACAACGCCGCCGAAACCGCGCGCACGACTCCGGTCGTCGCCGCCACGACCGATTCGGCCGGTACGTCGTACCCGTCGAACGTCAGCCGACCAACCGCGCGAGTGAGGTCGACCGCCGTCGCGGCCTCGACCTTGATCGGTGCACCGCCCTCGGTATCGACGACGAACCACACGTCGTCGCCGTGGCCGGTGGCCGCCCCGACGACGATGACCCCGGCGCCGGGCGCGCCCAGGATCGGCGCGCTCGTCCCGCTCACGGTGTAACCCGTCGGCGTCGGCACGGCGGTCAACCCCGCGGTCGTGGTCGCCGTGGCACCCACAGCGCCGTCGGCAAACCGGGCGATCAGCTCCTGCGGCGCTCCGGCCTTGAGGAGTACGGCGCTGGTGACCGCGGCCGCGAGCGCCGGGCCGGGCAGCAAGCCGCGCCCGGCCTCCTCGAGGATCACGGCGAGATCGAGGAACGTCCCGCCGCCGTGCGGTTCGGGAAGGTGCACGGTCGCGAAACCCTGGGCGAGGAACGCCGGCCAGACCTCCGGTACCGCGCCGCCGCTCAGCGCGTCGAGCTGCTCCCGGGTCCGGTCGGTCGGAGCGTGGTGGGCGAGGAAGCTGCCGACCGCATCGGCGAGCGCTACCTGGTCAGGATCGAGCGCAATGGACACGGGGACCTCTTCGTCGGGCGGCATCGTCGGCGGCGCCGTACGATCCAGCGGATTTATTATTTATACAGTCCGTCACCGCGACGGAGCGAGGAGCCCGACCTGACCCCGGGCCTGGTAAGGACGATGATGCTCGACTACCCGATCTTCGACGCCGACAACCACTACTACGAGGCGGTCGACGCGTTCACTCGCTATCTGGATCCGGCGATGCGCAAGCGGACCGTGCAGTGGGCGGAGATCGAAGGCAAGCCACGTCTGATCGTCGCCGGGCAGATCAACCGCTTCCTGCCCAACCCGGCGTTCACGCACCTCGCGCAGCCAGGCAGCCTCGCCGACTTCTTCCGCGCAAAGGACGGCGTGAAGGACCTTCGGGCGGCGTTCGGCGTACTCCAACCGATCGAGGAGCGCCCGGAGTACCGCGACCGCGCGGCACGCCTGTCGGTGATGGATGCCCAAGGGCTCGAGGCCACGATCATGCTGCCCACTCTCGGCGTCGGCATGGAAAAGGCGTTGGAGCGCGACGCCGAGGCCGTCAACGCGGCCTTCACCGCGTTCAACCGCTGGGTCAACGAGGACTGGGGCATCAACTACGACAACCGGATCTACGCCGCGCCCTACATCTCGCTCATCGACCCCGACTGGGCACGGCGCGAGCTCGAGTTCGCGATCGAGAACAACGCCGGCTGCGTGCTCATGCGACCGGCATCGGTGCAGGTCGCCGCTGGCCGCACCACTCCGGGCGACCCGAGACACGACGCGTTCTGGTCATTGCTCAACGACTCCGGGATCACCCTGGTGATCCACGGCGGCGACTCGAGTTACACGGCGTACGAGCAGATCTGGGGACTTGCCGGGGAGACCGAGGCGTTCCGGATCCCGCCGTTGCGCCGGATGCTGTCGGCCAGCCCGATCCACGACATGATCGCGTCGTTGATGGCGGACAAGCTCTTCGAGCGCTTTCCCAACATCAGGGTCGCGACGATCGAGACCGGCTCCGGATGGGTCGCCCCGCTGAGCAAGAAGCTGAAGAACATCGCGGTTCAGCTCCCCGGGGAGTTCACCGACGACCCGTACGCGCTGTTCCACGAGCACGTGTGGGTGTCGCCGTTCTTCGAGGACGACGTGGTGAGCCTGGTCGAGCTGATGGGCGCGGACCGGGTCGTCTTCGGATCGGACTGGCCGCACGTCGAGGGCCTGGCGGACCCGAGCAGCTTCGTCAAGGAGCTCGACGGGCTCGCCGACGCCGACATTCGCCTGATCATGCGCGACAACGCCCGAGACCTCGTCACCCCTCGACCGGTCTGAGAACCCGGATCGGCAAGCGACGTCGTGAATCCAACGACGCCGGCGATCGCCGGGGCCGGCCAGTCCGTGCAACGTCCCGGCGATTGGGCCCGCCCTGAGGATGCCCGCGGTGCGATCGAGCTGATCGTGGACGCGGCCCGCGCGGCGGCTGCCGACGCCGGGTCGGCCAGGCTGCTCGCCAAGGTCGGCTGGATCGGGGTCGCGGGCGGTTTCTTCCCGCACGTCAACCCCGGGCAGGTGGTGGCCGAGCAACTCGGCATCCCGGATGCGGCGACCGCACTGAGCACGATCTCGGGCAGCGCACCGCAGGACATGCTCACCCTGGCCGCCACCCGGATCGCCTCCGGCCGGCTCGACGCGGCCCTGATCGTCGGAGGCGAGGCGCGATGGTCGCAGAAACGTCTGGTGGCCCTCGGTGAGCGGCCGCAGTGGATCCGATCACCCGGCACCGGTACGCCGGAACCGGTCGGCGCCTTCGACGACGACCTCATCGAGGAGATGGGCCGGCTCGGCGTGGCCTCGACCGCCTACGCATTGTTCGAGGACAGCTTGCGCAGCGGCCGCGGCCGCGACCTCGACACTCACCGCAGCGAGATCGCCGGGCTGTGGTCGCGGTTCAGTTCGGTGGCCGCGGCGAACCCCTACGCCTGGGATCGCGCCGCCCACACCGCCCTGAGCATCCGGGAGGCGTCGGCGGCGAACCGGATGATCGCCTTTCCCTACCCGAAGGCCATGGTCGCGAACAACACCGTTGACCTCGCCTCCGCCGTACTCCTGTGCAGCGTGCACACGGCGCAGGAGGTCGGGATCAGCCGGGACCGGCTGGTGTTCCCGCACGTCGCAACGACCGGCGAGGACACGGTGCGAATCGCCGAGCGGGACGTCCTGCACGAAACGCCTGGTCTCGCGGCCGCGGGCAATGCCGCCCTCAAGCAGGTCGGGATCACGGTCGAGGAGATCGCCCACCTCGACCTGTACGCCTGCTTCCCGTCGATCGTCGAGATGTCCTGCGAGTCACTCGGCATCGATCCGAAGCGCGCGCTGACCCTCACCGGGGGGCTCGGGTTTGCGGGCGCCGCCGTGTCCAACTCGAGCGGGCACGCGATCGCGGCGATGGTGCCGCGAGCCCGCGAGGGCGGCTGGGCGCTCATCCACGCCAACGGCGGCGGCGCGACCAAGCACGCCTTCGGCATCTACGCGGCCCATCCGCCCGAGGGTGGCTTCCGGCACCTCGACGAACGGGGACGCACCCCGCTGAACCCGCGCCGTCGGGCCGGCCGCGACTGGCCGGGCGAGGGCAGCGTCGAAGCCGCGACCGTCGTCTACGACCGATCCGGCCCGACCCACGTGGTCGCCTCGCTCCGTGCCCCCGATGGCAGCCGAGGCTTGGTGCGCAGCGACGACGCCGACCTGATCGACCGCGCGCACAGCGACGGTCTTGCCGGGATGGCCGGACCGCTACCCGGCTGGTCGAGGCTGGACCCGCCGGCGTAACGCGCTTAGCCCTCGATGCCGAGCACCCGCAGGGCGTTGCCACGCAGGAACTTCGGCCAGACCTCGTCCTTGAATCCGACGTTCGGCATTTCGGTCATGATCCGCTCGAGCGAGAGGCCCATCGGGAAGTAACCGGCGTACATGATCTTCTCGGCGCCCCGGGTGTTCGCGAAGTTGACGATGTCCTTGGGGTAGTACTTCGGCGCGAACGCGCTGGTCGAGTAGTGCAGGCCGGGCCACTTGAGCATCAGCTTGACCGCCAGCTCGGTCCACGGTTCGCAACCGTGCCGGGTCACGAACACCAGGTCCGGGAAGTCGTACATCACCTCGTCGATCAGCTCGACCCGCTGCGGCTCCATCCGCAGCCGAGGGCCGGGAACGCCGGCACAGCAAAAGATCGGTACGCCGAGCTCGACGCACTTCGCGTAGACCGGATACATCTTCGCGTCGTTGATCGCGACCTGCGGAAAGAGCCCCGAGGGGAAGCAGCTGAACGCCCGGACGCCGTGGGTTTCGTAGGCCTCGACCATCGCGCGGATGCCGTCCATGCCCTTGTTCGGGTCGACCTCGTAAGAGGCGATGAAGCGGTCCGGGTGCGCCTTGATCGCGCGGGCACCATTGTTGTCCTCGCCGCGACCGACGCCGACCAGGCCTTTTTCGATGCCCCACAAGTCCATCTCGCGCAACGTGACACCGACAGGGTCGGAGGGGTCCAGGTCCTTTTCCGGCACGTCCTTGAACATGTACTCGGCCGGGAAGGCGAACTCCTCCTTGGACTCGCGGTCCTTGGTCTGGCGGGTGATGAACGCATAAGTCTGCGCCATGTCCGCGTGCGGGAACCCCAGCATCGTGTCGACCGCACCTACGCCACTCGGGAATCCCATACCCCGTCCTTCCGTCCGTGCATCAGCCGTGAGCGATTCGAATGTATCCAGTATCCAAGGTCCGGGTTCGGGTACGGTCCCCCGGTGACGACAACCCGCCTCGCCAAGCTCCTGATCGCCCTGATCTGCGTCGGTGCCCCCGCCGCGACGCTCGCGGTAGCCACGCCGTTCGCGCATGCCATCACCGGCCCCTGCGCTGCGGCTTACTCCGGCCCGACCGACACCTGGACCGGCAAGGGTGATGGCACGCGGTGGTCGGACTCCGGGAACTGGAGCACGGCGGCGGTGCCGAGCGCGACCTCCCGCGTCTGCATCGGCAAGGCCACGAACGGCCACCGGGCCGCCGTCGTCGTCACCGGCTCCCGGCAGGTCGCCGGGCTCGTGCTCGCCGACCACGCCGATCTCACCGTCAAGCCCGGCGCCGTCCTGCTCCTCAGCGCCCCCACGGGCGCACCCCTCACGTCGACGATCACCTCAGGCACCCGGCTGAAGATTGCCGCCGGCACTCTCGGAGGCGCCAGTCCGCTCGTCGTAAGCGGAACACTTCGGTTCACCGGTCAGGACGTCGCCGGGCACCGCGACCTCGCGATCCAGACCGGTTCCGGGCAAACCGAGATCGCCCGCGGTGGGGCGATGCTGGTCGACGGCACGACGTTCGGCGGCACCGAGCTCAGCCACCGCCGCACGATCGACAACCTGGGCACGGTCACCTTCACCGGCAACGGCTACGTCGCGATGGATCGTGGCACCGGTTGGAGCGACGAGGCGCACAGCACGATCAAGTTTCAGGGCGTCGGCGGTATCTATCCGCGCGCCGCCGGTAGCGGTTCACCGGCCACCCTGCTCCAGCGCGGAGCGCTGGTCCGCAACAAGAGCGGCACCAACGTGGTCGTCGTCGGCGTACCGGTGGACTTTGGCGCACATCCGCCGAAGGTCGCGGTCATCCGCGGGTCGATCGTGGTGAACCACAACTCCGTTCCGGTCGCGCCGGTCGGCCGCAGCAGCGGGTACGGCGTCGGGTCGTGCACGCTCGTCACAACCCATCCGTGCAAGCGCCCGAACGCCACCGCGCAGTCCCCGCAGGTCGCGTACGCCGGGACGTCGGCCTCGAGCGGCGCACCCAGGACCAGCCACCTCTCGGTCGCGCTCGTCAACGGACCCGCCACGGTGAACGGACACAAGGTTCTCGGGAAGCAGATCAACGTGACCGCGCCGACCGAGAAGACCACGCACTCGACCCATCTGACCTTCGCGCTCGATGCCACCACCAAGGGCCTCGGCGCACACCCGCAGGTCTTCCGCAACGGCCGCGCGATCTCACTGTGCCGGGTTCACGGCCTCACGGCGAGGAACACCTCGTGCATCCTGAGCGAGAAGATCGCGACCGGAGGCGGCAGCGCGACCAAGGGCGACCTGTCGATCGTCGCGATCACGATCCAGCCGAACGCGCACTGGCTGATCGCGCGCTGAGTCGGAGGAAGCTAACCCGCGAACTCGGTGAAGTCAGGCCCCCGGCGCAGCGCATGTCCGCCGTCGACCGGCAACGTGATCCCGGTGATCCACGAGGACTCATCGCCGACGAGGAAGCGAACGGCAGCAGCGACATCCTCCGGCTCGCCGAGCCGCGGTAGCGGGGTGTTGTCGAGGTAGCTGCGGTAGACCGAGCTCTCGGTCGGCAGCATGGTCATGATCTCGGTCGCGATGAAGCCGGGTCGGACCGAGTTGCACCGCACGCCGTACTCGCCGTACTCGTCGGCGGCGTTGCGAACGAGGCTCTCGATCCCTGCCTTCGAGACCGGGTAGGCGCCGAAGAACGGGTGCGTGACCGCGCCGGCGATCGAGGACATGCCGACGAACGACCCGCCACCGGCAGCGATCATCCGGGGGACGCTGTGCTTCAGGCACAGGAACGTCCCGAGCAGGTTCATGTGCAGCACCCGCAGGAACTCCTCGGTCGCCTGCTCGGCGAGCCGGACCAGCTGGCCGCCGCCGCCGGCGTTCGCGACGCACCCGTCGAGATCGCCTGTGGGGCTCGCGGCCGCGTCGACCGCCGCCTTGACGTCGTCCTCGACGGTCACGTCGGCGACGACGTGGTGGATGGATCCGCCGTCCGCGAGCGACGGCCCGATCCGGGCGACGCTGTCGAGCAGGGTCGACTCGGTCCGCCCGCAGATGGTGACCGCGGCACCGTCGGCCGCGAGCCGGGCCGCGACCGCGCGGCCGATGCCGGTGCCACCACCGGTGACGAGATACGCCTTGCCTTCGAGCCCGCCCGATGACGTCATGAGCGCAGAGGCTACCGGCCGCCCCGTCGCGGCCGAACGCTGCGCCCTCGGCGTACCGGCGTAGCGTGGCGACGTGCCGACCAGCGCGAACGGTGAGGTCGCCGCGCCGTTCGACCCGGTCGGCCGCGTCCTCGGCGCGATCCGCGCCGAATTCATCGGTCTCGACGACGGACATCCGGCCGACTACATCCCGGAGCTGTCCGCGGCCGACCCGCACGCCTTCGGCCTCGCGCTCGCCGGCGTCGCCGGATCGGTCTACCGGGCCGGAGAAGCGTCGAGCGAGTTCACGATCCAGTCGATCTCGAAGCCGTTCGTCCACGCCTTGGCGCTCGCCGACGTCGGCGCCGACGGGGTGCTTGCCCGGGTCGGAGTCGAGCCGAGCGGCGAGGCGTTCAACGCGATCAGCCTCGAGCCCGGCACCGGCCGTCCGGCCAACCCGATGGTGAACGCCGGCGCGATCGTCACCTCCTCGTTGATCCGGGGCGCCGATTCGATCGAGCGGTTCGAACGGATCCGCGGGATGCTCTCGCGATGCGCCGGGCGCGAGCTCGAGGTCGATGACGCCGTATACCGCTCCGAACGCGATACCGGCGATCGCAATCGCGCACTCGCCTACCTCATGCGCCACGCCGGATCCCTCACCGCGCCGGTCGAGGAGGTCGTGGACGTCTACTTCCGCCAGTGCGCCGTCCAGGTCACCGCCGCCGACCTCGCGGTCATGGCCGCGACCCTTGCCAACGGCGGCGTCAACCCGTGCACGGGCACGGCTGTGATCGATCCACCGATCGTCGAGCAAGTCCTCACGGTGATGGCGACCTGCGGGATGTATGACTTCTCCGGCGAGTGGCTCGTCCGGGTCGGCCTTCCGGCCAAGTCCGGTGTCGCCGGTGGCCTGATCGCGGTGAGCCCCTCGCAGTTCGGCATCGGCCTGTTCAGCCCGCCGCTCGACCCGCGTGGCAACAGCGTCCGCGCGGTAGCCGCGAGCGCGGCGATCTCCGAGCGACTCTCCCTCCACCTCATGCACCAGGTACGGCGTACCGCACCGTCGTTCACCCGGATGCCGCAAGAGACCGGACCCGACGGCCGGCCGGTCGACCGCGTCCCGGTCTTGGAGCTCCAAGGCGACATCGAGTTCCCCGTGGCCGAGCAAGCACTGCTCGCGATCAACACCCGCGCCGACAATCCCGAGCGGCCGACCGCGCTCATCGTCGATCTCGACCACGTGACCGGGTGCAACCCGATTGCCGCGGGCCTGCTCGACGTGGTGATCGCGGAGCTGTCACAACGAGGTCTTGCGATCGTGACCGTTGACCAGCAGGGCCGGACGCTGGTCCGCGCCGCGGCGGAGTTCGCGACGGTGGCCGAGGCGCAGGCCCACCTCGGGTCCCTCGCCGCTCGCTGACCTTGACGTTTGTCGCCCCTGCAGACGCTCGGGACAAGAAGATCGTCAAGGTCAGCACACCGAACGAAACGGCGTGACGCCGTTTCGCGCGCTGGCAGGATGAGGGCGTGCGGGAAGCGAGTGCGGCACCTCCGGACGCGGCCGCGACCTGGAGCCCACCCGGACCGATCGATGTCCCGCTCACCTTGAGCCTCCTCCAGCACGGCCCTGGCGACCCCTGCCAGCGCCACGAAGCGAACGGAACCGTATGGCGCACCCTCCGGACGCCTCACGGGCCGGCCACGCTCCGGATCCGCCGGGCTGGATCCGCGGACGCAGCAACCGCCCGCTCCTCCGACGCCGTCAGCGGGATCGGCGAGGTCGAGGCGCAGGCCTGGGGCCCGGGGGCGCCCGACGCGCTCGCCGACCTGCCTGCCCTGCTCGGCGCATACGACCACCCGGAGACCTTCGAGCCCCGCCATCGGATCCTCCGCGACGCCCATCGCCGCCACGCCGGTCTGCGGATCCCCCGCACCGGGCGGGTGCTGGAGTCGCTCATCCCCGCCGTACTCGAGCAGAAGGTGCTCGGGGTGGACGCGGCGGCCGCCTGGCGCCGCCTTGTCACGAGGTACGGCGAACTCGCCCCCGGCCCGACCCCTGCCGGCTTGCGGGTCGCACCGTCGGCGCAGACCTGGCGGGAGATCCCGAACTGGGAGTGGCACAAGGCCGGGGTCGAACGCCGCCGCGCGGAGGTCGCCGGCCGGTGCGCCCGCGAGGCCGGTGCCTTGGAGCGCGCGGCAGCCGAGAACGATCCCGCCGCGGTCTATCGCCGGTTGCTCTCGATCCCCGGCGTCGGCCGATGGACCGCGGCGCAGGTCGGCCAGCGGGCGCTCGGCGATGCCGACGCGCTCCCCGTCGGCGACTACCATCTCGCCGCGATGACCGGCTGGTCACTCGCCGGGAGAACGCTCGCAGCAGACGAGGTGGAGGAGTTCTACGAGCCGTGGCGGCCACACCGGTTCCGCGTCGTGCTGCTGCTCAAGCTGACCCCGGGAACCCTGCCACCGCGCCGCGGACCGCGCCTCGACCGCCAGCAACTACACCGGCTCTGACGCCCGAGTAGGTCGGCCGAGGGGAATTCAGCCCAGCCGTGCCCGGATGCGGTCGCTGAGATCAGGCGCCGCGCCCGCGGTGGCGAGCCACGCGTCGAGGCCGCCGTTCGCCGCGATCGTGTCGAGCACGGTGCCGGCCATCTCCGCAGTCACCGGGAAGGCGCTCGGCGTGACCGGGCTGTCATGGGTCCGCACCGACGGAAGGCTGAGATAGCGCCGGTCGATCTCCTCGATCACCTTCGCCGACCGCACGTAGTCGGCGACCGCCACCTCACGCGGTACGCCGAGCGCGAGACCGAGCGCGATCGCCAGGATCCCGGTCCGGTCCTTGCCGGCGGTGCAGTGGAACAGCACCGGCACCTCGGCGCCGGCGAGCAGCTCGAACGCGTCCGCCACCGCGCCGACACCGATCGAGGTGATGTAGGAGTACGCGGCCGCGCGGTCGGTGAAGTCCGGCATCGGCCCGTCCGGCCGTGGCCCGATCTCGCCGAACGCAAGGTGGTGGCGAGTCCAGCCGGCGCCTTCAAGCACACCCGGGCCGTCGTGCTCGCACTCCTTGGTGCCGCGCAGGTCGATCTGGATCCCCGGACCGCCGAGCGCCGCGATCTGCTCGGCGTCGAGCCAGAGCGGGACGTCACTGCGCCACACGACGTTTGCCCGTACGCCGGGCACGGCCCTCAGGTTGCACAGGCCGCTGATCGGCTCGGTGGTCGTCACTTCAACCAGCCTAAGCAGCCTTCTCGAGGATGTGGACCCCGCAGGCCGAGCCGAGGCCGATGACGTGCGCCAAGCCGACCTTGGCGCCCTCGATCTGGCGGTCCCCGCCCTCGCCGCGCAGGTGGGTGGAGATCTCCCAGACGTTGGCGATGCCGGTCGCGGCGATCGGGTGACCCTTCGACTCGAGCCCGCCGGACACGTTCACCGGGGTTGATCCGTCCCGCCAGGTCGCACCCGAGTTGAAGAAGTCGACCGCCCCGCCCGGCTCGCAGAGCCCGAGGTTGTCGTAGTGCACGAGCTCCGCGGTGGCGAAGCAGTCGTGCAGCTCGACCAGGTCGAGGTCCGCGGGGCCGACACCCGCGCGCTCGTAAGCCTGCTCGGCTGCCATCCGGGTCAAGGTGTTGACGTTCGGCAGGATCTGGCAGGCCTCCTCGAACGGATCGGTCGTGAGGATCGAGGCCGAGATCTTCACCGCCCGGCGCTGCTGTTCGAGCGAGAGCGTCTTCAGCTTGGCGTCGCTGACCAGGACCGCGGCCGCCGCACCGTCACAGTTCGCCGAGCACATCGGCCGGGTGTTCGGGTAGGCGATCATCACGTCGCCCATGATCTCCTCGACCGACATCCGCTTCTGGTACGCCGCGAGCGGGTTCAGCGTCGAGTGGGCGTGGTTCTTCTCCGAGATCCGCGCGAACAGCTCGAAGCTGGCGCCGCCGTACTTGTGGCCGTACTCCATGCCGATCTGGGCGAACACCCCGGGCATGGTCTCGGTCCCGACCCGCCCGTCGAGCGCAGCCACCGCGCCGTAGCGCCCGGACGGCTCCCAGGTGTCGGTCTGTTTGCGGCTGCCGCCGGCGAGCAGACCGGCACCGGCGAGCTTCTCGACGCCGACCGCGAGCCCGAAGTCGGCCTCGCCCGCCTTGATCGCCATCACCACGGTCCGCAGGGCGGTCGCGCCGGTGGCGCACGCGTTCGACACGTTGTAGACGGGGATGCCGGTCTGACCGATCTGCTTTTGCAGCTGCTGGCCGATCCCACCCGGGCTCATCAGGCTCCCGGCCGCCAGCACCTGCATGTCCTTCAGTGACACCCCACCGTCGGCCAGGGCGCCGAGCGCAGCCTCGGAAGCGAGGTCGATCGTGTCGAGCTCCTTGTGCTTGCCGAACTTCGTCATGTGGATCCCGAGGATCCAGACCCCTTCACCCATCTCGAGACCCTTCCTAGTTGCTCGGCTCGAAGCCGAAGCCGATCGCCTCGACGCCGGCGGAGTCCGACCCCATTGAATACGTCGTGAGGCGCAGCGGCATTCCCAACCTGACGTGGTCGGCGTCCGGGGCCACGTTGACGACGTTGGCGCGGACGCTGGTGCCGTCGCAGTCGATAACGCCCGCGACGAACGGTACGTCGACCCCCGGCGCGGCGAACGACACGATCGTGAACGACCGCAAGGTGCCCTCCGAGGCCACCCGCACCGTGCGGAACTGGGTACCGCCGCAGCGCGCGCACGCGTTGCGGCGATCGAAGAAGCGGGCTTGGCAGGTCTCGCACTCGTGTGCCTGAAGGTGGGGATCGTCGCCAAGAACGAGGTAGTCGACGAGCGGGACGACATCGGCCACGGCACTGGCTCCTCATCTGCGACGGCGCCGGCGGTCATCGCACCGACCGGTCCAGTGAATCATCGTGGCCACCGCCTACGATTGCCCGGTGCGCCTGCCGGGATCCGTGGTCGTGGTGACCGGCGCAGCGAGCGGGATCGGACGGGCCACCGCGAACGGGCTGCTGCTGCGCGGCGCCCGGATCGTCGCGGTCGACACAGACGCCGAGGGTCTGCACGCGTTCGCCGGAGACGGCCGGGTGACGGCAATGACCATCGACGTCGCCGATCCAGATCACGCCGACCGGATTGTCCAGACCACCCTCGAAGCGCACGACCGGATCGACGCCGTGGTCGCCAACGCCGGCGTCGGGTACGTCGGGGAGTTCGCCACCATGCCTGCGGCGATGATCTCGACCTTGCTCGATGTGAATTTCCGCGCACCGATCCTGCTCGCTCGCGCCGCGCTTCCATCGATGATCGACGCAGGTCAGGGCGCGCTTGTCTTCACCAGCTCGATCGTCGGCGTCGTACCGCAACCGACGGAGTCGGCGTACTGCGCGTCGAAGACCGCGCTGGAGGCGTTCGCGGAGTCGCTGCGCGAGGAGGTCCGGCCGCACGGCATCGCAGTCTCGACGATCCGGCCCGGCGTCGTGCGCACCGCGTTCCACGACCATCGCAACACGCCGTACGGCCGTCGCTTCCCGCGGCCGATGGAGCCCGAGAAGATCGCCGACATCATCGCCGGCATGCTCGAACGAGGCACCGAGCACCGCACGGTTCCGGGCTGGCTCGACCTCGCCGCACAAGCCCACCGCCGCGTGCCGTGGCTGTACGGGCCGCTGGCCCGGCGCTTCGGTGGGACGTAGACGCGACCTGATCGCTTCGGCGTTGGATAATTGCCCGATGGGCTTCGACATTCGCGCTCTGATCGAGGAGCACACCGGGGACGGCGCCAGCCTGCACGCCGCGCATCTCAACCCGCAGGTCCCGCGGATGTTGCACACGATCGGTTTTCAACGAGTCCTGACCGCGGCGAACGGCTCGTGGTACGAGGATGCCGACGGCGAGCGCTACCTGGACTTTCTGTCCGGCTTCGGGGTCTTCGGCCTCGGCCGCAACCACCCGGTCATCCGGCAGGCGCTGCACGACGTTCTCGACGCCGAGCTCGCCGACATGATCCAGTTCGACGTTCCGCTGCTGCCCGGGCTGTTGGCGCAGCAGCTCCTCGCGCGCGCGCCCGGGATGGAGCGGGTCTACTTCGCCAACAGCGGCACCGAAGCGGTCGAGGCTGCGCTGAAGTTCGCGCGGTGCGCGACCGGCAAGCAGCGCGTCCTCTACTGCGACCACGCCTACCACGGGCTCACCGTCGGATCGCTGTCGGTCAACGGCGCGGAAGAGTTCCGGCGTGGGTTCGACCCGCTCCTTGCCGACACCCTGATCCCGTTCGGTGACCTGGACGCGATCGAGCGCGAGGTCGCCCGCGGGGACGTCGCAGCGCTCATCGTCGAGCCGATCCAGGGCAAGGGGGTTTACCTCGCGCCGGAGGGTTACCTCGCCGGGGCCCAGCAACTGCTGCACGCCAAAGGCGGACTGCTGATCGTCGACGAGGTGCAGACCGGCGTCGGGCGCACCGGTCGGTTCTTCGCCCACGAGTACGACGGGGTGACGCCGGACCTCGTGACCGTGGCGAAAGCGCTCTCGGGCGGGTTCGTCCCGGTCGCGGCGACGCTGGCCCGGCCGGGGATCTTCGAGCGCGTCTACTCACACATCGACCGCGTCTTCGTCCACGCGTCGACCTTCGCCGGCAACGCGCTCGCGATGACGGCGGCCCTGGCGACGTTGTCGGTCATCGACGACGAGGGTTTGATCGCGAACGCCGAGCGGCGCGGACGTCAGCTCACCGAGGGCCTCGAACGGATCGGCGCCGACCACGACCTGATCAAAGACATCCGCGGTCGTGGCCTGATGATCGGGATCGAGTTCGGCCGGCCCGCGTCGCTGTCAGCGCGCGGTGTCTGGACGATGCTCAACACGGCCCGCAAGGGCCTGTTCGCGCAACTCGTGGTCGTCCCGCTGCACAACCGCCACCGCATCCTCACCCAGGTCGCCGGCGACAACATGGCGGTCATCAAACTGTTGCCGACGCTGACGATCGGCGATGAGGAGATCGCGACCTTCCTCACCGCGTTCGAAGCGGTGATGGCCGACGCGAAAAAGCCGAGCGCGCTCGCGATCGACTTCGGCAAGACGCTCATCCAGCAGTCCCGGAAGAAGTCCGGAACCTGAGCAACGCCGACGGCCCGCCGCGAGGAGTCTCGGGGCGGGCCGTCGGCTGAGGTCAGTGAAGCTGAAGAGTTACTTCTTCTTTTTCTTGGTCGGAACCTTACCGACGATGGTGGCCTTTCCGCTGCTGGCCTGGTAGTTCGCGTCACCGGCATAGGAGGCGGTGATCGCGTTCTTGCCCTTGACGACTGTGCACTTGGCGGACGCCTTCGCCGACTTCAAGGAGACCGGCTTGCCGCACTTCTTGCCGTTGTCCTTGAACGTCACCTTGCCGGTCGGCTTGGCCGAGCCCGAGCCCTTCACCTTCGCGGACACGGCCGCCTTCGCGCCCGCCTTCGCCGACTTCGGAGCGGAGACCGAGGTCTTCGACGACACCCGGGTGTCCTTGAAGTAGATGTAGCCGAAGCTCGCGTACGTCGTCGTGTCGGCGGTCTGGCCGTCGGTGACGACGATGATGCACGAGTGCTGGTTGTGCGCGTAGTCGCACGCGGCGTTCTTGTCGGCCGCGAGGAAGTCGGAGCCGGTGTGAACCTTGAACGTGCCCGACGCGTCGCCGCTGGAGTCCGTCGTTAGCTTCAGCACGTGCTCGGGGACGTCGGTGCTCTGGTCCGGGTTCGTCGGGTCCGACTGATCGCAATACTTGGTGTCGCCCTTCGAGATCACGACGTCGAAGGTGCACTCGACCACGTAGAGGGTCGTGCCCGGGGCGTCCCCAGCGTATCCGGTGATGTTGACGTCGACCGTGTCGTTGTCGACGAGGTTCTTGTCGGGGGTGATCGTGGGCGAGGCGACGATCTGGTAGGCGCTGGCCGGTGTCGCCGCGCCGACGACCACGACCGAGCTGGCCGCCGCCATGGTCAGCGCAGCGCTGGCTGCGATCCGGGAAAACTTCAAGGAACTGCCCCTTTCGGTGCGCGAACATCGTTGGCCGCGCCTGGGACGTTACCGGAAAGTAAGGTCGGCGGCAGCACAACGCTCGAAAGTAGCCATATTACCCTGTTTATCCGATTTGGTCAGCGAAACCGTCGACCGGTCTCAGGTCGCTCAGCAACACGCTGAGCAGCTCCTCATACGGACCGACGATGTAGGCCGCATCGCCGGCCGCGAACACGGTGTCGCGGCGCGGCGGGTGCTCGAGATCCCCGGCCGCGCGGTGCAGCGCGAGCACCCGGGTGCGAGCCGACAGTTCGCGCATCATCCGGCCCTCCAGACCGCCTCCCACGGCGACCGTGAGCCGCCCGAGCAGGAACGGCTGACGATCGACATAGAACGTGTCGAGGACGTCGAGGCCGAGTGCGGCCCCGACGAACCACGGCGCCGCGAGCGCCGAGGTCGAGCGGACGTGGCGGAAGTCGAAGGTCCGCTCCACGGAGCGGGCCAGCTGGCGGTCGAAGAGCCGGACCACCATCGGCGTGTTGCGGCGGGCACGCGCGAGCCGGCTGCCCAACGCCAAGGCGATCTCAACGTTGGTGAAGTCGTTGCTGGTCAGGACCGCAACCGCCGACGCGCCATCGAGGTTGACCAGATCGAGGGTCTGCGGCAACGTCGCGTCGCCGATGACCACCGGCACACCCAGGGCACGCGCCTGCGAGACGAATCGGCCGTCGTCGTTCGACTCGATCACCACGACGTCGCGGGACCGTCGCAACCCCTCGAGCACCTCCATCCCGACGGTGCCGAGACCGATGAGAACGACGTGGTCGACCATCCCGGTGATCCGCTTGCGCCCCAAGGCCTGAGCCAGCCGCCGGCTGACGAGCAGGTTGGTCAGCAGCGCGAACAGCATGGTCGCGAGCGCCGCCCCCATCACGATGTCCGCGATCCCAAACGCCACCAGCCAATGCGGTTGGCCGCGGTAGTTGAAGTCGCCGTACCCGACGGTCGCGTCGGTGCTGACGGTGAAGTACAAGGCGTTGAGCACGCTCATGTGCCCGCCGCCGGGGTTGCGGTAGCCGAAGCGAAGCACCACCGTGGACACCGCGACCAAAGCCGCGATGACGATCAGCGCCGTCCGCAGACCCCGGTCGATCTCGCCGAACAAGCCGGCAATGTCATGGCGCATCCGCCTGATCCCGGCGGTCAACGACAACCGTCGCTCGCTGTCCCGTCCGGATCCGGCCGCGTCGGGTCGCCAGTCGCGGATCTGCTCCTCGGTGCCGACCACCGTGACCCGGTCGCCACCCGTCGCGAGTTGGTCACGACCGGGACAGATCACGAGCGGCCCGCCGCCGTTGGGGGCGATCGCGATCGGCGCCAGGTCACCAAACTGCCGCCTCAGGCTCTGGGTCCGGGGCGCAACCAGCTCGGCGACGACGAAAGTCGTCCCGTCGATCTCGATCTTGTGATCGGTGGTCTGCTGGCAGGCCTCGACGATCGACGGCGCCGCGATCCCCGCCCGGTTGAGCACCGTGCCGATGCCCGTCATCGAGGCGAGGGCGCCACCAACGCCGGTGTTGTCGAGCCGGACGGCAAGGCGGATGTCGGCGCGCAGCTCGTGCACGAGCAGGGCGGTCGCCAGCGTGTCCAGGTCGTCGCGCTGCACGCACAGCACGGCCGTCGCGGTCGTGAGCCCGGCGCGGTTCAACACCTCCGGATCGCGCGGGTCGGCGACCACCAGGGGCACGTCCATCGCGGCAAGTGCGGCCTGGTGGCGCGGCTCCGGATGCGGGTCGATCACGACCACCCGGCGCCCGACGTGCACGAGCTGCTCGACACTGAGCAGGCCGACGCCGTGCAGCCCGCACACGATGATGTGATCGCGCAGGTCTCGCGGCTCGCTCATCGCACTACCCGATCGAGATCGCCGCGAGCTTCGCGCGCAGGTACTCCCCCGCGACGACCGGCTCGTGGGACAGTCGGCCGACCGGCGGCGGGACGCTGTGCAGGACCGCCGTCGGGTCTGCTTCGTGGAAGTAGACGAGCGAGACGAGGTCCTCATCCGGGGCGCTCGGATCGGGGGCAAGCACCCGGTGCCGGTTGGACAGCCAGCGGTCCCCGCTCCAGCGGGCCATCATGTCGCCGATGTTGATCGTGAACGCGCCGTCCACCCACGGTGCGTCCGCCCACTCCCCGTCCTTGCCCAGCACCTGAAGCCCACCGGTTCCCCGCTCGCGGTCAAGGATGGTGAAGGTGCCGAAGTCGGTGTGCGAGCCGATCCGCAGCTGCCCCGGAACCGGCGTACCCACCGCGGCGAGCGCCGGATACCAGTGCGTGTAGAACGACCAGGTCGGGTGGCGAGCCTGCCTGAGGAACCCGTCCTCCGGCAGCCCGAGCGCAACCGCGGCGATCGTCAGCAGGTCGTCGACCAGCCGGTGCATCTCGACGAGGTACGCCGTAACCGACCGCCGGTACGCCGGCACCTCTTGCGGCCAGACGTTGTCGGTGAACCACTCTCGGTCGACGGCGGGATCGCCGGTGCGCTCGAAGCACGCGACGTCGAAGGACTCCTTGAGGTCGGCGGGCGCGCTGACCCCGGCGTCGGAGTTTGCGTTCGCCTCGGCGCCGACCGGCTGCCAGCCGCGCGGCAGCCAAGTGTGTGCGCCGACCCGGATGCGATAGCGCGCCTTGACCTCCGGCGGCAGCGCGAAGAACGTGCGCGCCGCCGCGCGCACCTCGTCACGCAACTGCAGGGGTACGCCGTGATTGCGGACCATCAGGAACCCGATCTCGCACAGCGCGGTGTCGACCGCTGCCGCCACCTGCTCGCGCGACGTCGGATCGCCGGCGTACCAGGGGGCGAGGTCGATCACCGGAACCGCGGAGCGCACCTGCATGGCGACAGTCTGCCGTGCCCGCGAGTCGTCCATGTTGCGAAGGTGGGGGGCCCAAGCCGCGCCCGCGGACGCTCAGACCTTGCCGACGACGGCGTCGACCTGCGCACGAGTGAGCGGCGGGTGCCCGAGCGGCTCGCCCGCCGGCCGCAACCCGGCGAGCAGGAGATCGAGGTGACGGCGCCAAGCGTGCGGGGCGACCCGATGGCTGGTCCTGATCACCCCTCGGATCGACCACATCACCATCGTCACGTCGGTGTTGGCGATCTCCGCGCGAACCCGGCCGCGCGCCTTGGCGTCCGCCAGCAGGCGGTCGATCGTGCGCCTGATCGCGCGCACCGACGGCTCATCCGGACCGACCTCCCAGAGCCGGTCGAGGCAGCCGACATGCTCCGCCTGGTAGGCGCTCGAGGTCTCCAGGAACGACTCGAGGCCGCGCCCGCCGCCGATCGCCCGCGCCTGTTCGGCCAACTCGAGCGTCTCCTGGAGCATGACCGCGACCAGCGCACCGATCAGTGCATCCTTGGTCGCGAACCGCCGGTACAGCGTGCCCATCCCGACCCCGGCCACGCGCGCGACCTCCTCGACGCTCGCCCCGAGCCCCTGCTCGGTGAAGACCTGGGTCGCCGCCGCCAGCACGCGCGCGCGGTTCTCGGCAGCATCACGGCGCAACGGCCGGTCGAGCGGTGCGGTGGCGGCCGTCACTCCGGGTCGCTGCCGATCAGCGTGCCGGCCGCCACCATGCCGAGCTCGGCGTGTGGCTGGGCTGCGTCGTACTCCTGCGCGCCGAGGTGCCGTCGTACCGCGGGAACCAACAGCGAGGCGAGCGCACCTGCGATCGCGGTCACCGCCAGGAAGGCGAACCCGTGGTCGTAGCCGGAGGCCTTCGGGAACTCTCCGGTTGCGACGCCCGAGGTGATGATCGTGCTCGCGATCGCGGCGCCGATCGATCCGCCGACCGTCCGGATGTTGGCGTTCATCCCGCTGGCGACTCCGGTCTGGCTCGCCGGCACCCCTTCGACGACCAGGCTCGACATGGCCGCGAACGCGAGGCCGAAGCCCAGCCCCTGGATCGCGAGGGCGGTCACGAGCTGCCATTGGTCGTCGTGGGCAAAGGTCAACAGCAGGAAGCTCGCGACCATCGCCACGGATCCGGTGACGAGTAGGGCCTTGCCTCCGAACCGCACGGTGAGCCGGCCCGACAGCAGCGACACCACGAACATGACCGCCCCGAGCGGCAACATCAGCAGGCCGGAGTGGGTGATGCTCGCACCGAACCCGTAGCCGGCCGAGGTGGGGGTCTGCATGAACTCGGGGATGAACGCCATGGTCGCGTAGAGCCCGATCCCGAACAGGAAAGCGACCAGGTTCGTCGTCCACACGATCGGCAGCCGCATCATCTTCATGTCGATCAGCGGATGCCTCGCCCGCGACTCCACCACGATCCACGCGACGAACAGGATGACCGCGGCTGCGAGAAGTCCCAGCACACGGGGCGACCCCCAGCCCCACGTCGGCGCCTCGCTGACCGGGACCAACAAGGCCACGAGCCAGGACGAGAGCAACCCGATCGCAAGCCAGCTCAGCTGACCCTCGGCGCGAGTCGGCGATGGCGGGATCACGTAGCGCGCGGCAACCATCGCGGCGGCGTTCACGACCATCGGGATCCAGAACAGCCAGTGGTAGTTCAGCGAGTGCACGATCGGGCCCGCGAGCACGAGACCGATCCCGCTCCCGGCCGCCGTGAGACCGGCCACGGTCCCGACCGCGCCGGCCACCCGCTCCGGTTCGTACTCGTCGCGGATGATTCCGAAGGACAGCGGGATGACGCCGCCGCCGATGCCTTGGATGACCCGCGCGACGATCATCACGCCGATCGAGGTCGCGACCGCCGCCAGCAAAGAGCCGAGGGCCAACGCACCGAGGCAGGCGACCAGCATCCGGTCCTTGCCCCACATGTCCCCGAGCCGGCCGGCGATCGGGGTGAACACCGACGCCGACAGCAGGTACGCCGTCAACACCCACGTCACGGTGTTCTGTGAGGTGTGCAGGCTGGCCTGGATGGTGGCGAGCACGGGGACGACGAGGGACTGGAGCAGCGCGTACGCACTGACCGCGACGGCGAGCACCGCGAAGATCGCGTTCCGACCGACCCGGCGCTCCCCCGTCATGGTGTCCCACTCTAACCGGAGCGAATGCTCCGGTTAGCTCCACCCCGATCAGTGAACCGTTGGCCGTAGCGGGCTAGGGGTAACGGTTCACTGATCCGCTGTGGATAAACCGGTGGACGACAGGCGCGGTCGGGGGATAACTCGGCGCCTTCGGTGGACATCCTGTGGATGGCCAAAATTTCTTGAAATTGCTAGGGAAAACCCCTTGCGCAGCATCCATCGACCCGCTAGAAATCTCCCTGTCACCAGGCAACGGAGAGCCGGGGGAAACCCCGACAGGACCGGGCAACCGGCTCCGATCTTCGGACACTGGTACCGGTAACGCAACGCACAGTGGGTCGAGCAATCGATGTGCCGGTGCAGCGGAACCGGCGAGGCCCCTCCAACTCATACTTGGAGGGGCCTCGCGTCGTTGGGGCTCGTGCCTGCCTCGCCGAAGTCCCCCGGCCGCTGGCGGCTGGCGATCTCGAACAGCAGGATGGTCGCCGCGTTCGCGACGTTCAGCGAGTCGACCCCGCCCGCCATCGGGATCGACACGGCCTCGGCCGGCACCGCCCGCCAATCGCGGTGGATGCCATAGCGCTCACTGCCCAGGACGACGGCGACCCGACGGCCATAGCCGAACGCCTTGTACGTCGTGGCCGCATCGGTGTCCGCCAGCACGGTCTGAAAGCCGTTGCCCGCCAGCCAGCCAGCAAGCTCGGACACCGACGCTTCGACCATCGGCATGGTCAGCGAGGCCGCCATGCTCGCGTGGATCAGCCGCGGATGCGTGAGCCGCACTCTGCGGTTGGTGAGGACGACGGCGGCGGCGCCGCTCGCCTGCGCCGAGCGAACCGCCGTACCGACATTGCCCAGCACCTCGAGGCCGTCGAGGACCAAGACCAGCGCCGGATCGTGGACGTCGAGGTCGGCGAGCGTCCACTGCCGCGATACCGCGATCGCGGCGAGGCCGTCGGAGGTATCGCGGTCGGAGAGCCGATCGGCGAGCTTCGGCCCGATGCTGAGTACGGCGTCGGCGAGCGCCTCCGCTTTGCGGGCGACGTCGGACGCGCGATTGCCCCGGAACCGCTGCGGGCACAGCAGCAGGGCGACGAGCGGCAGGCCCGCCGCGACGGCCGACTCGAGCTCCCAGAGGCCGTCGAGAACGATCAGCCGCTGCGGGTTGGGCCGGGTGTTGTTCTGGATCGCGAGGTAACGCTGCACGAGCTCGTGCTTCGGCCCGACAACAGATACCGGAGCCTCACCCATACGCCGACGCTAGCTTCTCGCCAAACTGTCAGCTGTCGGGCGTTTTTTGCACGAATTCGCCCGACAACTGACAGTTGGCCGGTGGGGCCGGTCAGACCAGATCCGCGACGCCGGCCTTTGCCATCCGGGCGCCGATGATCGAGCGCTGGATCTCGCTCGTGCCCTCCCAGATCCGTTCCACCCGCAGCTCGCGGTAGAACCGCTCCGCGACGTTCTCCCGCATATAACCGCGACCGCCGAACACCTGCACCGCGCGGTCGGCAACCCGGTTCGCCATCTCCGACGCGTACAGCTTCGCCATCGAGCACTGGATGTGCTGCACCTTGACGTCGCGGCCCTCGTCCGCGCCGCGGGCGGTCTCATAGACCATGGATCGGGCGGCGTACAGCTCGGTCAGGCTGTCGGCGAGCATCGCCTCGACCGTGCCGAAGCTAGCGATCGGTACGCCGCCGACCACCCGCTCGGTCGCGAACGCGGTCATCTCCTCCACCAGCCGCTGCGCCGCGCCGATGCAGCGCGCGGCGACCATCATTCGCTCGAATCGGAACCACTCGTAGGCGAAACGCATGCCGTCACCCTCGGCGCCGACGAGGTTCGCGGCCGGCACTCGGACGCCCTCGAACGCGACGATCGGATGGTGGTGGCTGATCGTGTGCGAGTACGCCGGCGTGCGCTCGACGCGGACGCCGGGCGACGGGATGTCGACGAGCAGCATCGCGTGCTGCCCGGCGTTCGGGCCGTCGACCAGCTTGCCCTGGAAGAAGGTGTAGTCGGCCGAGTTGTACGACGTGACGTGCCACTTCACCCCGTCGAGGACGTAATCATCGCCATCCCGGCGAACGGTCGCGACGATGTCGTCGACGTTCGATCCCGCGCCCTCCTCGGTGATCGCGTAGCACTCCTCACGCCGGCCCGCGACCGTCGGCCGGATCCAGGTCTCGATCTGGTACTCCGTCGCCACCGCCGGCATCCACGAGGGCGGCGTCGCTGCGACCCACGCGAGCGCGTTCGTGACCCGGCCGACCTGCTCCTGGACGAGCACCTGCTGGAGCATCGTCGCGCCGCCGCCGCCGAGCTCGACCGGCATGTTCGTGGCGAACACACCCAGCTCCTGCGCCCGCGCCTTGTGCGCCTTCGCGACCTCCGGGGCAAGCTCGCCGTCGTTCAGCTCGGCCTCGACCTCGTACGGGATCAGCTCGTCCGCGAAGGTCGCGGCTCGGCGCTGGAGGTCGAGATCGGTCTCGCTCAGGTGGTACATCCGAACCCCTCGCCATCCGGTTGCTACGGGCGTCGTCGAGCGCTTGACTGAATGTTCAGTCTATGCGAGCGTCGGTGCCGTGCCAATGGCGCAGACCCCCTCGGCGTACCCCGCTGCGACCCGGGCATCCTCCCCCGACACCGCCGACACCGCCGACGCGGTCGTCGTCGGCGGTGGAACGGTGGGCGGTTGGTGCGCCTACTTCCTCGCCCAGGCGGGGCTCGACCGCGTGGTCCTGCTCGAGTCCGACCGGCTCGGGCAGGGCGCCAGCAGCCGGGCCGCGGGGATCGTCCGCAGCCAGGGCGGCACCCGGTGGGCGGTGGACCTCGGCGAGTGGTCGCGGCGCTTCTACCTCACCCAGCGCGACCGCCTTGGGCTCGACTCCGGATTCACCCCGCAGGGCTACCTGCTTCCCTGCTTCACCGAGACCGACATCGCGGCCGCGCGCGCCCGGCTCGCGATGCAGCACGAGGCGGGTCTCGACGCGCGCTGGGTCACCCCGGGCGAGCTGGACGCGCTCGCGCCGACGATGGCGCCGGGCAAGACCGTGGGCGGCACCTACTTCGCCGGCGACGGCTACATCACCCCGCCTCGCAACGTCCTCGCCTACGCGGTCGCGGCCGTCCAGGCCGGCGTGGACGTGCGGGAGGGGGTGCGCTTCACCGGCGTACGGACCACCGGCGACCGGGTCACGCACGTCGAGACCTCGGCGGGCACGATCGCGAGCGACCGGGTCGTACTGACCGGCGGCCCGAAGCTCGCCGCGATCGGTGCGCTGGCCGGCATCCGGATCCCGGTTGGTGGTGTGCGCCACCAGATTGCGGTGACCGAGCCGCACGACGCGTTCGACCCGGCCCGCACGCCGATGGTCTTCGACGTCGTCGCCGGCCTGTACTGGCGGCCGGAGGAACGCGGGCTGCTGTTCGGCATGAGCAACCCGGACGAGCCGCCCGGTAAGGCCCGCGAGATCGACGAGCCCTACCTCGCCAAGATGCGCCGGCGGCTCGCGGAGCTGGTGCCCGCGACCGACGGGCTGGGCCTGCGCCGGTGCTGGGCAGCGACGATCGACTTCACCCCCGACCATCTTCCGATCCTCGGGCCGGCGATCACCGACGACGGCGTCCTCGCCGGCGTGACGGTCGCCGCGCCAGGTGGGCACGGGATGATGTGGGGTCCGGGCGTCTCCCGGGTTGCCGCGGATCTCGCGCTCACCGGTACGACCGACGTCACCGACGTCACCGACCTCGGCCTCGACCGCTTCGACGCCGACGGACGCAGCCGCCTGCCGGCCGACCCGATCGCCCTCCCGTTCCCGGATGCGCCGACCGCGTAGCACCCCACCGCCGTACCCCGACAATCGACCGCACGACCGAGAGGATCCCCACCGATGAGCCCCGACACCGTTGCCACCCCGCACTTGCTCAACATCGCCGCCGGCGGTGAGCTCGAAGACTGGGGCCCGCTCGAGGAAGCGACCGACCCCGACACCCCCATGCAGACCGCCGGATACACCCTGTGGAACGACGGCGAGCAGGAGGTCGGGATCTGGGAGTGCACCGCCGGACCGTCGTACTGGAAGCTCGAGACCCACGAGGAGATCTACATCATCTCGGGCCGGATGACGGTCACGGTCGAGGGCGGCGAGCCGCTCGACGTCGGCGCGGGTGACGCGGTCGTGTTCCCGAAGGGATGGGCCGGCACGTGGCAGATCCACGAGACCCTGCGCAAGCTCTACGTGATCTTCTAAAACGGCGTCACGCCGTTACGCCATAGCCATCACAGCGTCACGCCGTACCTGCTAGGGCGAAACGGCGTCACGCCGTTTCGCGACGTGTACGTCGACCGCGATCGCACCGTCCGGCGTACAGATCACCGGGTTAAGGTCGATCGCCTCCAGCTCCTCGCCGAGCTCGGCGACGAGCACCGAGAACGCCGTGACCAGCGAGCCGAGCGCGGCTAGGTCCGCGGGCGCGCCGCGGCGGGGTCGCGCCAGCAGGCCCTCGAGCGCCGTCTGGCCAACCAGGCGAAGCGCCCCGGCCGCGCTGACCGGCGGCAACGTGACCGCGCGCTCGCCGAGGTGCTCGACGAGCACCCCGCCGACCCCGACGACCACGAGCATGCCGAGCGCGGGGTCACGGACCGCCCCCACGAGCACCTCGACCCCGGACGCCGCCTGCGCGCAGACGATCACCTGCGGCCCGAGCCGGCCCGCAAGGTCCCGGTACGCCGCGACCAGAGCATGCTCGTCGGCCAGACCGGTGACGACCCCGCCGACATCGGTCTTGTGGTCGATCGCCGTGTCGGTCTTCAGGACGACGGGATAGCCGAGCTTGCGTGCGCTCGCGATCACCGCCGGCTCGTCGGCCGCGGCCATGACCGGCACCACCGTGATGCCGTAGTCGGCGAGCAGCGCGAACGCCTCGGCACCGTCGAGCGGCCCGTTGCGCAGCCGCCGGATCCACCGCTCCCGCCGCGCGTCGTCGACCGCGCCCGGGTCCGCGGTCACGACGTCCCGATCAGCATGCGCGAGCAGGTGACGCAGTGCGAGCAGGCCGCTTCGGGTCCCCTCGAGCACGGGGACCCCGGCGGCACGCAGGCGGGCGGCCGCCGGCCGGTCGAGTGCGGAGGGCACGTTGCTCACGACAACGACCGGAAGGTCCAGCACCGCGGACGCGGACAGAACCGCGTCGCGGTAGGAGTCGTCGCCGTCGTACTCCTCAACCAGGTCGACCGCGAGGGCGAGGGCACGCACGGCGGGGTCACGACCGAGCGCCACCAGCGAGTCGGCAAACAACGCCTCGGTGTCCGCGCCGTTGCCCCAGACGTCGAGCGGGTTCGCCGCGACCAGACCCGGATCGAGCCGGGCCTCGAGCGCCGCGGTCGTGCGCGCACCGACGGCCGCGAACGGTACGCCGAGTTCCGCTGCGACATCGACGAGCAACGCACGCTCGGCGCCGGAGTCCAGTACGGCGGCGATCCCGGCCGCGTCGTACCCCGACCGCGGACGTGCGCGCCGGCCCGCGGCGAACACCTCGACGGTGTCAAGTAGCTCGCTGGCGTCCGACACGAGGTGGACGCCGTAGGCGTCCGAGAGCGCCTCCCACGCCCCGGATCCACCCGCGATCGCGCCGGAGTGGGCCGCGACCATCGACCGCCCCGCCTCGCTCACGCCGACCGGCAGGAGCACCACCGGCAGGTCGCGATCCGCCGCGGTCCGTAGCGCAGCACGCAAGCGCAGCGGGTCACGGATCGCCTCGAGCACGAGCGCGACGACCGTCGTCTCGGAGAGCCCCAGCGCGTAATCGAGGTACGCCGCAGCCGGTGTCACCAGCTCCTGACCGGAGGACACCGCCAGGCAGTAGCCGAACCCGCGGCGGGCGCGCAGAAGCGCCGAGAACATCGACCCGGAGTGCGTGACGAGCGCGACCCCACCGGCCGGCAGCGGGTCGGGCTCGAGGTATCCGATCGCCCGGACCCCGCGCGCGACGTTGACGAACCCCATGCACCCCGCGCCGCACATCGCCATCCCGGCGTCACGAGCGATCGCCGCGAGCCGCAGACGTAGCGGGTCGGCGCCCTCGGCCGGCTCCTCATAGGCGTTGCCGAAGACGAGAGCGCCGCCGTCGCCGCGCTTCGCCGCGCGGGTCAGCTCCGCCTCCAGGGACGCATCGCCCACCCCGAGCATGACGAGGTCGACCGGCCCGGCGATCTCGTCGAGGGACGGCACGCACGGCCGGCCGAGGATCGTGTCGTAGCCCGGATTCACCAGGTGAACGTCGAGCTCAGCCGCGCTCGCGAGGATCTCGGCGACCATCCGCTCGCCGAAGCTTCCCGGACGCGCGGAGGCGCCGACGACGGCAACCGTGCGCGGTTCCAGCATCCGCCGCAACGCCGAGTCCGGCACCGAGGAGCCCACAGCAGAAGGTACGGCGCCCGCCACGCCCCTGCTCAGCGGCCGGACTTGCGCGCCGCCAGCCGAGCCTTCGGCGTCGTGCTGTCGCGGATCGCCGCCTTTGCCGCCTGCCAGCCCGGGATCCCGCACACGCCACCGCCCGCGTGGGTCGCGGAACTGGCGTTGTACAGGCCCTTGATCGGGGTGCGGTAGTCGGCGTACCCCGGAGCGGGACGCATGTGGAACAGCTGCTCGAGCGAGAGCTCGCCGTGGAAGATGTTGCCGCCGATCAGGCCGTACTCCTGCTCCATCTCATACGGACCGACGACGTCGCGATGGATGATCGAGGCCCTGAAGTTCGGCGCTAGCTCGTTATAGCAGTCGACCATCCGGTCGGCGTAGGCCTCGAGCTCCTCCTGATGCGGCGTCTCGCTCCACTCCGAAGGCACCCACTGGGTGAACAGCGACATGATGTGCGTGCCCTCCGGACACAACGTCTTGTCGAACGTCGAGGGGATCACGCCGTCGCTGAACGGCCGGGTCGCCGCCTTGCCGGTGCGTGCCTCCTGGAACGCGGTCTCCATGTACTCCATCGTCGGCGCCATCTCGACCGAGCCGGTGTGGTGCTCCTGCTGGTTCGTTCCCGGGTCGGCGGTGAAGTTCGGCAGCTCGGAGAGCGCAAGGTTGATCTTCACCACGCCGCTGCGGGTCTTCCAGTTCTCGATGTCGCGGGCGAAGTCCGCCGGCAGGTTCGCGCGCCCGACGTGGTCGAGGAATGCCGTGCGCGGGTGCAGGCTGGAGATCACGATCGGCGCACGCAGCTCCTCACCGCCCGCAAGCACGGCGCCCTTGACCTCTCCGCCCTCGACGATCAACCGGTCGACCCGGGCGTCGGTGCGGATCTCGGCACCGAAGCTGCGCGCGGAGTTCTCGATCGCTCGCGAGACGCCGCCCATGCCACCCTCGGGGAAGCCCCAGTTGCCGAGGTGCCCGTCACCGATGTCGCCGATCGAGTGGTGCGCCATCACATACGCCGTGCCGGGCTCGTACGGGCCGGCCCAGGTGCCGATGACGCCGTTGACCGCCATCGCGCCCTTCACCTGCGGCGACTCGAACCAGTCGTCGAGCAGGTCAGCGATGCTCATCGCCATCAGCCGGGTGACGTCACCGATGGTCCGGACGTTCATGCCGCGCTGGCTCCAGGCCAGCCGCAAGGTCTCGTAGAGATCGCGCGGTCGGCGCGAGCCGATCTTCGGCGGCACCTTCAGCAGAAGCGGCCCGAGAACGTCGGCGAGCCCGCCCATCCAGGCGTCCCACTTCACCATCGCCTCGGCGTCCTTCTTCGACCACTTCGAGATCTCGTCGTGGTTGCGGCGGGCGTCGTCCGCGAGGATCTTGATCGAGCCCCCATCGGCGAACGCCTGGTAGTACGGCCCCATCGGATAGACCTTGTAGCCGTGGCGCTCGAGGGACAGCTCGCGCATGATCGTCGGCGGAAGCAGGCTCATCACGTAGGACAGCCGGGTCACCTTGAACTCCGGCGCATCCGGCCACGGTGACTCGGTCGTCGCCGCCCCGCCCGTCTTGTGCCGGGATTCCAGGACGATCGTGCGGGCTCCGGACCTGGCCAGGTACGCCGCTGACACCAGGCCGTTATGGCCGCCACCGACGATGATCGCGTCGTAGGTGTTGCTGCTCATGGAGTCTCCTCATCGCCGGCCTGCACAGTCGCAGGTTCGGGGCACGGTCGCAGGTTCGCAGTGTGGCACATGTTTGACTGAACATTCAGTTTAGGAACTGGTAAGGTCCGGGACAAGAGTTCTCGGGCAGGAGATCGGATGAGATTCATCGCCACCCTCGTAGGGTCGATGCCATGACCGCCCAGCCTGTCCAGCCCGCCGACTCCGCATCCAGTGACGGCCGCCGCGAGCAGTTGCTCGACGCTGCGCTCGCCGTCATCGCCGAGCGCGGATTCCCCGAGACCCGGATCGCCGACGTCGCCGCGTACGCCGGGACGAGTCCCGCGCTTGTCATCTACTACTTCAAGACCCGCGACCAGCTGCTCACCGAGGCGATCCGGCTCAACGAGGACCGCTGGTACGCCGAAGGAACCGCCCGGATCGCGACGATCGAAAGCGCCGCCGGCAGGCTCGAAGAGCTCGTCGCGATGAGCTGCCTTCCCGAGGTGGAAGGCGAGGACCGGGTGTCGTGGGTGATCTGGCTCGACTTGTGGGCGCAGGCCGCTCGCCACCCGGAGGTCGCCAAGGTGCGTCAGGAGTTCGACGACCACTGGCGGCGCACGATCACCGACCTGGTCATCGACGGTCAGCAACGCGGCGAGTTCGCGAGTGTTGATCCCGCCGACTTCGCGATCGCGCTCTCCGCGATGATCGACGGATTCGCCGTGCAGGCGGCGCTCGCGGATCCCGTCGTCGACGAGACCCGCGCGTTCCGGCTGGTCATGACTTTCGCCGCTGCACAACTCGGCTTCCGGTGGAGCCATCGGCGCCGCCGGCAGCCTGCCTCGGCGCCGGCCTCCCGACCCCGAAGCTCCCGCCGTACGGCGAAGAAGTAAGGGCGTCGATGGCAGGCGGGCGGATCGAGCTGAAGGCGCTGACCAAGCGCTTCACCGAGACGGCCGTCGACGAGGTCGACCTCGACATCGCCAGCGGCGAGTTCTTCTCCCTGCTCGGTCCCTCCGGCTGCGGAAAGACGACGACCCTGCGCATGATCGCCGGATTCGAGCAACCGACGTCCGGCCAGATCCTGCTCGATGGGGTCGACGTCTCGCGCGTCCCGCCGGAGAAGCGCAATGTCAACACGGTCTTCCAGAGCTACGCGCTGTTCCCGTTCCTGTCCGTCCGGGACAACGTCGCGTTCGGGTTGCGCTACCGCAAGATGTCCAAGCAGGAGAAGGAGACGAAGGTCGCCGACGCGCTCGCGCTGGTCGAGATGAGCAGCTATCTCAAGCGTCGCCCGAGCGAGCTGTCCGGAGGTCAGCAACAGCGGGTGGCACTGGCCCGCGCGCTCGTATTGAACCCCTCCGTCCTCCTGCTCGACGAGCCGCTCGGAGCGTTGGACGCCAAGTTGCGGCGGGCGTTGAAGGTCGAGCTCAAAGCCCTCCAGGAACGGGTCGGCATCACCTTCCTCTACGTCACGCACGATCAGGAAGAGGCTCTGACGATGTCGGACCGCCTCGCCGTGATGTGCGACGGCAAGCTCGCTCAGGTCGGGTCGCCGCGCGAGGTCTACGAGGCACCGGCAACGGCGTATGTTGCCGACTTCCTCGGCATCTCCAACCTGATGGACGTCAACGTCATCGCGACCGGACCGAACCCGCGGTGCGCGGTGAAGCTGGGCGAATCCGTTCTGTACGTCGACGGCGCGACGCCCACCTCAACCGGGGCCGCGAAGTTGTGCATCCGCCCCGAGCAGGTCTCGCTCGAACCGCACGGGAGCGCCGGCGACAACCGCGCTCCGGCGATGATCGAACGCAGCGTGTTCCTCGGCGCGTCGACTCAGGTGTTCGTGCGGCTCGCGGCGGGCGACCTCCTCCAGGCCCAGGTCAACGGCGACGGCAGCGCCGTACCCCTCGAGCACGGCACTCCGGTGCACGTCTACCTCCCCGCCCAGGCACTGCGTGTCCTCGCCGACTAGCTGATCGAAGGTCGACGAACACCAAGCCCCCCAACCCGGCGCCCGACCAGATCGTCTCCCAGGGTGTGAAGGCAGCGGTCGGCGCGCGTTGCCTGGCATCAGTGGGATTTGTGGCCGTGGCCGCGTGCGCACCGCCGTCGCACCCCCCGTCCACTCGGGACACGCCTGCGCTGGCCACCCCGGTCGTTGTGGTGCCGCCGGCGCCGGCCGGATCGCATCATCGCCGACCCCACCATCGCCGGCTGAGTGCAGCCCAGCTCGCCCGGATACCGACCATGGCTGCAACCTCCCTGGCGATGACCACACCGACCACCGCGTTCGTCTGGGGCTTCCGGGCGCGCGGGTACTTCCGCCCATTCGACACTCACGCCGAGCTGGCGCGCACCGATGACGGCGGTCGCACGTGGCACGTCGTGCCCGGCGCACCGAGAGAGAACTACCAGTCCGAGGCGGTCTCAGATGTGACGTTCGTCTCGCCGACGATCGGATACCTCTGGGGCAGGAGGGTGTACCGGACCGTCGACGGTGGCCTGACTTGGCGCCCGCTTCGGGTGCCAAGTCACCGGGTTGATCAATTGTCCGGGTCGGATGGCTACGCCTGGGCTCTGGCCCCCGCTTGCTCGGGGCCGAGCTGCCTCAAAGAGACCGTCTTCCGCATCGATCCGGACGGGCGCATCGAGCGCCGCGACATCCCGCCGACTCGGGTCGACGCGGATGACCGTCTCGGTGGA